>CAUJJX010000194.1 GCA_963205165.1 Pseudomonadota bacterium | reverse complement strand
CCGTGTTCGTGGTCGGTGGTCCGTCCACCCTGAGGGCTGCCACCGCTCGCAGAGGATGCGCGCGCCTCCGGCCGACGTTCGCCCTCTTGCGCACTGGATAGCGAACGTCGGCAACAAAAAAAGCGCCCGCAGGCGCTTGTTTTGAACTTCGAACTTCGATGTGGCGGAGAGGGCGGGATTCGAACCCGCGTTAGGTTATTCACCTAAACACGCTTTCCAGGCGTGCGACTTAAACCGCTCATCCACCTCTCCGCGGTACTGCAGGACTGCTGCTGCCGGTGGACACGGCAGCCCCGCCGACCGGCTGGCGGCCGCCGAAGGGCGCGAAGGATAGCCAAGCAGCGCTGAAAAGGGAAGGGCGCCAGCCAGCGCCCGGAGGAAAGGGCACCGGCGGGCGCCCCGGCCGCTGCGGCGCCCGCCGGCGCTTCGAATCCGGCGGACTCCATGCGCTGCCTTACTTCACCGCATGCATCAGTTGCTGGAGGATCGCCGGGTTCTCGAGCGTCGAGACGTCCTGCGTGATCTCCTCGCCCTTCGCCAGCGAGCGCAGCAGGCGCCGCATGATCTTGCCGGACCGCGTCTTCGGCAGGTTGTCGCCGAAGCGGATCTCGTCGGGCTTCGCGATCGGGCCGATCTCCTGGGCGACCCAGTTGCGCAGCGTTGTCGAAATCTCGTGCGCCGCGGCGCCTTCCGGGCGCGCGCCCTTCAGCACGACGAACGCGACGACGGCCTCGCCCTTGATCTCGTGCGGGCGTCCGACGACCGCGGCTTCCGCGACGAGCGGATTCGACACGAGCGCCGATTCGATCTCCATCGTGCCGAGGCGGTGGCCCGAGACGCTCAGCACGTCGTCGATGCGGCCCATGATCCAGAAGTAGCCGTCGAGGTCGCGGTTGGCACCGTCGCCGGCGAGGTAGTAGCGGCCCTGGAAGTCGTCGGGGTAGTAGCTCTTCGCGAAACGTTCCGGGTCGCCCCAGATGGTGCGGATCATCGAGGGCCACGGACGCTTGATGACCAGGATCCCGCCCTTGCCCATTTCGACGTCCTGACCGGTCTCGTCGACGATCGCGGCCATGATCCCGGGCATCGGCATCGTGCAGGAGCCCGGCTTGAGCGGCGTCGCGCCGGGCAGCGGCGTGATCATGTGGCCGCCCGTCTCGGTCTGCCACCACGTGTCGACGATCGGGCAGCGGCCGCCACCGACGTTCGCGTGGTACCACATCCAGGCTTCCGGATTGATCGGCTCGCCGACGGATCCCAGCAGGCGCAGGCTCGACAGGTCGTGGCTGCGCGGATGGTTGCCGGCGGTCGCCTCGGACGCCTTGATGAGCGAGCGGATCGCGGTCGGCGCCGTGTAGAAGGTCGTGACCTTGTGCTCCTGGATCATCTTCCAGAAACGACCGGCGTCGGGGTATGTCGGGACGCCTTCGAAGACGACCTCGGTCGCGCCGACGGCGAGCGGCCCGTACGTGATGTACGTGTGGCCCGTGACCCAGCCCACGTCGGCCGTGCACCAGAAGACGTCGCTCGGCTTGTAGTCGAAGGTCCACATCATCGACAGCACGGCCTGGAGCAGGTAGCCGGCGCTCGAGTGCTGCACGCCCTTCGGCTTGCCCGTGGAACCCGACGTGTAGAGGATGAACAGCGGGTGCTCGGCCTCGACCCACTCGGGTTCGCAGACGTCGGCCTGGTCGCGGACGAGGTCGTGCCACCAGATGTCGCGCGGCGCGTGGAAGTGGATCTCGCTCTCGGTGCGGCGGTAGACGATCACGTGCTTCACGACGTCGCAGCCGCCCATCGCGAAGGCTTCGTCGACGGCGGGCTTCAGCGGGATCTCCTTGCCACCGCGGAACTGCCCGTCGGCGGTGATCACGGCGACGGCGCCGGTGTCGACGATGCGTTCCTGGAGGCTCTTCGCGGAGAACCCGCCGAACACGACGGAGTGCGTCGCACCGATCCGGGCGCAGGCCTGCATCGCGACGACGGCCTCGATCGACATCGGCATGTAGACCAGTACGCGATCGCCCTTGCGGATGCCGCGGCTCTTCAGGCCGTTCGCGAACTCGCAGACGCGGTGATAGAGATGGCGATAGGTGATCCGCGTGATCGAACCGTCGTCGGCCTCGAAGATGATCGCGACCTTGTCGGGCTGCGTGCCGAGGTGACGGTCGAGGCAGTTGTACGAGACGTTCAACCGGCCGTCCTGGAACCACTTGAAGAACGGCGCCCGGGATTCGTCGAGCACTTCGGTGAACGGTGTCTGCCAGAGGATGTTCTCGCGGGCGAGGCGGCCCCAGAAGCCGGCGTAGTCGTGCTCGGCCTCGGCGCAGAGGCGCCGGTACTCGTCCATCCCCTTGATGTTCGCCTGCGCGACGAACGACGCATCGGGCTCGAACACCCGGGTTTCCTGAAGGACGGATTCGATCGTAGACATGCTCACTCTCTCCCGAAGTTTTCTGATGACTCGGAGGCTGCGCCTCCCTTGATCCTCGGGGCCGATTATAGGGGGCGGCTTTTCGCGGACGCAGCGATCCCGCAGGGGATTTTCGCGGGCGCCTGCGTGTCTGACGCGAAGGGCATCGCTTATACTCCCGCCCCTTCGCGCGCCGCCCGGCGTGCCAACGACACCCGCGCTCAGGTACGACCATGGCGACCATCCGGCAAGACGACCTCATCGACAGCATCGCGGACGCGCTGCAGTTCATCTCGTACTACCACCCGACCGACTACATCCGGAATCTCGCGAAGGCGTACGAGATGGAGCAGTCGCCGGCCGCACGCGATGCGATGGCGCAGATCCTGATCAACTCGCGCATGTGCGCCGAGGGCCATCGCCCGATGTGCCAGGACACCGGGATCGTCAACGTCTTCCTGCGCGTCGGCATGGATGTCCGCTGGGACGCGAAGATGAGCCTCGACGACATGGTCAACGAGGGCGTCCGCCGCGCCTACCTGAATCCGGACAACAAGCTGCGCGCCTCGGTGCTGGCCGACCCCGCGGGCAGCCGTAAGAACACGAAGGACAACACGCCGGCCGTGATCCACGTCTCGCTGGTCCCCGGCGACACGCTCGAGGTCGAGGTCGCGGCGAAGGGCGGCGGTTCGGAAAACAAGTCGAAGTTCGTGATGCTCAACCCGTCGGACTCCATCGTCGACTGGGTCATGAAGACCGTGCCGACGATGGGCGCGGGCTGGTGTCCGCCCGGCATCCTCGGTCTCGGCATCGGCGGCACGGCCGAGAAGGCGATGCTGATGGCGAAAGAGTCGCTGATGCAGCCGATCGACATGCCCGAGCTGATCGCGCGCGGTCCGCAGTCGCGCGTCGAGGAACTCCGCATCGAGCTGTACGAGAAGGTCAACGCGCTCGGCATCGGGGCGCAGGGCCTCGGCGGCCTGACGACGGTGCTCGACGTGAAGATCCTCGATTACCCGACGCACGCCGCGAGCCTGCCCGTCGCGATGATCCCGAACTGCGCGGCCACGCGGCACGTGCATTTCGTGCTCGACGGCTCCGGCCCCGCGAAGCTCGAACCGCCGTCGCTCGACGACTGGCCGAAGCTCACATACGACACGTCGAAGGGCCGTCGCGTCCAGATCGACCAGGTCACGAAGGCCGATGTCGCCACGTGGAAGCCGGGCGAGGTGCTGCTGCTGAACGGCAAGCTCCTGACCGGCCGCGACGCCGCGCACAAGCGCATGGTCGACCTTCTCGCGAAGGGCGAGACGCTGCCGGTCGACTTCACGAACCGGTTCATCTATTACGTCGGTCCGGTCGACCCGGTGCGCGACGAGGTCGTCGGCCCGGCCGGCCCCACCACGGCGACGCGCATGGACAAGTTCACGCGCACGATGCTGGAGAAGACGGGCCTGCTCGGCATGGTCGGCAAGGGCGAGCGTGGTCCGGTCGCGATCGACGCGATCCGCGACAACAAGGCCGTGTACCTGATGGCCGTCGGCGGCGCGGCGTATCTCGTCTCGAAGGCGATCAAGGGCGCCCGGACCCTGGCCTTCGCCGACCTCGGCATGGAAGCGATCTACGAATTCGACGTCGTCGACATGCCGGTGACGGTCGCGGTCGATTCGCAGGGCACGTCGGTGCACCAGACGGGGCCGAAGGAATGGCAGGCGAAGATCGGCAAGATTCCGGTCGTCGCTGGCTAGGGCCGGTCGACACTGCGGATGCCAGCGCGAGCGAGCATCCCGGCGTGCGGGGCCAGGCGGACGCCGCAGCCCGGACCGGCAGCCGTGGCGTCGACAGGCCCCAAGGCACTTGCGTCGGGCGCCGTTCCAAACGATAGTCGGGGCAAGGGCGCGCGCGGTTCGTTCCGCGAGGCGTCGATGGTTCCGCAGTACGCAGTCGAGCATTCGGTGGGCATGACGGATCGGGGCAGGCGCTCCCGATGGCCGGCAACGGCCGGCGTCGTGTCACCAGCAGTCCAATGGCGGGCCTCCCCGCATTGCATGGTAGTGAACCTGGTCAGGTCCGGAAGGAAGCAGCCAAAGCTATTCTCTGCAAGTGCCGGGGGTTAGGCTCGCCACCCCACGACGGTCCCGCCGCGGGGGCGCATCGAATCCGGTGCGCCGCCGCTGCGGTTTCATGAATCGGTGG
>CAUJJX010000193.1 GCA_963205165.1 Pseudomonadota bacterium | reverse complement strand
TGCCGTGAAGTTCACCGATGCCGGCAGCGTGTCGATCGTCGTGCGGCACGATGGCGGACGCGTCCGGATCGAGGTGCGCGACACCGGCATCGGGATCCCCGCGGACGAACTCGCGCGGGTGTTCCAGCCGTTCCAGCAGGTGGACAGTTCGTACGCCCGGCAGCACGACGGGACCGGGCTCGGGCTCACCATCTCGCGCGAACTCGCGCGGGCGATGGGCGGCGACATCACCTGCGAGAGCACACCGGGCGCGGGTTCGACGTTCACGCTCGGACTGCCGTGGAAACCTTGCGATGCACCGCCCGCGACGTCCGGCCCCGACGCGACGACTGCGCCCGTTGCGGGGCTCACGGGGCACGTGCTCCTCGCCGAGGACAACGCCGTCAACGTGCTCGTCGCGCGGGCCATGCTCGAGGCGCTGGGACTCGAAGTCACGGTCGCTGGCGACGGCGCCGAGGCCACGGCGCGCTACCTCGAACGCCGGCCCGCGGTCGTGCTGATGGACTGCCACATGCCCGGCGTCGACGGTTTCGAGGCCACGCAGCGGATCCGCGCGGAGGAATCCGCGCTCGGCCTGCCGCGCGTCCCGATCATCGCGGTGACGGCCAACGCACTGGCGGACGACCGCGCCAGATGCCTCGACGCGGGGATGGACGACTACCTCGCCAAGCCCTTCACCGTGCAGGACCTCCGGGCGATGCTCGGACAGCACCTCGTCGCCCCGGCGGACCGAAGCGCCGTCTGACGCGTCGCGCGGCCGCATCGATCCGCGCGCCGCCCGCACCACCGATCCACGACCACCCGCGTCCGCGGCGCAGCCAAACGCGCCACGCCGGTATAAATTGCATGCCATAACTTCAAGAACCGGGACCATCGATGACAGGCGGGGGGAAATGGCAGGCACAGCTCATGAGCGTGCTGCGGGCGAGTCCGGTGTTCGGGCTGCTCGACGACGACGTGCTCGTCGAACTGGCGGACAGCCTCGAATGTCGACCCGTGACCGGCGGCACGCTGGTCCTGCGCGAGGGCGAGATCGCCGACAGCATGGTCATCGTCGTGAGCGGCCGGCTGCGCGTCTGGCGCACCGACCCGGCCGGCGGCCTGCTGCTGTACAACGAGATCGGCCCCGGCGAGAGCGTCGGCGAGACGACCACGATCCTGCATCAGCCCCGGACGGCCAACGTGACGGCGCTGCGCGACTGCATCCTGGCCGTGCTGTCCCGCGACGCGTTCGAGGCACTGCTGGTCCGGCGCCCGGTCGCCCTGAACCGCGTGTTCTCGCAGGCGATCTTCGACTACCTCCGCCACACGACCCAGGCGCCGGAGCAGCGTTCGGCGCGATCCTTCGTCGTGATCCCGCTGCATCCGGCGTCCGGCGCGGACATCGTCGCAGCCGAGCTGACGAAGGCCTTCGCGGCCCGCGGCCGGGCGGACCATCTGCGCTACGTCGGCGCGTCCTGGCAGGACGCCGGCGCGGGGAGCCTCGAGGACAGCATCGGCCAGCTCGATGAACTCGAGCGCCGCTTCGACTATCTCGTGTACGAGGCCGAGCCGACGGTGTCCGCCTGGACCCGCATCGCGGTGCGCCAGTCCGATCAGGTGATCTTCGTGGCGGCCTCCGAGGACAGCGCCGACACGACCGCGCTGGAGCGCCTGCTGGCCGGCGAGCCCGGCTTCGCGATGAAGCGCAAGCACCTCGTCGTGCTGCATCCGGCCCACGCCGATCACCCGGATTCGCCGGTCCGCTGGCGCACCGGCCGCGACGTCGAACGCATCTATTCGCTCCGCAAGGACCGCTCCGCCGACTTCTCGCGGCTCGGCCGCTTCCTGACGGATTCCGCCATCGGGATCGTGCTGGGCGGCGGCGGTGCCCGCGGGTTCGCGCATCTCGGCGTGCTCCGCGCACTCGACGAGGCGGGCATTCCCGTCGACCTCATCGGCGGCAACAGCATGGGCGCGCTGATCGGCGCGCAGTACGCCGCCGGCCTGTCGCTCGGGACAATCCTGGAGCAGACGCGCGCGTTCGCGCTGCGCGGCGAGTTCCCGACGCTGCCCGCGATCTCGCTGCTGTCCGGCCGCCGGCTCGAGCGCGATCTGAAACGCATGTTCGGCGACGCGACGATCGACACGCTGTGGCGCGCGTACTTCGCCTCGGCGTGCAATCTCACGCAGGCCTGCACGACGGTCCAGGACACCGGCTATCTCTGGCAGGCGGTGCTCGCCAGCAATTCGCCGGCAGGCCTGCTGCCACCGGTCGTGCTCGACGGCGATCTGCTGGTCGACGGCGCCATCCTCGACAACGTCCCGGTCGAGGCCATGCGCGCGCGCCTCGGAACGCCGCTCGAACGACGACGCGGCAACGGCACGATCATCGCGGTCGACGTCGAGATCCGCGACGACCTGAGCGTCGATCCGCGGCTCACCCGGCTGTCGATCTGGAATGCCCTGAAGGGTTACATCGGCATGGCGCCGCGGCGCCAGCCCGGCATCGGCGACATCCTGTACCGCGCGGAACACATCGGCGGCCTCAGACAGCGCTCCCGGGCCGTGGCCATCGCCGACCTGTATCTCGAACCGCCCCTCGCGGACTTCAACCTGCTCGCGTATCGCCAGGCCGAGGAGATCGCCGAGACCGGCTATCACCACGCCATCGTGGAGATCGAGCGCTGGCAGCGGCGGAAGAGCGAGTCGGGCTAGGGCCTGTTAACACTACGGAGACTGTTCATCCCCCGTCATTCCAGCGCGAGCTGGATGCGGTCCGTCCATGGCCCGCGCAACTTCCGCCGCCGGACCCCGGCGCGCGCCGGGGTGACGGAATCGCGCGTGCGTGGTCCCGAAGACGTGTCCGGTTCCGTCCGGACAGCCACACGTCGGACCAGGGCCCGTTTCCACTGCGGCGCCCGCATGTGGCCGGTGCGAAACGATCGCGCCCCGGCCACCGGAGCACGTCCGGTCAGTCGTCGTCCGCGATGCGTTGCCGCATGCGCTGCACCGTCGCGACGGCCTGCGGATAGTCGAAATTCTCGACCTCCGTGAACAGCTTCCGGGCGTCGTCGCCGAACGCCTTCTCCAGGACCGGCATGAGGTCCTTGAGGCGTCGACCGACGGCGAAGTCGTCGTTGCTCAGCAGCCCGTGGAGTTCGTCGAGGAGCGGACGCATCGCCGACGGGACTTCGGCGTCGGGCGCATCGACGGTGCCCGCGTCCGGTTCCGCCACCGGTGTTTCCGGCATCCACTGGAGGAGCGCGGCGTAGAGCCGCGACGGCGCGAGCGGCTTCACGAGGTGATCGTCCATGCCGGCCGCGAGGCAGGCATCGCGGTCCTCGTCGAAGGCGTTGGCGGTCAGCGCCAGGATCGGCGTGGTCGCATAGCCCGGCATCCGGCGGATCTGGCGCGTCGCCTCGAGGCCGTCCATCCCGGGCATCTGCATGTCCATCAGGATCAGCGCGTACCGGTCGCGGCGGGCCAGGTCGACGGCGGCGACACCGTTCGGCGCGAGGTCGACCACGAGACCCACGCGCCGCAGGATCGCCATCACCACTTCCTGGTTGATCGGGTTGTCTTCCGCGAGCAGGACCCGCCGGCCGGCGAGGTAAGCGAGCTGCGCGTCGGCGACGTCGGTGGCGGTGTGCGTGATGTCCCGCCGCCGGGTGTCGCGCGCGCCGAACCGCGCGGTCAGCCAGAAGGTGCTGCCGTGGCCCGGCGTGCTCTCGATTCCGACCTCGCCGCCCATGAGCTTGACGAGCTGGCGCGTCATGGCGAGTCCGAGGCCGGCCCCGCCATGGCGACGCGTGCTCGAATCGTCGCCCTGGACGAACGTCGTGAAGAGCTTGTCGCGCAGTTCGGGCTCGATGCCGATCCCGGTGTCGCGCACGGCGAAGCGCACGATCACGGCGTCCGGACGTCGATCGAGCACGCGGGCGCTCAGCGTGACGGTGCCGCGGTCGGTGAACTTGATCGCGTTGGCGACGTAGTTGCCGAGCGCCTGTCGCAGCCGTCGCGAATCGCCGTGGACGAGCGCCGGCATGCCGGGCTCCACCTCGATCAGGAGCGCGAGGCCCTTCGGCTTCGCCCGATCGGTCAGCGACGAGACGACTTCCTCGAGCACCTGCCGCGGCGCGAAATCGACCTCTTCCAGCTGGAGCCGCCCCGCCTCGATGCGGGCGATGTCGAGCACGTTGTCGAGGATCGTCGCGAGCTGCTGGGCCGCGCTCGCGATCTTGTAGAGGCGCTCGCGATCGCGCGGTTCGACGGCATTGCGGAGCAGCAGCTGCGTGAAGCCCATGATCGCGTTCATCGGCGTGCGCAGCTCGTGGCTCATGTTCGCCAGGAACGCGCCCTTCGCACGATTCGCGCTCTCGGCCTCGTCGGCGCGTCGCGCGAGTGCGGCATTGAGCGCCTCGACCTGGAGCGTGCGTTCCTCGAGCTGCGACTGGTGTTCGATCAGCGCCTGCTCGACGACCTTGCGCGCCGTGATGTCGGTGTGGGTACCGATCATCCGGGTGGCACGGCCGTCCGGGGCGCGCTCGACGATCCGGCCGCGCGACAGGATCCAGCGATAGCTGCCGTCCTTCGCGCGGAGCCGGAACTCGCTCTCGTAACCGTTCGTCCCGCGCTCGATGTAGTCCGTCATCTTCTCGATCGCGGCAGCCCTGTCGTCGGGATGGAGGCCGTCGATCCATTCGTCGTGAACGCCCGAGAGTTCGTCCTCGGCGTACCCGAGCATCTGCTTGTAGGCCGGGGACAGGTAGACCGTCTTCGTCTCGATATCGAGATCCCAGACACCCTGCCCGGCATTGTCGAGCGCGAAGGTCCAGCGTTCCTCGCTGTCGCGCAGGCGCCTCGCGGCGCGCTTGGTGCCGCTGATGTCGCGCGTGACCGTCGCGAAGCAGCTCGGCGCGCCCGTGCGCGGATCACGCATCAGGAAGGTCGTGCGCCAGACATCGACGACGTCGCCGGTCTGCCGGTTGACCAGCTGCATCTCGCCGGTCCAGACGCCCTCGCGCAGGACCGTCGGGACGACGGTGCCGACGAACAGATCGAGGGATTCCGGCGCCACGTAGTCGGTGAAGTGAAGCGCCCCGAGATCGCCCTCCGGCGGCAGGCCGATCATCCGGCGGCCGCCGGGATTCATGTAGGTCACGTGGCCGTCGAGATCGGCCATCGCGATGAAGTCGTCGCTGTGCTCGACGAGGGACGCGAGGCGGTCCTTCTCGCACTCGGCGTGGCGCCGGTCGGTGTCGTCCAGCAT
>CAUJJX010000192.1 GCA_963205165.1 Pseudomonadota bacterium | reverse complement strand
CCCGTCGGACCCATCTCGCAGATCCTCGCCGCACGGCCGGGCATGCGATCCGGATCCGTCACCGGACCGAGTCCCGTCGACGGTTCGCGCCGGCTGTTCGTCTTCGAGCGCGTGGCCGACTACCCGTTCGTGCTCTACGTGTCGATCCCCACCCGGACCATCGCGATGGCCTGGCTCGACCGCATGCGCCTCGCCGCCACGCTCTTCGTCCTCCTCGCGGTCGGCGGCCTGTGGGTGCATCGGCGCCTCACCGTCCAGCAGTCGGTCCACACGACCGAGATCGCATTGCGCCAGTCGCGGCTCGCGCTGCTGCACCGGATCGCCGTCGACGTGATCGACGGCCTCGCTGCGGAGCAGGTCGTGCGTCGAGCGCTGGAGGAACTCGCCCGCCGCTACCCCGACCTCCGTGCCTCGTACGCGACGCTCGATCCGCGCGGTGCCGTGCATGTGCTGGACTGCGTGGCGCCTGCCTCGATGGAGACGCTCGCCGGTCGCAACCTCGCCCAGCCGTGCACCACCGATCAATGGGAGCAGCTGCGCGCCGGGCAGCCGGTCGCCATCACACGCGCATCCGTCGTCGCCGACGCGTCGGGCGATCCGTCGATCGCGTGCGGCGCGGGCGCGCGCCTGCTCGCGCCGGTCCCGCTGTCCGAAAGTCTGCTCGGACTCCTGGTCCTCGACACGGCGACGCCGCGTGCGTGGTCCCCGGAAGTGATCGAGACGATGGGTGACGTCGCATCGCAACTCGCGGTCGTGTTCCGGAATGCCGCGAACGAGGCGCTGCGCGCGGCGGCCGTCGCCGAGCTGCGCCTGCGCGAGACGCGCTTCCGGGACATCTCGGAGTTGTCGTCCGACTGGTTCTGGGAGCAGGACGCCGACCTCGTCTTCACGACGCTCACCCACGGCCGGGACACGGTCCTCGATCTGCGGCAGCCCGCGCTCGGGCGGCGCCGCTGGGAGGTCGACGGCATCCTCGATCTCGACGAAGCGAAGTGGGAGGTGCACCGGCAGCAGCTCGCGCAGCGCGAGCCCTTCCGCAATTTCGTGTACCGCCTCGAATCCCCGGACGGACCGCGCTGGGTCTCGGTGAGCGGCAAGCCGCTGTTCGAGGCGGACGGCCGGTTCGCGGGCTATCGCGGATCGGGTCGCGACATCACGGAGCGCCGCAGCGCCGAGGAGCGCATCCGCTTCCTCGCGCAGCACGACGAGCTGACCGGGCTGCCCAACCGCGGGGCGTTCCGGCTGGCGCTGGAGCAGGCGATCGCGCGTGCCCGTCGCCATCAGCGACGGTTCGCCGTGATGTTCATCGACCTCGACCGCTTCAAGCTCGTGAACGACACGCTCGGCCACGGCGCCGGCGACCTCGTGCTGTGCGATCTCGCGGGCCGGCTGGCCGCGTGCCTGCGTGCCGTCGACCTGCTCGCGCGCCAGAGCGGCGACGAGTTCGTCGTGCTCGTCGAGGATCACCAGGTCGACGCCGATCTCGAGGAGGTCGCGCGGAAGCTCCTGGCCGCCTGCTCCCGGCCGTTCGTGATCGACGAACGCGAGTTCGCGCTCTCCGCCAGCATCGGCATCGCCACGTATCCCGGCGACGGCACCGACGTCGACATGCTGCTGCGCGTCGCCGACAACGCGATGTACCGCGCGAAGGACGCCGGCCGCGACCAGTACCGGTTCCACGCGCCGCAGCTCGACCCCGACGCGACCGGGCGGCTCGCGCTCGAGACGGCACTGCGGCGCGCCGTCGAGCGCGGCGAGATGCGCGTGCTCTACCAGCCGAAGCTCGAGATCTCGACGGGGCACATCGCCGGTGCGGAGGCGCTGCTGCGCTGGGAGCATCCCGAGCTCGGCACGCTCATGCCGGCGCAGTTCATCGCGATCGCGGAAGAGACCGGGCTCATCGCATCGCTCGGCGCGTGGGCGCTCGACGAGGCCTGCGCGAGCCTGCGGTCGTGGCATCGCGCCGGGCTGACGGATCTCACCGTCGCGGTGAACGTCTCGGCGCGGCAGTTCAACGATCGCCGTCTGCTCGACGACGTGACGGCCGCGCTGGCCAAGGCGCAGCTCGAGCCGCGGCATCTCGAACTCGAGATCACGGAGAGCACCGTGATGGCCCATCCGACGCACGCCGTCGCGGTGCTGGGCGCGTTGCACGAACTGGGCGTCGGCATCGCGATCGACGACTTCGGTACCGGCTATTCGTCGCTCGCCTACCTGAAGCGCTTCCCCGTGGGGACGCTCAAGATCGACCGCTCGTTCGTCCGCGACCTGCCCGACGACGCCGAGGACATGGCGATCACGCAGGCCATCCTCGTGCTCGCGCGCAGCCTGCGGATGCGCGTCGTCGCGGAAGGTGTCGAGAAGCGGCGCCAGCTCGTCTGGCTCGCGGCCCACGGCTGCGACTTCGCGCAGGGCTTCTCGATCGCCGAACCGCTGACGGCCGAGGCCCTCGTCCCGTTCGTCCAGTACCTCGCGAGCGCGCCATCCGGGCGACAGGACAGGGCCGCCGTGTAAACTCCGGCGGCATTTCGCTGTCATCGCCTTCCCCGCACACGACACCCAGGTCCGCATGTCCGCCAACACATCCCCGACCTTCGTCGCGAACCTCTTCCGCCCCCGCGTCCTGCTCGCGGCCATCTTCGGCGGCTGCCTCGGGCTCCTCGTCTTCGGGCTCTACCTCCAGCACATGAAGGGCATCGAGCCCTGTCCCATGTGCATCCTCCAGCGCTACGCCTTCCTTGCCGCCGGCCTGATCGCGCTGGTCGGCGCGCTCCACGGTCCCCGCCGGACGGGCCTGCGCATCTACTCGACGCTCGTCGCCCTGACCGCGCTGGCAGGCGGTGGCGTCGCGGCACGCCAGACGTGGCTGATCCACAACCCGCCGGCCATCGCCGATTGCGGACCCGGGCTCGAGTACATGGTCGACGAGTTCCCGCTGGGCGAAGCCCTCCCGATGATCTTCCGCGGGTCCGGCGACTGTGCGAGCGTCACCTGGACGTGGCTCGGTCTCTCGATTCCCGAATGGGCCCTCGTGGCGTTCACCGGCATCGTCATCGCGACCGGCATCGCGCTCGTCACGTCCGCGCGGGAACCGGCACGTGGTGACCTCGGTTCGTGAGCATTCGCGCGCATCTGTCCCGGAGCGGCAACCGGACGGCGCGGGCGGCAGATTCAATTCCGTCGCGGGCCGGTCGTAAATGCCTGCGATGAGCACCGTATCCAATTCCGTTTCCCCGGTCATGACACGCGAGAACATCCGGCCCGTCGCGCAGGCGTTCGGCCTGCTGGCGGCCGCGCTGCTCGTGCTGTCGATCCTCTACGGACTCTTCGCCTGGCAGGCCGTGCAGCGCGAGCGCCTCGGCGAAGTGGCCGGTGTCGCGACCGCCGGCGCGCGCGCGGCGGGCCATCTTCTCCAGTCGGAACAGCAGCACTTCGCGATGCTCGCCGACGAGCTCGCCGAAGCCGGTGGGTCGGCACAACCCGAGGCCGCGGAGCGCGTCCTGCAGCGGGTCGCGACCATGCGACCAGGGCTCGGGCGCATCGACTTTCTCGACGCCGCGGGTCGATCGATCGCGGCCTCCGAGCCCTGGCCTTCGACCGCGGCAACGGCTCGCGAGACCGCCTTGCTGGCCGGACTGGCGCAGGCGCGCGAACACGAAGGACTCCAGCTCGGGCCCGTCGCCTGGCGCAGCGCCGACCGCGCCTGGCTGCCCGTGACGCAGCGGCTCGTCGATGCCGCCAGCGGCCGGACCTACGGCTTCGTCGTCGCGCAGCTCCGGATCGATGGTGCCGCCTCGTGGCATCACCTGCAGACGCCGGCGCACGT
Organism: Pseudomonadota bacterium; assembly: GCA_963205165.1. Classification (GTDB taxonomy): domain Bacteria; phylum Pseudomonadota; class Gammaproteobacteria; order Burkholderiales. Next base: position 4,568 of record CAUJJX010000192.1, on the reverse strand, counting down.
CCAGGCCGGGCTCGTCAGCGACACGGGCGAGACGCTGATCCAGCTGGCCGGCACCGCGGACAAGGCGCGGGGGCCGTTCTGGAAGTGGCTCCAGGATCACGACAGACCGCGGCAGGGTTCCGTCGCGATCGGCGACACGTTCGACATCGAACTCCGCCACTACGCGTTCGAGCGCGTCGACGGCCATCGCATCACGGCATTCGCGAGCGTGTCGCAGGCGGCGCTGCTCCGCGCGTGGTTCGACCGGGTCCGGGTGCCGTTCCTCGTGTTCGCGCTCGCGCTCGCAGGCCTCGCGTTCGCCACCGCCTGGACCCACCGGCAGCAGCGCCAGCGCGAGACCGAGCAGGACGCCGCCGCGGCGACGCTCCGCGAGCAGGACGGCGAGCTGCGGCGCCAGACGGCACTCCTGTCGCAGACGCAGCGCGCCGCGCATGTCGGCGGCTGGGAGCTCGATCCGGCGAGTGGCCGGCTCTACTGGACCGACGAGACGTATCGCATCCACGAGGTCCTGGCGGACGAGTTCACGCCGACCGTCGACGCCGCGATCGCCTTCTACACTTCCGAGAGCCGCGAGCTGGTCCGGGCGGCGCTCGACAAGGCCCTGCGCACCGGCCAGAGCTGGGATCTCGAACTGCAGCTCGTGACGGCCCGTGGTCGTCCGCTGTGGGTTCGCGCGACGGGCGTCGCCGAACTGGGTCCGCGCGGCGTGTGCGCCAAGGTGTTCGGTGCCCTGCAGGACGTCACGGAACGTCATCGCGCCGACGAGCGCATCCGCCGGCTCGCGCACTACGACGAGCTGACCGGGCTCGCGAACCGCAACCTGTTCACGTATCACCTGGGTCACGTGCTGTCGCGCGCCGAGCGCTACACCAAGCAGCTCGCCGTGCTGTTCATCGACCTCGACCGTTTCAAGATCATCAACGACACGCTCGGTCACGACACCGGCGATCGCGTGCTCGAGACGATCGCGCGCCGCCTTTCGGAACAGATGCGCGCGTCCGACCTCGTCGCGCGATTGAGCGGCGACGAGTTCATGGTCGTCGTCGAGGAGATCGAGGGACCGGGGGTCGTCGAGGACGTCGCGCGCAAGCTGCTGCGCGCCATCGAGGAACCCGTGCAGCACCAGGGCCAGGAGTTCTCGCTGAGCGGCAGCATCGGCATCGCCGTGTATCCGCAGGACGGCCGCGACCAGCAGTCGCTGCTGAAGCACGCCGACATCGCGATGTACCGCGCCAAGGACCAGGGCAAGAACGGCTTCGAGTTCTATTCGTCGGGGATGAACGCCGCGAGCGTCGAGCGCTTCTCGCTCGAGTCGAAGCTGAAGCGCGCCGTCGTCGACCAGAACCAGTTCGTCCTGCACTACCAGCCGAAGGTCTCGGTCGCCGACGGTCGCATCGTCGGCGCGGAGGCCCTCGTGCGCTGGGTCAGTCCGGACCGCGGCCTGATCCCGCCGGGCGAGTTCATCCCGCTCGCGGAAGAGACCGGCCTCATCGGCGCCATCGGCGAATGGGTCCTGACGAACGCGTGCCGGCAGGCGGCGGAATGGGCTGCGAAGGGACTGCCGACGGTGCGGGTCGCCGTGAACCTGTCGGCGCGCCAGCTCTACAGCCCGGGCTTCCTCGCGACCGTGCGCCAGGCGCTGGCCGACAGCGGCGTGAATCCAGGCGGCATGGAACTCGAGATCACCGAGAGCGTGATGATGCATCACGTGGAACAGGTGGCCGAGGTGCTCGGCGAGCTGAAGCTGCTCGGCGTGCACGTCGCCGTCGACGACTTCGGGACAGGCTATTCGTCCCTCGCTTATCTGAAGCGGCTGCCGCTCGATTCGCTCAAGGTCGACCGCTCGTTCGTGCGCGACGTGCCGGGCGATCCGGACGACGAGGCGATCACGCGTGCCGTCGTGGCGCTTGCGCACAGCCTGCGATTGAAGGTGGTGGCCGAGGGTGTGGAAACCGAGGAACAACTGGGCTTTCTGTGCGAACTCGGCTGCGACGAGATCCAGGGCTTCCTGTTCAGCCGCCCCGTGCCCGCGGCGGACTTCGAGGAACTCCTGCGGCGCGACGCCCGCCTGCCCCGGCCGGCCGGCGCGACGACCCGCGCGGCCTGATCGCCGGGCTGCGTGCCGCGATGTCCGCGGTCGCCGTCACGACGTTCCCGCGATGCAACGATGCCCGCCCTGCGCGGGCATCGTGTTTTCCGGAACAGCCTGCTACGTCGCGTCCGCCTCGATCGCGTCGAGCACCATCGCCGGCACGCTGAACCCGGTCTGGTCCAGGATCTCGCGCATGCACGTCGGGCTCGTCACGTTCACTTCGGTCAGGTGGTCGCCGATCACGTCGAGGCCGACGATCAGCAGGCCGGCCGCCTTCAGCGCGGGACCGAGCGTTTCGGCGATCTCGCGGTCGCGTGCGGACAGCGGTTGCGCGACACCGCGTCCGCCGGCTGCCAGGTTGCCCCGCGTCTCGCCAGCCTTCGGGATCCGGGCGAGCGCGTACGGCGCGGGCACGCCGTCGATCACCAGGATCCGCTTGTCGCCGTGGACGATCGCGGGCAGGTAGCGCTGCGCCATCGCCATGCGGCTGCCGTACGCCGTCAGCGTCTCGATGATCACGCCGATGTTCGGATCGTCCGCGCGGATGCGGAACACCGAGCTGCCACCCATGCCGTCGAGCGGTTTCAGGACGATGTCGCCGTGCTCCGCGAGGAAGGCACGGATCACGTCTTCCTTGCGCGTCACGACCGTCGGCGCGGTGAACTGCGGGAAGCGCGCGATGGCGAGCTTCTCGTTGAAGTCGCGCAGGCTGCCCGGGCGGTTCCAGACCTTCGCGCCGTGCGCCTCCGCGAGTTCCAGGAGGTACGTGCTGTAGACGTACTCCATGTCGAACGGCGGATCCTTGCGCATCAAGACCGCGCCGAAGTCGGCGAGGTCGGCATCCGCTTCCGAGACGACGCCGTACCACGCGTCGTCGTCGTCCGTGACGGCGAGTTCCTGCACGGCCGCGCGGACGCGGCCACCGGTCCAGACGAGGTCGTCCTGCTGCATGGCGAAGACGCGGTGACCGCGCTTCACGGCCTCCCGCATCATCGCGACGGTGGAGTCCTTGCAGGCCTTGAACGAGTCCAGCGGATCGACGACGAACGCGATGTCCATGGCGGCGATCCTCAGGGGGCCGGGACGACGTCGGGTGCGGTCCGCTCGATCTCGAGTGCCGCGGCCAGCAACGCAAGGCGCGCCACGACGCCGTACGCGTAGAACCGGTTGGGCGTCGCGTTCGGATGTCCGTCGGGGTCCGGCTGCGAGCAGCTCGACTCGAACGCGAGGGGCACGAAGTGCATGCCAGGCGCGTTCAGGTTCTCGTCGATGCCGCGGTCGGTGTGCACGCGATAGAAACCGCCCACGACGAAGTGGTCGATCATGTAGACGACGGGTTCGGCGACCGCGTCGTTCACGCTCTCGAAGGTCGGCACGCCCTCCTGGACGATCACGTGCGAGACCTCCAGACCTTCCTTCACGACGGCCATCTTGTTGCGCTGCTTGCGGTTCAGCGCGACGACCTCGTCTGCACTCTTCACGGACATGATCCCCATGCCGTACGTGCCGGCGTCGGCCTTCACGATCACGAAGGGTTCCTGCCTGATGTCGTACTCGCGGTACTTCTCGCGCGTCTGCTCGAGGATGCCGTCGACCCAGCGCGCGAGGCATTCCTCGCCGGTGCGTTCGTGGAAGTTGATCTCGCCGCACACGCCGAAGTGCGGATTGATGAGCCACGGGTCGATGCCGATCAGCTTGCCGAACTCGCTCGCCACCTCGTCGTACGCCGTGAAGTGGTGCGACTTGCGCCGCGTGGACCAGCCCGCGTGCAGCGGCGGGATGATCGGCTGGTCGATGTTCTCGAAGATCGGCGGGATGCCGGCCGAGAGGTCGTTGTTCAGCAGCACCGTGCAGGGGTCGAATCCGTCGAGACCCACGCGACGACCGTTGCGCACGATCGGTTCGAGCACGAGCTTGGCACCGCTCGGGAGTTCGAGCGTCGTCGGTTCCTTCACGTCCGGGAGCAGGGTCCCGATGCGGACCTTCATGCCGGCCTGGCGAAGGATCGACTGCAGCGTCGCGACGTTCTGGAGATAGAACGTGTTGCGCGTGTGGTTCTCGGGGACGAGCAGGATGCCGCGGGCGTCCGGGCAGATCTTCTCGACGGCGACCATCACGGCCTGCACGCAGAGCGGCATGAACTCCGGCGCGAGATTGTTGAAGCCGCCGGGGAACAGGTTCGTGTCGACGGGAGCGAGCTTGAAGCCCGCGTTGCGCAGGTCGACCGAGGCGTAGAACGGCGAGCTGTGCTCCTGCCACTTGGTGCGCAACCAGTGCTCGATCGCGGGCTGTGCTTCCAGGATCTGGCGTTCGAGGGAGAGCAGCGGGCCGCTGAGCGCGGTCGTGAGGTGAGGCACGGTCATGGGCTTCGACGGGCTCGCGTGGGGCGCGACACCCTTCCGGAAACAGGGAGCGGCCGATTATAGCCTCCACCCCCGGGGCGCCCGATGACGGTGCGCTGCGTCGCCGATCTGCC
>CAUJJX010000191.1 GCA_963205165.1 Pseudomonadota bacterium | reverse complement strand
TTCGACAATCACGAACCGCGTCGATGGCTGGCCGGGCTCGGCGGCTGGCAGGCGCGGGCGAATGCCGCGCAGCTCAACAGCTTCGAGGCGCTGCCCATCTTCATCGCCGGGGTGCTGGTCGCGGAGCGCATGAATGCCGCGCAGTCGTCGATCGACGGACTCGCGATCGCCTTCATCGCGGCGCGGGTCGGCTACATCGGCGCCTATCTCGCCGACCGCGCCAGCCTGCGGTCGATCCTCTGGGTGCTCGGGTTCGGTTGCTGCGTCGCGTTGTTCTTCGTCGGGTAGTCGAAGGCGCGTGGGTCGGATGTCGCGGAGATCGGATCAGCAGTAGCGACGCGCAGGCCGACGCCGTCGCCTCTGCGACCGTGCGCGTCGGATTACGCGGCTGCGCCGCTAATCCGACCTACTCGTCTTTCCATATTCCTGATCGCCGACGCCCATCTACAACCCCGCCCGATCAAGCGGCTTCGTGAGATCCACCCCCGGCAGCGTCGCCTCGATCAGCGCATCGAGCTGTTCCGACGCGCCCGGCGGCAGGCCCGCTCCGGGATGCCGCACCGTGTTGCCGGCGAGCAGGCCGCGACGACGGAGGATGTCCTTCCGGACCGCGACGCCCGGCTGCTGCTCGAAGACGATCAGCGGCAGGAAGCGCGTGTAGATCCGGCGGGCGCGGTCCCAGTCGGCGGCGCGCGCCGCGGCGACCATTTCCATCAGGACTTCCGGGAACGCGAATCCGGTGTTGAAGCCCGCGCTGCCGGCCTCGAGATCGAAGTGGCCGTAGAGCGCGCCGAGGCCCGTCATGATGTTCAGCTCGCGACCGCCGAGTGCCTTGCGGATGGCGCGCAGCTTGGGCGGCGTCGGCGTCGCTTCTTCCTTGATGCCGGCGATCCGGGGGACCTCCGTCGCGATGCGCGCGAGCAGCGGCACGGTCATGTGGACCGACGTCGACGCGGGATGGTCCTGGAGGATGATCGGCAGCGCGCTGCCTTCGCCGACACGGCGGTAGTACTCGAAGAGGCGGTCGTCGTTCGGCACCGGTTCGGCCGAGGCCGCGACCATCACGCCTTTCGCGCCGAGGTCGGCGGCCATCGCGATCAGGTCGAGCGTGGCGCGGGTGCCGGGGTGGCTCGCGCCGACGATCACGGGCATCGCGCCCGCGGCAGCGACGGCGGCGCTGATCGCGACTTCGCGGTCTCGGTCCGACAGGCGGTTGGATTCGCCGAGCACGCCGAGCACCGTCACGCCGTCGACGCCGAGCGCGGCCATGAAGCGCACGAGACGATCGAGGGATTCGGTGTCGACGGATTCGTCGGCGTGGAAGGGCGTCGCCAGGATCGGGACGACGCCGGAGAAGCGGAGGTCGTGGGTCATCGTGGTCGGATTCTCGGTGAGGGTCGGGCGCACTGTAAACGAGTGCCGCGGTCGAGATGCTCGTGGCTACAATCCGGGCCTTCGCACTCGAACGAGAAGAAGGGGGAGACGACGTGGACATGCCCATCAACCAGTTCAAGGCCGCACTGAAAGGCGATCGCGCACTCGCGGGCTGCTGGCTCAGCCTCTGCAGCAACACGGCGACCGAGATCTGCGCCGGCGCGGGCTTCGACTGGGTGCTGATCGACACCGAGCACGCGGCGAACGAACTCTTCATGGTCCAGCAGCAGCTGCAGGTGATCGCGGGCTACCCCGTTCCCGCGCTCGTGCGGCCGGCGTGGAACGATACCGTCGCGATCAAGCGCTACCTCGACCTCGGCGTGCAGACGCTGCTGATCCCGTACGTCGAGACACCGGAAGAAGCCGCCCGCGCCGTCGCCGCGACGCGCTACGCGCCGCAGGGCGTGCGCGGCGTGTCGACGAACTCGCGCGCGAACCGCTACGGTCGCGTGCCGGACTACTTCAAGCGCGTCCACGACGAGATGTGCCTGCTGGTGCAACTCGAATCGCGCAAGGGGCTCGACAATCTCGAGGCCATCGCCGCGATCGACGGCGTCGACGGCATCTTCATCGGTCCGCAGGACTTCGCGGCCGACTTCGGCCACCTCGCGAATCCGGGCCATCCGGAAGTGCGCGCCGCGATCGCCGACGCGATCACGCGGATCAACAAGACGGGCAAGGCGTCGGGCATCCTGAGTTTCGCGGAAGCGGATGCGAAGGGCTGGATCGCGCACGGCGCGAAGTTCGTCGCGGTGACGTCCGACCAGTTCCTGCTGGCGCGCAATTCCGAAGCGGTGGTGAAGGCGTTCCGCGGCTGACGAAATTTCAGGCGACGGGTTTGGTTGCAGCCGTCGCCTGAATGGCCCCGGTCAGAAGTGCACGCCGACGCCGGCGCGCAGCACCCACGGGCTCGAATACGGCGCCGGCTGGCCGTAGCCCGAATAGCTGAAGTTGTAGAGCACGACGAAGTGCGCGGACGCGTTGCTGCCGATCGGCTGCGAGATTCCGCCGCCCGCGAGCAGGCTCGTCACGCCGCGGCGGTCCTTCGAGAGATCGGCGCGATAGACCTCGTAGTTCATGTATTCCATCTCGGCCTGCACGAAGAACGGGCCGGGCAGGCGGTAGCGCGTGAAGAGGTTGCTGCCGATGTCCTGTGTCGTGAGATCGCGGCCGAACCGGTTGTCGGTCCGGTAGCGGTAGGTCAGACCCACGCCGACGTCGATCTCGTCGGTCACGCGGTAGGCGACGTACGGCGACACCGTGACGAACGAGACGTCGCCGGCACCGAAGCCGATGCCGCCGCCGAAACTGAAGCGGCCGTGGCTGCCCGAGAGTCCGACCTGGGCGCTGGCGGGTGCGGCGGCGAGTGCCGCGACGAGCGCGGCGGCGATGCGAAGCGGGGTGTTCATGGCGGAAGTCTCCGATGCGGATGACATCGAATGTACCCGC
>CAUJJX010000190.1 GCA_963205165.1 Pseudomonadota bacterium | reverse complement strand
AGCACCGGGCGCGCGGCTGAAGGATCGGCCGCGGCGTGACGGGGCTCGGCGTGCGACGCGACCGCGGGCGCGAGCGACGGACGCGCCGGCGCCTGGAGTTCGGGGCGGATCTCCGGACGCGGCGCGGTCGGCGCGTCGCGCAGCACCGGGCGCGCGGGCAATGGATCGGCAGCCGCATGACGGGGCTCGGCGTGCGACGCGACCGCGGGGGCCGGCGCGAGCGATGGTCTCGCGATGGACTGCACATCCGGCCGGGCCTCGGGTCGCGGCACTGCCGCCGGCGCCGGACGTGCCACGGAAGGCAGCGCCGCCGCATCGTCACGCAGCTGCGGGCGCGGCGCGTCGGGTGATGCGGCGATCGTCGGCGCGGTCGGCGACCGGACCTCGGGACGGACGTCGCGATGCGGTTCCGGTCGCGCATCGGCGCGCAGTTGCGGCTGCACGGTCGGCGGTGCGATGGCGGGGCGCGCCTCGAGTCGCGGCAGGTCGGGACGTGCGTCGGCGCGCGGGGCCGCCACCGCCGGCCGCGCAGGTGCATCGGCGAGGACGGGCGCATCGGCCCGTCGCGGTGCGGGCAGGTCGGGACGCGGCGCGAGATCGGGCCGCGCGGCGAGTTGCGGCAGCGGCTGCGCCTCGGGACGCGCGACGGTCGGCGTCGGCGCCTGGCGGTCGACGCGCGGCGGCGCAGGCGTCGGTCGCGCGATCGCGGGCATCGGCTGCGGTGCGGGAATGATCCGCTGCGGAGGCGTCGGCGCGGGGGGCGTACCGGGCTTCACCGCGGTCTTCCTCGCCTCGGTCTTCTTCGACGGCACCTGCTTCGCCGCGACCTTCTTCGGGATGACCACCTTCGGCGGTTCGGGCACCGGCTCGGGCGGTTCGGGTTCGGGCGGCGGCGGTGGTGGTGGCGCTTCGATCAGGCGCACTTCGATCGCCTTGCGCGGCGGTGGCGTCGGCGTCTTCAGCGACGGGCCGCACACGACGAACGCGATGTGCGCGACGAGCGATGCGATCAGCGCGTAGCGGAAGGTACGTTCCTCGTACCACTCGGTCACGACAACCGTCGCGGCGCGATCGGCCGACGCGCCGATCGGACTGCGGCCCGACGCCGCACCGACCGCATCACCGCGGGCCGACGCGCCATCGAGCGTGCGCGCGGCCGCGACACCGGACGCGCCGGGATCGTTCGCCGAGCCCGACGACGTGCTCAGGGGATCACGCACGAGGTCCGGTTCTCATGAAAATCATGAGCGCTCTTTGATGATTTTTTCGTGGGAACGAGCAGGTGCATCCAAGACACTAACGACCGTGATTCGACGGGAACGAATCGATGAGCGGGGCGCGATCGGCGCAGCGTCTCGGAGAGGGGTCGACGGCGGATCACGGAAAGCGCGACGGTCGGACAACAGACCACAAGAACTTCGCGCGAGTCATTTCAACTCTAACATTCGGAGGTTGTCATGTGGAGCAAGCCTGAGTACACCGAAATGCGTTTCGGCTTCGAAGTCACGATGTACATCGCCAACCGCTGATCGCGGCGTGGTGACGCGCGAAGGCCCCTTCAACGGGGCCTTCGCGTCTTCGACGATCGGCCGCAAGGCGATCCGGTCTTCCGGCGATCTGTCGCGAGGCATGCGGCATCGGCTTGTTGCATGCGCATGCCGCATCATGTGCGCCTCACGAGAGATCACCCCGATTCAGTCAGCCGCTGCGCAATGCCGCGGCTCCACACCAGTCCGGCCCTCCGGGGCCGTCACGGAATCCATCGATGAAGATTCGCGTACTCGGCGCCGCCGCCGGCGGCGGTTTCCCGCAGTGGAACTGCAACTGTCCCAACTGTGACGGTCTGCGCAAGGGCACGCTCCGCGCGAAGGCGCGCACGCAGTCGTCGATCACGGTGAGCGGCAACGGCACCGACTGGGTGCTGTTCAACGCATCGCCCGACATCCTCCAGCAGATCCGCAGCTTTCCGGCGCTGCAGCCGGCGCGCGCGCTGCGCGACACGGGCATCCGCTCGGTCGTCCTGATGGACGGCCAGATCGATCACACGACGGGCCTGCTGATGCTGCGCGAGGGCAAGCCGCTCGAGCTGTACTGCACGGACATGGTCCGCGAGGACATGACGACCGGCAATCCGCTGTTCAACATCCTCGGGCACTACTGCGGCGTGAACTGGCACCAGCTGCCGATCGCGTCGGGCGAGAGCTTCCAGCCGGTGGGTGGCGAGCATCTCGAATTCACGGCGGTGCCGCTCAAGAGCAAGGCGCCGCCCTACTCGCCCCATCGCGACAATCCGCACATCGGCGACAACATCGGGATGCGCATCCGCGACACGCGCACCGGCCGCACGCTGTTCTACGCGCCGGGCCTCGGCGAGATCGAGCCGCACATCGTCCCGCTGATGGAAGAAGCCGACTGCGTCATGGTCGACGGCACCTTCTGGACGGACGACGAGATGGTCACGCTCGGCATCTCGAAGAAGCGCGCGCGCGACATCGGCCACCTGCCGCAATCCGGCCCCGCCGGCATGATCGAGGTGCTGCGTCCGCTGCGGGCCGGCCGGAAGATCCTCATCCACATCAACAACACCAATCCGATCCTCGACGAGGACTCGCCGCAGCGTGCCGAACTCGATCGCGCCGGCATCGAGGTCTCGTACGACGGCATGGACATCGAACTGTGAACACGGAGACAACCAGCATGGGCATCGCCGAGAACCTGCCGTGGAGCGCGGAAGAATTCGAGCAGCGGCTGCGCGCGAAGGGTGAGCGCTATCACATCTATCACCCGTACCACGTCGCGATGAACAGCGGCGGCCTCACGAAGGAACAGATCCGCGGCTGGGTCTGCAACCGCTTCTATTACCAGATCGCGATCCCCATCAAGGACGCCGCGATCATGGCGAACATGCCCGACCGCGACCATCGCCGGCTCTGGATCCAGCGGATCATCGACCACGACGGCACGCAGGGCGACGAGGGCGGCATCGAGGCGTGGCTCACGCTCGCGGACGCCGTCGGCATCCCGCGGGACGACGTGACGTCGCTGAAATACGTGCTGCCCGGCGTGCGATTCGCCGTCGACGCGTACATCAATTTCGGTCGCACGCGTCCGTGGCAGGAAGCCGTGTGCTCGTCGCTGACCGAGATGTTCGCGCCCGAGATCCACAAGGAGCGCCTCGCCAACTGGCCGCAGCACTATCCGTGGATCGACCAGGCCGGCTACGCGTATTTCCGCAAGCGCCTCTCGGAAGCACGGCGCGACGTGCAGCACGGCCTCCGCGTGACGCTCGACCATTTCCGCACGCGCGAGCAGCAGGAACGCGCGCTGGAGATCCTGCAGTTCAAGCTCGATGTGCTCTGGACCATGTGCGACGCGATGATGGTCAACTACGGCATCGGCGACAGGAAGATCGCCTGATGGCCGAACCGAAGCGCGTCCCGTTCGATCACGACACCCCGATCGACGTCGCGAAGTACCACCGCTTCCAGTGGGAACCCGCCCAGGACTGCCACGTCCTGCTGTTCCCCGAAGGGATGGTGAAGCTGCCGGGCAGCGGCGGCGAGATATTCAAGCGCATCGACGGCACGCGCAGTCTCAATGCGATCGTCGCCGCGCTTCAGGAAGCATTCCCCGGCGCACCCGACCTGCGCTCCGATGTCGTCGACTTTCTGGAGGTCGCCCATGGAAACGGCTGGATCCGTCCGCGCGCCAGTGCCTAAGCCGCACTGGCTGAACGCGGAGCTCACGTACAAGTGCCCGCTGCACTGCGTGTTCTGCTACAACCCGGTCGACTACACGAAGTTCGGCCCCGAGCTTTCGACCGACGACTGGATCCGCGTGCTGCGGCAGGGACGTGAACTCGGGCTCGTGCAGCTCGGCCTGTCGGGCGGTGAACCGCTCATGCGCGACGACCTCGAGATCATCGTCGCGGAGGCCGGCCGGCTCGGCTACTACACGAACCTCATCACGTCGGGCATCGGGCTCACCGAGAAGCGCATCGCAGCCTTCAAGGAAGGCGGGCTGAACCACATCCAGCTGTCCTTCCAGGATTCCACGCGCGAGATGAACGACTGGATCTCGAGCACGAAGACCTTCGAGCTGAAGAAACGCGCGGCCGAGCTGATCCAGAAGTACGACTACCCGATGGTCTTCAACTGCGTGATGCACCGGCACAACCTCGATCACACGCAGCAGATCCTGGAGATGGCCGAGCAGCTCGGCGCGGAATACGTCGAGCTGGCCAACACGCAGTTCTACGCGTGGGCCATGCAGAACCGCGAGCAGCTCATGCCGACGCGCGACCAGCTCGTCCGCGCTGAGGCCGTGACGAATGCGTTCCGCGAGAAAGTCGGGGACAGGATGAAGATCTACTTCGTCAACCCGGACTACTACGAGACGCGTCCGAAGGCGTGCATGAACGGCTGGGGTTCGATCTTCGTGAACATCGCGGCCGACGGTGTCGTGCTGCCGTGCCACGAGGCGCGGATGCTGCCCGGCATCGAGTTCCCGAACGTCCGCGATCACGAGCTCGGCTGGATCTGGAACGATTCGCCGGCCTTCAACACGTATCGCGGCGACGACTGGATGAAGGAACCCTGCCGGTCCTGCCCCGAGAAGGAAAAGGACTACGGCGGCTGCCGCTGTCAGGCCTTCATGCTCACCGGTGATGCGACCAATGCCGACCCGGTGTGCGATCTGTCACCGCATCACCACCTGATCACGGAGCAGGTCGCGAAGGCGCAGTTGCCGCAGGTTGCATCGAACATGAAGCCGATCGTGTTTCGCGACGACCGCAATTCGCGGGCACTCGCGGAGGCCGCGACCAAGGCGGCGGAGGCGACGCCGACCACGTAGTTCGCGATCGATCCGGATCGGAACGCACCATGAAAAAAGCCGGGATTCATCCCGGCTTTTTTCATGTCTGTGCTGCGCGACGATCAGTGGTGATGGCCACCCTCGCCGTGCACGTGACCGTGCGTGATCTCTTCGGCAGTGCCCTTGCGGACATCCTTGACGGTGCACTTGAACGTGACCGTCTTGCCGGCGAGCGGATGGTTCGCATCGACGACGACCTTGTCGTCGGCGACGTCGGTCACGGTATAGAGCACCACGTGATCCGAACCCTGCGCGGAGCCCTGGAACTGCATGCCCACGGCGACGTTCTTCGGGAACATGTCGCGCGGCTCGACGCGGATGTTCGATGCATCGTATTCGCCGAATGCGTCGTCGGGTTCGAGCTTCACTTCGCAGGTGTGACCCGCCTGCTTGCCGTCGAGGGCTTCCTCGACGCGGGGGAAGATCCCGTCGTGGCCACCGTGCAGGTAGCTGATGGGCGCGTCCGTCTTCTCGATCAGGGCGCCATCCGCATCGACCAATTCGTACTCGAGAGAAACCACAGTGTTCTTGCCGATCGTCAGGCTCATGCCATCCCCTTCACCAGATTGAGAACTTCTGCCGCGTGGCCGCGGGCCGTCACGCCGTACTGGGCAGACACGACCCGGCCATCGCGACCGATGATGAACGTGGAGCGTTGCACGCAGCGTCTGCGGCGCCCCTCCAGTTCCTTGTCGTGGAGCACGCCGTAGCGCGCACACACCTCGCCGTCGTCATCCGAGAGCAGTTGCACGGCAAGCCCGTGCTTGTCGCGAAACGCTCCGTGGGAGAGACAGTCGTCCATGCTGACGCCGAGCACGGCAGCGCCGGCGCTGCGGAATTCGTCGTCGAGATCGCTGAAGCCGATCGCCTCGAGAATGCAGGCGGGCGAGTCGTCCTTCGGGTAGAAAAAGAGAACCACGTTGTGCTTGCCGAGGAAGGCGTCGAGGCTCACCATTTCCATGTCTGCGTCCGGCAGTTCGAAGCGCGGCGCAGTCTCTCCAGGCTTCAACATGAACGTCGGCTCCCTCGGCACTTCGCGGCCGATTCTAACTGAATTCCCTCCGGCGACGATCACGAATCCGGGCGCCGGAAACCGTCCGGAAAAGCCCGAATGACCCATACCAAGACCGCGTTCAACGGCCTCGTTCCTGCGCAATTCATGCGCAACTCCTGGCACCGGCAAGCGCAGCTGTTCCGCGACGCGCTGCCAGGCTTCGAAGGTTTTCTCGACCGCCGCTCCATCCTCGAACTCGCGTGCGACCCCGACGTCGAGTCGCGCCTGCTCGTGCGCGACGGTCGCCGCTGGCAGGTGGATCACGGCCCGTTCAAGCGCGCCGATTTCCGACGCCTGCCGGATCGGAACTGGACGGTGCTCGTGCAGGGCGTGAACCTGCATCTCGATGCCGCCGACCGACTGCTGCGGCGTTTCGACTTCGTCCCGGCGGCACGACTGGACGACCTGATGGTGAGCTACGCGGCGCCAGGCGGCGGCGTGGGTCCGCACTTCGACTCGTACGATGTGTTCCTGCTGCAGGGGCCGGGCCGCCGGCGCTGGCGCATCGGCCGCCAGGACGACCTGACGCTGCGTCCGGGCCTGCCTCTGAAGATCCTGAAGGACTTCGCTCCCGAGGAAGAAATGGTCGTCGAACCCGGCGACCTGCTCTACCTGCCGCCGACGTACGCGCACGATGGTGTCGCGATCGACGAATGCTTCACGTACTCGATCGGTTTCCGGGCGCCGACGAATGCGGAACTCGCAGGCCAGTTCCTCGCGGACGTCTCGGAACGCGTCGCGCTCGACGGGCGATATGCCGACCCGGGGTTGCGCGCGACGAAGACGCCCGGCCGGATTCCCGCGGCGATGGTCGACGCCACGAATGCAGCGATCGACGCGGTCCGCTGGACCCGCGGCGATGTCGCGGATTTCCTCGGCCGCTATCTCTCGGATCCGAAGGCGCGGGTGTTCTTCGATCCGCCGGAAGACCCGCCGACGTTCGCTGCATTCAGGAAGGCATTGGCGAACCGGGTGCTCGCACTCGATCGCCGGACGATTCTTCTTTACGGGCCGAAGGCCGCCTACATCAATGGCGAATGCATCCGGTTTCCGCGGGGCGTTCCGGCGGCGCTCGAGACACTGGCCGACCGGCGCGAATGGCGCGGTGGCGAGATTTCCGACCCCGTGCTGCGGCTGCTGCACCAATGGCTCGAGGCCGGCTTCCTCACGATGACCGACACCGACAGGAGCGCGCGCGGATGAGCGAGACCCCGCCGACAGCCGTACGCCGTACGCTCGAAAGCGAAGCCGAGATCCAGCAGGCGCTCGACGAACTGCTGCTGCGCGCGACGCGCCAGATCGACATCTTCGAACCCCGACTCGGTGGCTACTGGGACCGTCCGGATCGCATCGACCGCCTCCGCCGCTTCTGCCTGGCGGGGGATCGCAACCGGGTCCGGATCGCACTGCACGATGCCGAGTCCGTCGTCCGGTCGACGCCGCGGCTGCGCGGTCTGCGGGAGTCCTTCGGGCATGTGCTGACCGTCCGGAGTACCTGCGACGAGGCGCGCCGGGCCGACGATCCACTCGTGATCGTGGACCGGCGGCACTACCTGCACCGACTCCATGTGGACGGTTCGCGATCGGTCTTCGGGATCGACGATCCGGAGGGCGCGAACCTGCTGTCCGAGCGCTACGAACAGATCTGGAACGCCTCCGAAGATGGTCCCGCCGGCACCACGCTCGGGCTCTGAAAAAAGGTATTTCGCAACACTGGACGTATTTTGTAAAAGTCTGTTACATTCGCGCCTGACATTCGAGTTGCGCGCTGTAACTCGCTGCCCGGATGCATGTTTTAAAAAATCCAACCGTCAACTCAAGGATTCGCCATGACCCGCTCCCTCCTGATCGCCTCCCTGCTCGCCGTTGCCCTCGCCGCCTGCGGCAAGAAGGAAGAACCCGCGCCCGCGCCGGCCCCCGCTGCCGAAGCGCCCGCTGCCCCGGCTCCGGCTGCCCCGGCTGCTGACGCCGCTGCCCCGGCCGCTCCCGCTGCTGACGCCGCTGCCCCGGCTGCGCCGGCCGCCGACGCCGCTGCCCCGGCCGCTCCCGCTGCCGACGCCGCTGCCAAGCCCGAAGAAAAGAAGTAATCCCACGCGGGGGCAACCTCGCGCAGGTGAAGAAGCCGACCTCTCGAGGTCGGCTTTTTTTCGTCCGCGATTTCCCGGGTTGATCGCCTGGCGTTGCCGGGAGCACTGGATGCCCCCCCCGCACCTGGTGCGTTCGGTAAAGACTCACCGCGCGAGTGCGACGCGGATCAGCGGATGTCGCGCCAGTCGAGCCCGGTGAACTGGTCGGCGGCAGCGATCCAGTCGGGTTCACAGCCCATGGCTTCCGCGAGCGGGGCCCGCGCGAGTGCCGGCGTGTTGTTCTTCAGGGAAAGATGGACCGCGACGACGTGCTGCAGCCGGGTCCGGTCGAGCGCCGCCAGAAGCTCACCCGCGGCCTCGTTGGAGAGATGACCGAACCGCCCGCCGACACGCCGTTTCAGCGACTCGGGATAGGGTCCGTTGCGCAACATTTCTGGATCGTGATTGCACTCCAGCGCGAGCGCGTCGCAACCCGACAGCACGGACTGGATGTGCGGCGTGGCACAGCCGACGTCCGTCAGGACACCGAGCCGGCGCTGGCCGTCCGAGAACACGAACTGGGCGGGCTCGCCCGCATCGTGCGGCACCGGGAACGGCCGGACATGAAGCCCGCCGATGGCGAACTCGCGATACCCGTCGATCCGGTGGACCGTGACGCCACGGAAGCCGTCGCGCGCACCCCGGACAGTCCCGTGGGTGGCCCAGACCGGCAGCGAGAAGCGGCGTGCGAACGACGTCACGCCGCGGATATGGTCGTCGTGCTCGTGCGTCACGACGATCGCATCGAGATCGGCCGGCTGGAGTCCGAGGCGCCCGAGTCGCGTGATGGTCTCGGTCACGGTGAACCCGCAGTCGAGCAGCAGCCGGGATCCATCGGCCTCGACGACGAGACCGTTGCCCTGACTGCCGCTGCCGAGGTAGGCGAAACGCATGACCGATCCGTCGGCAGCCTTCCGCCCGTCCGTGACCGGACGGGCGCCCAGCCTTACCTGAGCTGCTCGACGAGCACCGCGAGGATGCGCTTGGCGGTGTCGGTCTGCTCGACCACCCCGTCCTTCGAGAGCACCGTGACCTCGCTGCCCCCCTCGGCGCGCGCCGCGACCTTGATCCGGTACTGCCCGGGGCCGACGACATCGTCGCTGCGCCAGAAGGCCAGCTTCGAGACGCCCGAACGCTTCGGCGCGTCGGCTTCGGGATCCTGGTACTTCACGAAGTAGACGCCGTCGGCACGATTGCGGTCTTCCACCATGAACCCGACGCGATCGAGCGCGAGGCCGACACGACGCCACGCGCGATCGAACGGATCGGTGAGCGCAACGACCGTGGCTTCGCCCGCGGTTGCGAGCGAAGCCCGCGGCTGGGACGAGTCGGCAGCACGCACGGCCGCCTTCGTCTGGACCTCGTCGAGTCCGAGACGCATGGCAAGCCGAGACAGCATCAAGGCTTCGAGTTCGGTGTCGGACGGCCGCAGCTGCCAGCGCGTGTTGTTGTCGCGCTCACGGTAGTACACCTCGGCCAGGCCCTTGTGGCTCAGGTACACCTCGGTCGTGCCGGGTTCGACCCCGGGCTCGAGGCGCGCGCGGAACTTGTCACGCTCGGGCAGCGAGCTCACGGCATCGAGGGCCCGGTTGAGGAAACCGGTCAGACCACCCACCGGAATCTTCGCGCGGTTCTCGGACCAGTCGGTCTCCATCCAGCCGTTGCGCTGCTCCTCGATGGCGATGAGGAATCCGTTCTCCTGCCAGAAATCCTTCACGAGCGGCCATACCTGCTGCGGCGACGCCTTCACGACGAGCCAGCGCTGGATGCCGCCGCGCTCGACGCGTACGCGCTCGGTCGGTGCGACACCCTCGGTCTGTCCGGCACCCGCTGCCGGTGCAGTGCGCCCTTGCTCGTACTTCGAGAAGGTGTTGTCCGGCTTCGCCTCGGGGACGGTGTAGCGTGTTCCGGGGCCCGGCGCCGCGAGATCCGGCGGCACTTCGAGCGGCGGCAGCTTGCCCGCGGACTTGTAGTCGATCTTCTTGCCTTCGAAGGCACCGGTGCATCCGGAGAGCAGCGCGACGGACGCCGCGATCGCGACCCCGACCCACCAACCGTTGCGTCCCGCTTTGCTGTAACCGCTCGTCACGAATACTCCGTCTTTCATGCTGCCTGCGCCTGAGACGCGATCCCCGCTTCGCGCATCGCAGCGCGCAGCAGGCTGTGGTACTGCTCGGCCAGCGGTGTGAGCGGCAGCCGGATGCCGGCGCCCACGAGGCCCATTTCCTGAAGCACCCATTTCACCGGGATCGGATTCGCCTCGACGAACAGGTGCTTGTGCAATGCCTGCAGGCTGTCGTTGATGGCGCGCGCACGGACGAGATCCCCGGCGAACGCCGCATCGCACATCTGGCGCATGAGTTTCGGTGCGACGTTCGCGGTCACCGAGATCACGCCGTGGCTTCCCATCAGCATCAGCGCGAGGCCCGAGCCGTCGTCGCCACTCCAGACACCGAAGTCCTTCGGCAGGCGGCGAAGCAGATCGGCACCGCGCTCGAGATTTCCCGTGGCGTCCTTGATGCCGACGATGTTGCGCACCTCGGACAAGCGCACGACCGTATCGTTCTGCAGATCTGCGACGGTCCGGCCCGGGACGTTGTAGAGGATCGTCGGCAGGTCGGTCGCTTCGGCGATCGCCTTGAAGTGCCGGTAGAGGCCTTCCTGGGAGGGCTTGTTGTAGTAGGGCACGACCGACAGCGCCATGTCGGCGCCCGCAGCCTTCGCGAACTTCTGCAGTTCGATGGCTTCGCGCGTCGAATTGGCGCCGGTGCCCGCGATGATCGGGACGCGGCCGCGCGTGTGTTCGACCGCCGCGCGGATCAGCTGGCAGTGTTCGTCGTAGTCGACCGTCGGGGACTCGCCCGTCGTGCCGACGACGACGAGTCCGTTGGTGCCTTCGGCGATGTGGAAATCGATGAGCCGGCGGAAGCGATCGAGATCGAGCGCACCGTCGTCGTGCATCGGCGTCGCAATCGCAACCAGACTGCCAGTAAGCATGTCGTGTCTCCCGTTAAAGGCGGAATTCTAACCGAAGGCATCGTCCGCCGGCCCGATGCGCCGACGGTCACCAGCCGGAAACGCTGCCGCGGACGGCACAGATGCGCTGGACGAGGGCGGGCTTCGGTCGGTCGACGCGACGATCCTCGAAGGCGACGACCCTGAGGTGCGTGTCGACGACGTCGAGCAGTTCGCCGGGCTGCAGCAGGAAGTCCGGATTCGCCGGACGTCCGTAGCGCTCGTTGCCCAGTGCGAACGTCTCGTAGATCAGGACCCCACCCGGTGCCACCGCGTCCAGCAGATGTGGAAACAGCGGACGGTGCAGGTAGTTGGTCACGACGACGGCTGCGAACCGTCGGCCGGCGAACGGCCAGGTGCCCGTCTCGAGATCGGCGACGACCGGATCCACCGAAGAACTCAGCGATGCGAGCGCCGCGACCGACGGATCTCGATCGACCGCGAGGACGCGGCAGCCGCGTGTGGCGAACCACAGGCTGTGGCGCCCGCCGCCGCAGGCGACGTCGAGCACGTCGGCGCCTGCCGGCACGAGACGCCCCCAGCGGCGAATCCACGGCGACACGGCCCCGACCGCCGTGTGCGGCGCAGGCACGGCGACCGGACTCATGGCACCGGCCGCATGCGTTCGAGGACGCGGATCATCACGACGGTGCTCTCCTGGGAGATGGCCTCGATGGCCGGGACGATGAGTGGCAGCGACAGATAGAGCATCAGGAATCCGAGTCCGAGCGTGACGGGGAAGCCCACCGCGAAAATGTTGAGCTGCGGAGCGGCGCGGGTGAGCACGCCCATCGACACGTTGGCGACGAGCAGCGCGCCGACGACCGGCATCGACAGCATGAGGCCCGCGCGGAAGATCTCGCCGGCCCACTCCACCACGACGCGCAGACCGGCCGCGGCCACGGGGCTGGAATCGATCGGCAGCGTTTGAAAGCTCTGCACGAGCGCCGTGAGCATGACGTGATGTCCGTCCGCGGCGAGCAGTGTGAGGATCGCGATGAGTCCGTAGAACTGCGCGACCACCGGCGTCTGGCCACTGCCCTGCGGATCGAAGAACACCGCGAAACCGAGGCCCACCTGGAGGCCCGAGAGTTGGCCCGCCATCTCCGCGGACGCCACGACGATGCGGGCCACGAAGCCCATCGAGACGCCGATCAGGATCTGCTGCGCGAT
Source organism: Pseudomonadota bacterium (assembly GCA_963205165.1). Lineage (GTDB taxonomy): Bacteria > Pseudomonadota > Gammaproteobacteria > Burkholderiales. Next base: position 20,508 of record CAUJJX010000190.1, on the reverse strand, counting down.
CACGAGCAGTCCGGCCGCCGAAGCAGGATCGATCTTCGGCATCGGACCGATCGTCGGTGCAACGACCATGGCGACGAGCAGCGCCAGCAGCACCTTCACCCGCGCCGGAATCGTGCGATTGCCGAGCACCGGTTCGGTCGCGATGAACGCGAGGATGCGCACGAACGGGAAGCCGAGCGTCGCCAGCAGTTCACCGAACCTCGCGACCGACAGCTCGATCATCCGCGGTCAACCGATGATCTGCGGGATGGACGAGAACAGCTGCCGCGTGAAGTCGATCATCGTCTGGAGCATCCAGGGCCCCACGAGCAGGAAGACGAGGAACATGGCGAGCAGCTTCGGGATGAACGAGAGCGTCATCTCGTTGATCTGCGTGGCCGCCTGGAAAATGCTGACGATGAGACCGACGACGAGCGCGGTGAGCAGCAGCGGCGCCGACACCATCACGAGAATCTGCAGCGCCTGCTGGATCAGGCCGATGACCGACTGGGGTGTCATGACGGAGTCCTCGACGGGAACGTCACACGTAGAAGCTGCGGACGAGCGAACCGATCAGCAGGTTCCAGCCGTCCACGAGCACGAAGAGCATCAGCTTGAACGGCAGTGAAATGATCACCGGCGACAGCATCATCATGCCCATCGACATCAGCACGCTCGAAACGACGAGGTCGATGATCAGGAACGGAATGAACACGACGAAGCCGATCTGGAACGCCGTCTTGAGTTCCGAGATCACGTAGGCCGGCACGAGCACCTTCATCGGGATGTCGTCCTGCGTACTGGGCTGCGGCGATTCGGAAAGCTTCACGAACAGCGCGAGGTCGGTCTCGCGGGTCTGGCGCAGCATGAACTTGCGCAGCGGCACGGCACCGCGCTCGATGGCTTCCTCGAACTTGATGCGTTCTTCCGCGAGCGGCTTGTAAGCCTCGACGTAGATCTGGTCGAGCACCGGCGCCATCACGAAGAAGGTGAGGAACAGCGCAAGGCCGACGAGCACCTGGTTCGGTGGCGTCTGGATCGTGCCGAGGGCCTGCCGCAGCAGCGAGAGCACGATGATCAGTCGCGTGAAGCTCGTCATCATCAGCAGCAGCGCCGGCAGGAACGACAGCGCCGTCAGGAAGATCAGCGCCTGCAGCGACAGCGAGTAGGTCTGGGTGCCGCTCGGGCCCGGCGCGGACGTGATCGCAGGCAGGCCGGCCTGCGCCACAGCGACAGATGCGGCGACCGACAACAGGACGAACACTGCAGCGCGGGTGATGAACTTCATCGGATCGATGGCACGGACCGTTCGCCGACGGTCAGCGCGGGTCACCCTTCACAGCCTTCGCGAGCCAGTGCGAGAAATTGCGATCGGCCGGAAGGTTCATCGATGCGTCGGCAGGTTCACCGAGCGGTCGGGGCATGGCATGCAAGGCAGACACGTTCTGCGAGGTGACTCCGGCGACGACCCAGGTGTCGGCGATCTCGACGACGACGACACGCTCACGTGGACCGACCATCACACCACCCACGATGCGGACCGGACCGCGGGCACCGCCGGCCGCGGGCAGGTAGCGACGCGCGAGCCAGGCGGCGCCGCCAATCATGATCATCACGACGGCGAGACCGAGCACCACCTGCAGGAGCGTCGAAGTGGCGCTGGTCGCGGGCACTGGCTGCGCGTCGGCCGCGTGCACGCCCGCCGCGGTGAACAGCCCCGCCATACCGGCTGGCATCTGCATCTTCATCGGTTGAGACCGCGCAGTCTCTCTTCGGGCGTGATGACATCCGTGAGCCGGATGCCGAACTTGTCGTTCACGACGACGACCTCGCCCTGCGCGATCAGGCAGCCGTTCACGAGCACGTCCATCGGTTCGCCGGCCAGCGCATCGAGTTCGACGACCGAACCCTGCGCGAGCTGCAGCAGGTTGCGAATGGCGATCTTGGTCCGGCCCAGTTCCACGGTCATGGTGACCGGGATGTCGAGAATCATCTCGATGCGGTTGGGCGCGACGCCGGCGAGTGCATCCGGCTTGAGCTCCTGGAACACGCCGCCCGGCTTCACGCCCGCCATGTCAGGCACGGACGCGACCGGGTCGGGGGTCACCGCCTGCTGCTCGGCAAGTGCCGCGGCCCAGTCGTCCGCGGAGATGTCGTCGTTGTCCTCGTCAGCCACCGGAACCTCCATGTTCCGCACCATCCGGAATCAGCGCACGCTCGACCTTGAGCGCGTAACGCCCGTTGGCCACGCCGTACTTGCAGTCGAGCACCGGTATGCCGTCGACACCGGCCTGGATCGTCTCGGGGATGTTGACCGAGATCACGTCGCCCACCTCGAGATCCATCAGTTCCCGCAGGGTCAGCGATGCTTCGGCGAGCGTCGCGACCAGTTCGAGCTTCGCGCCCTGGACCTGCTTGGTCATCGAACGCACCCAGCGGAGATCGGATTCCGCACGATCTGCCTGGAAGCTGCTGTAGATCATGTCGCGGATCGGCTCCAGCATCGAATACGGCAGGCAGACGAAGAGGTCGCCGCCGCCATTGCCGAACTCGATGGTGAAGCTCGCCGTCACGACGACTTCGGTCGGGGTGCAGATGTTCGCGAACTGCGTGTTCATTTCCGACCGCACGTACTCGTACTTCAGCGGATACACGGGCGCCCAAGCCTTCTCGAACTCGCTGAACACCACTTCGAGCAGCCGCATGATGACGCGCTGCTCGGTGGGCGTGAAGTCCCGGCCTTCTATTCGCGTGTGGATCTGCCCGCTGCCACCGAACAGATGATCGACGACCTGGAACACGAGCGTCGGCTCGAGAATGATGAGACCGGTGCCGCGCAGCGGCGTCGCATGAACGACGTTGAGGTTGGTGGGCACGACCAGGTTGCGAACGAAGTCGCTGTACTTCTGGACCTTGATCGGATTGATCGAGATCTCGGCCGTGCGCCGCATGAAATTGTAGAGGCCGAGCCGGAGCAGTCGCGCGAAACGCTCGTGGATGAGCTCCAGCGTGGGCATGCGCCCACGGACGATCCTTTCCTGGCGGCCGATGTCGTAGGGGCGAACGCCGCCCGCAGCCTCTTCGGAGGGCGCATCCTCGGTTTCACCGGTGACGCCGCGAAGGAGTGCATCGACCTCTTCCTGAGAAAGGATGTCCTCTGCCATCCGCCTATTGAATTACGAATGAAGTTAACAGCACGTCGACCGCGCCCTTCTTGGGCTTCCACTTGAGCGGGTCGGCACTTTCCGGCGGCGCCTTGAACATGCCGATGGGCTTGTTCACGGCATCACGGATATCGATACGCAACTGGTTCTTTCCCTCGACCTTGCCAAGCTCGTCCACCTTCTTGCTCGTCAGGATCAGCAGGATGCCGTTGCGGATCTCGGGAAGATGAACCTTGATCTTCTCCGCGACATCCGGCGCCGACACCTTCAGGTCGATCCCGACCTGGAGATAGCGATCCGACGCTTCCGATGCGAGGTTCACCGTGAACGGCTCCAGCGTGACGAACACAGGCGGCTTCGCGTGGGAGTCGTCTTCCGGCTCCTCCTCGTCCTCGCCCGAATCATGGTCGCCGTCGGCCGACTGCTCCGCGTGCTCGGCGTCCGCCTTGCCATGTCCCTTCGGCTTCTTCTTGCCGCCGAGGAAGAACCACGCCGCACCACCACCCGCCGCCAGCACGACGACGAGGATGATCACGATCAGCAGGATCTTCTTTTTCTTGCCTGCACCCGCACCTGCTTCGCCATCCGCCGGAGCTGCCGCTGCCTTTCCTGACATGTCTTCCCTCTTTCATGAATGATCTGAACGGGCATGTCATCGGCCGCGCGGCGCCAGACTCGAGCCCCAGGACTCCCGGCGTGCTGCTGATGCGCGGCGAATTCTAAGGCTTTTCTTTTAAAAACAATAATTTTTCGGCGAAACCTTAGGTGCTTTGTAACTCGCGTATCGGAAAATTGCAAGAAGAAGTGCGGCCTGGCCCGATTCCGCACGTCGCGGAAGAAAAAACGCCCGCGAGGCATTGCGCGCCGCGGGCGTAATCGCCGGAAACCCGGCGAGGGAGGAGACGGTCGGGTCAGGCGAAGAGATCGACTGCGCGCATGCCGCCGACGGACGATGTCCAGCGCGCTGCGGGGGCGGCGACGCGTCCGATCGCACTGTCATCGTCGTCGCCTCGGCGAGTGTGGCGGCCCTGCTGCTGCCGGCCCTGATCCTGGCCGGAGCGGGAGTCCGCACCGACGTGCACGTCGCCGAGCGACAGGCCGGACGCCGCGAACGCTTCGGCCAATCGCGGCATCGCCGACTGCAGTGCCTCGCGCACCGGCGCGTGGGCAGAGAAGAACGAGACGGTCGCCTGATCGCCGGTCATGCTGACGCGCACCTCGACAGGCCCGAGGTTCGGGGGATTGAGCTGGATCTCGGCGCTGGGCTGTCGCGCCTGCGTGACCCACGTGACGCGATCGGCCACGGCCTCGCCCCATCCCTTCGACGCGACCGGCTGAGAGACCGCGAGCCGCAGTGGCGCGGCCTCGACGGCGCGCCGGGTCTCGGCGGCAGCGAGCGGCGTCGCGTTCGACGACTGGTTCGATGCGGCGACGAGCAGCGGCTTGGACTCCGCGGGTTCACCTTCGTCCTGGCGACTACGCGCAGTCGCCGCCGCACGCAGTTCGTCGGCGGCCGGTTCGATCCGGAATTGCTGGCCGGACCCGGCACCGGCGTCGGCCGGATCGTCGGACTTCAGGCCGGCACCCGCGATCACCCCGGCGTCACGACCGCCAGCGCGGAGCGTCGCGATACCGCCATCGGATTTGGAGCGTTCCTCGGTGACCGGTGCAGCCTGCGTTCGAGGATCCTTCGCCTGCACCATCTGCTGGGCGAAGCCGTCGGCCATCACCGGGCGGGCATCGGCCGCCGCGGACAGGATGTCCATCAGCGTGGAATTCGATTCGACGGGCGCCGCTTCGTCCGCGGTTTCCGCGGGTTCCGCCGTGGCGTCCTTCGGTGTCGTCTCCGAAGACGCCTCGGCGTCGCCCTTCGTTTCCTTGCCCGGCTTGTTCATCTGCGATTCGAGCACCTTGCCGAAGCTGGGCCCACCGTCCGCCGCGGCGGCATTGGCGGAATCAGCCGCGGGGGGGGCGGCAATTTCCGCCGGCTTGGGCATCGCTGGCGGCAAGATCGTGCTGGTTGTCATGGCTTTTCTCCGGCTTCGGAACAGGTACGCACCCTGTTTGGCAATCGCCGTGCCACGACGAGGTCATTCGCGCATCAGGAACGCCCGGCCTTGATCGCCGCGGCGCGTCCGGCGAACTCGTCCTCGCGCTTGCGCTCTGCGCGCCCCTCGCGCAGAGCCTCCGCCGCGACGTGGCGCTCGGCGAGCGCGTCCATCGCCTCCGAACGCCGATGCGCCGCGATCCAGGCCTGTCGGGCGGATTCCCAGATCGAGCGCCGCCGCTCGGTATCGAGCTGCTGCGCCGCGATCGCCTCGTCGAGCCGGACGATGAAGGCATCGAATGCGCGCAGTCGTCCGGCATCCATGCCTTCTGCCAGCTGCGACATCCGCTGCACCTGGTACTCGTTGCGATACCGGTCGAGCTCGGCGGACTTCTCTTCGGATTCCCGCAGTCGCTGTGCATGGCTGCGCAGTGCATCCGCCGCGTCGTCGAGCCTGCGATGCGCAAGATCGCGTGCAGCCTGGAGCGGAAACGGCCGGGCCATCGTCAGCCGCTGCCGAGGCTGCTGCCCACGAGATACGCGAGCGCGTCGCGGCTCTGCGCGTAGCTCGCGCGTTCCGTGATGTCCTGGCGCAGGTAGGTCAGGAAGGGTTCGCGCAGCCGGAGCGCCTCGTCGATATCCGGATCGGCGCCACGCACGTACGCGCCGACATTGATGAGGTCGCGGCTGCGCCGGTATGCAGAGTAGAGCTGCTTGAAGCGCCGTGCGTGCGCCATGTCCGCCTGGCTCACGACGTCGGTCATCACGCGGCTGATCGACGCCTCGATGTCGATCGCGGGATAGTGGCCCTGCTCCGCGAGGTCGCGCGCGAGCACGATGTGTCCGTCGAGGATCGCGCGGGCGTTGTCCGCCACGGGATCCTGCTGGTCGTCGCCTTCGGTCAGCACGGTATAGAACGCCGTGATCGAGCCGCCGCCGCTCTCGCCGTTGCCCGCACGCTCCACGAGCTGCGGCAGCTTCGCGAAGACCGACGGTGTGTAGCCCTTCGTCGCGGGCGGCTCGCCGATCGCGAGCGAGATCTCGCGCTGCGCCATCGCGTAGCGCGTCAGCGAATCCATGATGAGCAGGACGTTGCTGCCTTCCTCGCGGAAGTGTTCTGCGAGCGCCGTCGCGTAGGCCGCGCCGTGGATGCGCAGCAGCGGCGGACTGTCCGCGGGCGCAGCGACGACGACCGACCGCGCGAGCCCTTCCTCCCCGAGGATGCTCTCGATGAATTCCTTCACCTCGCGTCCGCGTTCGCCGATCAGCCCCACCACGACGACGTCGGCCTCGGTGTAGCGCGCCATCATTCCGAGCAGCACGCTCTTGCCGACACCGCTGCCCGCGAACAGGCCGAGCCGCTGCCCGCGACCCACCGTGAGCAGGCCGTTGATCGCCCGGACGCCGACATCGAGCGGCTTGCGGATCGGTGCGCGGCTCATCGGATTGAGCGGGCGGCTGTACAGCGGGACCTGCTTGTCGAAGACCACGGGCCCCCGGCTGTCGAGCGCGCGCCCCGTCCCGTCGAGCACGCGACCGAGAAGACTCCAGCCGACGCCGACCTGCCGCGCACGGTCCTCGGCGCGGCGGCGCGGGATGAAATCCACGCCGAGCTTCGGATTGCGCACGGCGCCGGCCTCGACCGGCATCACGAGTGCGCCGGGTTCGAGTCCGTAGACGTCGGTCGCGGGCATCAGGTAGAGGCGGTCACCGGAAAAGCCCACGACCTCGGCGTCGACGCGCTGCCCCGACGGCGCGATCACGTAGCAGGAATTGCCGACCGGGAGCTTGAGTCCGACGGCCTCCATGACGAGCCCGGCCACGCGCGTGAGACGGCCGCTGACCGTCCACGGGGAGATGGTCCCGGCGGCCGCCTGGCAATCCTGGAAGTACTTCTGCCAGCGACGATTGCGACTCATGGACGCGGCTCCGGGCGGTCGATGCGTGCGGTCGGGCCGCGCCTGCAGATGCGGGCCACCGTCGGCGACCTCAGAGGTTCAGGTCGAGCCAGGCGTCGTCGCGCCCGAGGCTCGCCACGACCCGGCGCCAGCGGGTCTCGAGGGTCGCGTCGATCTCGGTCGCGCTCGTCTGGAACTTGCAGCCGCCGCGTTCGACATGGGCGTCCTCGACGATGGTCCACGTCCATTCGCCGGGGGGCTCGGCGGCGATCGCGGCGCGGACGGACTGGGCGTCGGCCGGATGCAGGATGAGCCGCGGGTTCTCGCCGAGGCCCTGGAAGCTCTTCGCGGCCTCCCGGATGATCGCGAGGACGAGGTCGGGTCGCACGCGCAGCGACACACGGACGATCTGCTTGGTGAGTTCGAGTGCGAGCGACAGCACGTCGTTGGCGATGCCCTGCTCGAGGTCTTCGACGACGTCGCGCAGATGAGCGAGCAGCGCACCGATCGCAGCGGCGTCGGCTTCACCGACGGCGAAACCCTCGGCACGACCTGCCTCGAAACCCTCCGCGCGTGCCTCCTCGCGCAGCGCCGCGAGTTCGTCACGGAAGAGTTCCTCGGGCGGGATCGGCGGTGGCGGCGGTGCGACCACGACAGGTGGCGGCGGCGCGACCGGCTTCGGCGCGGGCTTCTTCGCCGCGGGCGGCGCCTCGGGCACCGGCAGCGGCGCCACCGGCGCGAACAGGTCGCCCAGCTGCCAGCCCTGCAGCGTCTGTGCGCTGCGGCGCCGGATGATCTTGTTACTCGACAAGACCCTCCTCCCCCTTGCCGCCCAGCGTGATCTGACCTTCCTCGGCAAGGCGGCGGACGATCTTCAGGATCTCCTTCTGCTCGGCCTCGACCTCGGACAGGCGCACCGGCCCCTTCGATTCGAGGTCCTCGCGCAGCATCTCGGAGGCACGCGACGACATGTTCTTGAAGATCTTTTCCTTGAGCGGATCGGAGGTGCCCTTCAATGCCACGACGAGCGTCTCGGACTGCACCTCGCGCAGCAGCAGCTGGATGCCACGGTCGTCGAGGTCCATGAGGTTCTCGAAGACGAACATCTTGTCCTGGATCTTCTGGGCGAGGTCGGCGTCGCTCTCGCGGATGTAGTCCGTGATCGAGGTCTCGAACTGCGCCCCCATGAAGTTGAGGATGTCGGCTGCGACGTCGATGCCGCCGAGCGTTCCTTTCTTCACGCGATCACCGCCGGCGAGCAGCTGCGTCAGCACCTCGTTGAGGTCGCGCAGGGCAGCCGGCTGGACGCCCTCGAGCGTCGCGATCCGGAACATCACGTCGTTGCGGACGCGCTCCGCGAAGTGCCGGAGGATCTCGCTCGCCTGGTCCGGCTCGAGGTGCACCAGGATCGTCGCGATGATCTGCGGATGCTCGTTCTTGATGAGGTCGGCGACCGAGGCGGCGTCCATCCACTTGAGGCTGTCGATGCCGGCGTTGTCGTGGACCTGCAGGATGCGGTCGATCACGGCGCCGGCCTTGTCGTTGCCGAGCGCCTTCGTGAGGACGTTGCGGATGAACTCGTCGGAGTCGGTCGCGAAGCCACCCTGCGCCTGTGCCTCGTCGAGGAAGGACTTGCTGACCTCGAACATGCGGTCGTGGCTGATGATGCTCAGCGTGGCCATCTCGGCGCCGAGGCGCTGGACCTCCTTCGGGCCGAGATACTTCAGGACCTCGACGGCGGATTCCTCGCCCATCGTCATCAGCAGGACCGCCGCGCGGCTCACGCCTTCGTCACTCATCGCTCGTCATCCAGTCCTTGATGATCTGTGCCGCGAGGCGCGGATTGTCGCGCGCCAGTTCACGCATGAGCCGGAGCGCACGGTGATGCTCGCTCTCTTCCTTCGGTGCTGCGGCCTCGGCGGCCGCGGCGGCGGCAGCCTCGGCTTCCTCGCGTTCCTCGGGCGTTCCGACGAAGGCACCTTCGCCGGCCGCCCCGCCCGCCACACCCTCGGCGCCTCTCCCTGCCGCGGCTTCGGCGGGCTCGGGTTCCGGCGGCCGCGCGAGGCGCACCACATCGCGCACACCACCACGCAGGATCAGCAGGAAGGTCAGGCCGAGACCCGCGAGCAGGAGCCATTTTCCGGCCTCGAGCGCCATCGGGATGTTGGCCGGATTCTTCCAGAAGGGCGCTTCCTCCTCCTCGATCGCAATCCGGAACGGCGCATTCACGACGTTCACGGTATCCCCACGCTCCTTGCTGAAACCCATCGCCTCGCGCACGAGGTTCGTGATCTGGGTCATCTCGGGTTCGGTGAACGGCTGGAGCTTCGTCTTGCCGCCATCGACGACGCGCTTGTGGTTCACCACCACCGCGACCGAGAGTCGCTTGACCGCGCCGACCTCGCCCTTCGTGTGACGGATGGTCTTGTCGACCTCGTAGTTGATCGTGCTCGCCTTCTGCGCCGTCGTCGACATGGGCTGCTGCTGACCCTGCGCCTGCGCGGCCGGCGTGTTCAGCGGCGCGGACGCCGCGCCGGGCGGCGTGTTGGACAGCGCGCCGGGGACGCCCTGCGGCGCCTGCGGCGTCGAGCTCTGGTTGTCGCTCGACTGCTGGCTGCGGATCGCCTGTTCCTTCGGATCGCTGTTGGGCTTGAAGCTCTCGGAAGTCTGCTCGACCTCCGAGAAGTCGAGGCTCGCCGCCACCTGGGCGCGTACGTTGTCCGGCCCGGTGATGGGCTTCAGGATGTTCTCGATGCGCTGGACGATCCCGGTCTCGACCTGGTGCAGGTACTTCAGCTGCGCGCGGTCGAGGCCCGCGACGCCACCGCCTTCCTCGGGCGATCCGGACAGCAGGTTGCCGCGCTGATCGACGACCGTGACGTTGCGGGGGGCAAGCTCTGGAACACCGGATGCCACGAGGTGGACGATGCCCGCGACCTGCCCGGCGTCGATCACGCGGCCGGGCCGCAGCTGCACGAGGATCGCGGCGCTGGGCTTCTGGTTCTCCCGGACGAACACGGAGGGCCGCGGGATCGCGAGGTGCACGCGGGCCTCCTCGATCTCGGGCATCGCCTTGATCGTCTGGGCGAGGTGACCTTCGAGGGCCCGCTGGTAGTTGACCTGCTCGGTGAACTGGCTGACGCCGAATCGCTGGTTGTCCATCAGTTCGAAGCCGATGCCGCCGGCCTTCGGCAGCCCCTGCGACGCGAGCTGGAGGCGGGTCTGGTAGACCTTGTCCGCCGGCACGAGGATCGCACCGCCGCCGTCCGCGATCCTGTACGGGACGTTCATCTGGGACAGCTGCGCGATGATCGCCCCGCCGTCCTTCTCGGAGATGTTGGTGAACAGGACCTTGTAGTCGGTCGAGCGCACCGTGATCAGGGCGACCACGACGATGGCGATGATTCCGGCGACGCCGGAGATCAGGCCGAGCTTGCGGGCGTTGGTGAGCTGGTTGAAGCCCCGCGCGAGGGCGAGGAGGGTTTCGCGGGGTGTCTGTGCCATGAGCGCTGCCAGTCGCTCAGACTTGCATGCTCATGACTTCCTGGTACGCGGAGACGAGGCGGTTGCGGACCTGCACCATGGTCTGGAAGGACAGACTCGCCTTCTGCAGCTGGACCATGACGTCCTGGAGATTCACGTTCGGGTCGTTGGCATCGAAGGCCTGCTGCATCGCCTGCCCTTCCTGCTGGGCAGCGTTCACCTGGCCGATCGAAGCCTGGAGGAGGTCGGCAAAATTTGCCGCCCCGGCGGAAGAAGCTGCCGGCTCCTGGCCCGAAGCCTTGGCCGCGGCCTGCCGCAATTCCCCGAGAAGTTGGTCGATGCCTTGTGTGTTCATGTAGCTATGGAAGCTTGCGCCCGCTCTCCGACGTGGATGCGTCTCGCTGGTTCGCACCGACATTGCAAACCGCATGCCGTGTCACTCGATACCACCCGAATGATCCGGTTCGTCCTGTCCGCCGCCCGAGGGTATCGCGAACCCTTCCTGGCGGTACTGCAGGAGCTTGTGGCGCAACGTGCGCTCCGCCATGCCGAGCACTTCCGCTGCGGCCCGTCGCACTCCCCCGCATGCTGCAAGCGTATCGAGGATGTGCCTGCGTTCGAGACTGCGAATATCCGTGGGCATTGCCGCTGGTGCCGCCACGCCCGCGCCGTTCACCGGCGCAGCGCGCACTTCGATTTCCCTGCGCGGCAGGGCCAGCTGACGGGGTTCGATGACCGTTCCCGTCGTGAGGATCATGGCGCGCTGCATGACATTTTCAAGCTCGCGGATGTTACCGGGCCAGTCATAGGTGGTCAACGAAGCCTGGGCCTCCGGCGCGAGGGTGTACGCGGTGTGGCCGCCGGTGATTCCGCGCGCCAGGATCCGCTTCGCGAGCGGCACGATGTCACCCCGGCGCTCACGCAACGGAAGGTTGTGCAGCGGAAACACGTTCAGCCGGTAGTAGAGGTCTTCGCGGAACCGCCCCGCCTTCGCCTCGGACGCCATGTCGCGGTTCGATGTGGCGAGCACCCGGATGTCGACCGGCACGGGCTTGCGGCCGCCGACGCGTTCGACCTCGCGCTCCTGGAGCACCCGCAGCAGCTTCGCCTGGAGTGCGAGCGGCATCTCGGAAATTTCGTCCAGCAGGAGCGTCCCGCCGTCGGCCTGCTCGAACTTGCCGGGCGTCGCGGCCATCGCGCCGGTGAACGCGCCCTTCTCGTAGCCGAACAGCGTGGACTCGAGCAGGTTGTCCGGGATCGCCGCGCAGTTGATCGCGACGAACGGCTTCTGCGCCCGCGGCGACAGCCGGTGGATCGCGAGCGCAATGACTTCCTTGCCGGTGCCGCTCTCGCCGGTGATCAGCACGGTCGCATCGGTGGCCGCGACGCGCCGGGCGAGCTCGAGCACCTCGCGGGTCGCCGGGTCTTCCGCGACCATCAGGTCGTCGTCGCCCCACGAGGCGGGCAGCATGTGCCGGACGATCAGCGCGAGCAGCACCTCGGGCTCGAACGGCTTCGTGATGTAGTCGCAGGCGCCCGATCGCATCGCCTCGACTGCGCGATCGACCATCCCGTAGGCCGTCATCAGCAGCACGGGCATGTACGGCTGGCGCCGCTTCACCTCGGCAAGCAGCGCGTGACCGTCCATCGGCTTCATCTGGACGTCGCTCACGATCATGCCGACGCGGTGCTTCTCGAGCGCGTCGAGCGCGCTCTCGCCGTCGATCGCCTCGATGACCTGGTAGCGCGCGAGCCGCAGCGTGTCGACGATCGCCTCGCGCAGCGCCGCGTCGTCTTCCGCGATCAGGATGGGCAGGGGGCGCGCACTCATCGCGACCTCACGCGGCCACCGCGTCGGCCACGAGCGGCAGACGCAGCGTGAAGGTACTGCCCGCGCCCGGTGCAGACTCGACGGCCACCTCGCCCCCGTGGGACTCGACGACACCACGCACGATCGCGAGCCCGAGGCCCGTGCCCTCCTGGCGGGTCGTGAAGAAAGGTTCGAACAGCCGCTGCCGGATCTCCGGATCGATGCCGCGACCGGTGTCGCGCACCCGCACATTCACGGCACCCGGGACCCGTTCCGCGACGAGCGAGATCGATCCGCCCGCCTCCGTTGCCTGCATTGCGTTCTCCAGAAGGTTGAGCAGGACGCCGGTCAGCGCCTTGCGTCCGCCACGCAGCCGGACCTCGCCCTCGGGCGGCTGCCACGTGAATTCGAGCGACCGGCCGGCCATCTGCGGCTCGATGATCTGCACGACGTCGCGCAGGACAGGCTCCAGCGGAAAGACCTCGTCCTCGCCGCCGCGCTGGCCGCGCACGAACATCAGCATGTCCTGGATCATCCGTTCGAGGTGCTTCAGGCGTTCGCGCACGCGCTCGCTGAAGCGCACGCGATCGGCCTCTTCCAGATCGGGACGCGAGAGGTTGGCCGCATGCAGCAGTGCTGTCGCGAGCGGCGTGCGCAGCTGGTGCGCGAGCCCCGCCGCCATCTCGCCCATCGCGGACAGCCGCTTGTGATGCTCGAGCTGCTGCTGCAGGCGCACGGCCTCGGTCACGTCGTTGAGCAACAGGATCCGGCCGCCCGACGCGTCGAACCGGCTTTCGGACAGCGTCAGCCGGCGCGTACCATCGGCCGACGGCACCGACCATTCGGCCGTGCCCGGCCCCGTCGACAACCGGCCGGACGCGATCTCCGGCCACGGTCGCCCGACGAGATCCTCGCCGAGCCAGGCGCGCGCTGCCGGATTCGCCTCGACGACCCGCGCATCGCCGTCCACCACGACGACGCCGCCGGGCAGCGCGTCGAGCAGCAGCCGCAGGCGTTCGGACAACGCTTCCTTCTCGAGGTACTGCCGCTTGAGTTCGCCGTTCGCGACCGCGAGTTCGGCGGCGAGCCGGTCGACCCGTGCCTGCAGGTCGTGGTACGCCGTCGCGAGCTGCGTCGACGCCTCGTTGAAGAGGGAGAACGCTGCTTCGAGTTCGCGTGGATCGATCGCCTTGACGCTGTCGTTCACTGGGCATGCGGAGGCGTTGGAGACCCGGCGGATTATGCGCGTGACACCGTCGGCCCGCGAGCCGCGGCCGTGACAGAAACCGCGTTTGACAGGGTGGGGGGCCGATGCTAAAAAACCGCACGGGTGATCGAGCGAATTCGACAAGCGCGACACCTGCCTAAATGGGGTCTCGATGAAAACGCTGCTTCTCGCACTCGCCTGCTCGGCTGTGGCATTGCCGGCCTGCGTGCCGGTGCAGAAGATCGTCGCGAAGGCGCCGGGGGCCACGGCCACCGTCCTGCCCACGCGCGATCACGAGGCGCGCGGCACCGTGACCTTCACGCGCAAGGGTCGGGCGGTCGTCATCGCCGGCCGCATCGCCGGCCTCGCACCGGGCGCGCACGGCTTCCACGTCCACGAGAAAGGCAACTGCACGGCACCCGACGCCTCCAGCGCCGGTGGCCACTTCAATCCGGCGGGCGCTCCGCACGCCGGCCCGCACAGCACCCCGCGCCACGCAGGCGATCTCGGCAACATCATCGCGAACAGCGAGGGCGTCGCCGAGTTCAGCATCGAGGTCGAGGGCCTCTCGCTCGGTGTCGACGCTGCCAGCATCATCGGTCGCGCCCTCGTCGTCCACGCCGCCCCCGACGACCTCCAGTCGCAGCCGGCCGGCAATGCGAGCAACCGCATCGCCTGCGGCCTGATCAGCAAGGGTCCATGACGGCGCGCAGACGCGGGTCCGCTTGATTCCCTGGCTGGGCCGGCGCGATCCCTTCCCGCCGGTGTCCCGCGCGCTGCGCGATCCGAACGGCCTCCTCGCGGCCGGCGCCGACCTCTCGACCGGACGCCTCATCGACGCCTACCGGCACGGCATCTTCCCGTGGTTCTCGCCGGGGGAACCGCTGCTCTGGTGGAGCCCCGATCCGCGGATGGTGCTGTTCACCGACGAGTTCCGGATCACGCGCTCGTTCGCGAAGACGCTGCGCAACCGGCCGTACGAGGTGCGCGTCGACACCGCATTCCGTGACGTGATGCAGGCCTGCGCCGCGCCGCGCGATGCCCACGGCGGCACCTGGATCTCCGACGCGATGATCGACGCCTACGTCCGGCTCCACGAGGCCGGCCACGCGCACAGCATCGAGACCTGGATCGACGGCGAACTCGCCGGCGGCCTGTACGGGGTCGCGATCGGCCGGATGTTCTACGGCGAATCGATGTTCACACGGGTCCGCGACGCCTCGAAGATCGCGGTCGCGCACCTCGTCGCGCACGTCGCCGCACTCGGCTTCCCGATGATCGACTGCCAGATGGCGACGTCGCATCTCGCGTCGCTCGGCGCCCGCGAAATCCCGCGGGCGGAGTTCTCGAAGCGCATCGCGGAGTTGGTAAACTCCGGGCCCGAACCGCAGCGCTGGCACGCGCTCGCCGCGGTCCCCGAGGCAACGCCATGACCCAGCTGAACGACCTGCCCTTCTCGGTGCTGCAGTTCTACGCGACGGCACCGTACCCGTGCAGCTACCTCGCGGACCGCCTCGCACGCTCGCAGGTCGCGACGCCGAGCCACGCGATCGATTCCCACGTCTACAGCGAACTCGTCCGTGCCGGCTTCCGGCGCAGCGGCGCGTTCACGTACCGCCCCTACTGCGACAGCTGCCGCGCGTGCGTCCCGGTGCGCATCCTCGTGAACGAGTTCCAGCCGACCCGCTCGCAACGCCGTGCGCGCCAGCGCCACGCGAACCTCGAGACCCGGATCCTGAAGCTCGAGTACCACTCCGAGCACTACGCGCTCTATCTCGCCTACCAGTCGGCACGCCATTTCGGCGGCGGCATGGACCAGGACTCCCGCGAGCAGTACCGCCACTTCCTGCTCCAGAGCAACGTGAACTCGAACCTCGTCGAGTTCCGCGAGGACGGCGCACTGCGCATGGTCAGCATCGTCGACCGGTTGAACGACGGCCTGTCGTCCGTCTACACCTTCTTCGATCCGGAACTCGAGAACGCCAGCTTCGGCACGTACAACGTGCTCTGGCAGATCGAGCTCTGCCGGCAGCTCGACCTGCCGCATCTGTACCTCGGCTACTGGATCGCCGAGAGCCGCAAGATGGCCTACAAGGTGAACTTCCGTCCGATCGAGGGCCTGATCGGCGGCGCCTGGCAACGGCTCCCGGACACCGACACCTGAACTCCTCCAAGGAAGCACCAACGATGAACGGCACCGTCACCCTCGAACGGCGCGGCGGCGTCCTGCTCGTGGGCCTCGATCGCGTCGCGAAGCGCAACGCCGTCGACGTCCCGATGTACGAGGCACTGTCCCGCGCGCTCGGCGAACTCGACCGCGACCCCGCGCTGCGATGCGGCCTGCTCTTCGCCCACGGCGACCACTTCACGGGCGGTATCGACCTCCCGCAGTGGACCCCGCATTTCGCCGCGAACCGCCGCCCGCCCCTGCCCGACGACGGCATCGACCCGCTCGGCCTCGACGCCGGACGCATCCTCTCGAAGCCGCTCGTGATGGCGGTGCAGGGCTGGTGCATGACCATCGGGATCGAGCTGCTGCTCGCCGCCGACATCCGCGTCGCGGCGGCCGACACGCGCTTCGCGCAGATCGAGGTGCACCGCGGGATCTACCCGATCGGCGGCGCGACGATCCGCTTCGTCCAGGAAGCCGGCTGGGGCAACGCGATGCGCTGGCTGCTCACCGGTGACGGCTTCGACGCCACCGAGGCGCTGCGCATCGGGCTCGTCCAGGAAGTCACGCCGGTCGGCCGGCAGTTCGAATGTGCCCTCGCGATCGCCGAGACCATCGCCCGACAGGCGCCGCAGGCCGTCGCATCGACGCTCGCGTCGTCGCGCACCGCGCGCGCGGAAGGCGAACGCGCCGAGATCCCGAAGCTCATGCCCGAACTCCAGCGCCTGCTCCGCACGGAAGACGCTGCCGAAGGCATGCGCGCCTTCCTCGAACGCCGCCCCGGCAACTTCACCGGCCGCTGACCGCGCCCCGCCCCGATGCCCTATCCGCTGCTGCGCCCGCTGCTGTTCCGCCTCGATGGCGAGACGGCCCACGACCTCACGTTCAGGCTGCTCGATCTCGCGTCGGGCCTGCGACTCACGCGCGCCCCCGAGGCCCTGCCCGGCCGCCGCGTGCAGTGCATGGGGATCGACTTCCCGAATCCGGTGGGTCTCGCCGCGGGCCTCGACAAGAACGCCGCGCACGTCGACGGCCTCGCGAGCTTCGGCTTCGGCTTCCTCGAGGTCGGCACGATCACGCCGCGTCCGCAGCCGGGCAATCCGCGGCCGCGGCTGTTCCGCATCCCCGAGGCGAACGCGATCATCAACCGCATGGGCTTCAACAACGACGGCGTCGACGCGCTGCTCGCGAACGTCGCCCGCGCGCGCTACCGCGGCATCCTCGGGATCAACATCGGGAAGAACTTCGATACCCCGATCGAGAACGCCGCCGACGACTATCTCGCGTGCCTGCGCAAGGTCTACACGCACGCGCATTACGTGACCGTGAACATCTCGTCGCCGAACACGAAGAACCTTCGCGCCCTCCAGGAATCCGACGCGCTCGCCGCGCTGCTCCGCGCGCTCGACACGGAACGCACGGCGCTCGCCGCGCAGCACGGCCGGCGCGTGCCGCTGGCCGTGAAGATCGCACCGGACCTCGACGAGTCGCAGCTCGACGCGATCGCCGACGTGCTGGTCGCCGAGAACATGGACGCCGTCATCGCGACGAACACCACGATCGCCCGCGATGCCGTCGCCGGCCTGCGCCATGCCGACGAACCCGGCGGACTCAGCGGTGCGCCGGTGCGCGAACGCTCGACGGCCGTCGTCCGCGGGCTCGCGAAACGCCTCGGCGGACGCCTGCCGATCATCGCGGCGGGCGGCATCCTGTCGGGCAATCACGCCCGCGAGAAGATCGATGCCGGCGCGACGCTCGTGCAGGTCTACTCCGGATTGATCTACCGCGGCCCGGGGCTCGTGCGCGAGGCGGTGGCCGCGCTTTCGTAGATCGCCGATCGCGCCCGGCAAGCCCGGCGCACCGGCACAGCGGCACACCGGATCAGCGCACCGCGATCCCGAGGGACTCCGCCGCCCGCTCGAGTCGATCGAGCGCGATCGCGAAGTCGTACTGGCGCACGGCCTCGGAGATCTCGCGGTAACGGTCGCCGAACGCCGCGCGCAGCATCGCCGCGTTGTCCCCGAGGAGCTTCCCGCTGGCGAAATCGTCGTCGCGAAGCAGCCCGGCGAGGCGGACGCACAATTCGCGCAGCGCCGCCGGATCGACCGACGACGCAGCCACGACCGGCGCCGCCTTCGGCAGCCGCTCCGCGATCGCGCCGATCAGTGACCCGAGGGCAGCCGCCACGCCGGCACGAAGCTCGTCGAGCCGCGCCACGGGTTCACGACCGCGGATCGCACGCTCGAGCTGCTCCGCCATCCCGCGCAGATCCCCCGCCCCGATCTGCGCGCTGACGCCCTTGAGCGTATGGGCCTCGCGCTCGGCCGTCGGCCAGTCGGCCGCGGCGATGGCAGCGCCGATGCGGGCAGGCGCGTCGGCCTGTCCCTCGACGAACTTCTCCATGATGCTGAGGTACAGCGCGTCGCGATCCATCACGAGATGCAGGCCGAGCTTCACGTCCAGCCCGGGGATGCCGTCCAGCACATGCGCCGACACCGGCTGCCGTGCCGCGTCCCGCCCGGCGGCGGCGATAGTGGCGACCGGCAACCGCTCGACCCGCGGCCGGACCCACTGCACGAGCTTCGCGACGAGCGTCGCCGGATCGATGGGCTTCGCGATGTGATCGTTCATGCCGGCGTCGATGCAGCGCTCACGATCGGCGGCCATCACGTTGGCCGTCATCGCCACGATCGGGAGATCGCGCAGCCCGGGCAGCTTCCGGATCTCGCGGGCCGCCGTGAGACCGTCCATCACGGGCATCTGCATGTCCATCAGCACGATGTCGTACGTGTTCGTCTTCAGCTTCTCGAGCGCGACGGCGCCGTCGGGGGCCACGTCGACCTCGAGCCCGACCTCGTGGAGGAACTCGGTCGCGACCTCCTGGTTGAGATCGTTGTCCTCGACGAGGAGCGCGCGGGCACCCGCGAGCATCGACACGTCGCGCGACACGCCGGATTCGTCCGCCCGCGGCCGGTGTCGCGCGGACTCGTCGGCCCCGAGCACCCGCATCGCCGCATCGAAGAGCTGCGACGGCGTCACCGGCTTCGTCAGGACGTCCTCGATGCCGACCCGGCTCGCCGACGCCACGAGGTCATCCCGGCCGTACGCCGTGACCATCAGCAGATGCGGCGACGACCGGAGCCCGAGCCGGCGGATCTCGGCGGCCGTCTCGAGCCCGTCCATCCCGGGCATGTGCCAGTCGAGGAAGACGATCTCGTGGGGCTCGCGCGCCGCCTCGGCACGGAGCAGTTCCGCAAGCGCATCGTCACCGGACGCCGCCGTCGCGACCACGAACGTCATCGCGCGCAACTGGTCACCGATGATCTCGCGCGCGTGCTCGTTGTCGTCCACCACGAGCACGCGACGCCCGCGCAGGTCGGCCCGCGGCAGGAAGCGTTCGCCGGCGTCGCAGCCGGTGCCGAGCGCGACGGTGAACCAGAACGTGGACCCATCGCCCGGCACGCTGTCGACGCCGACCTCGCCGCCCATCAGTTCAGCGAGCCGCTTCGAGATGACGAGGCCGAGGCCCGTGCCGCCGTACTTCCGGGTGATCGACGTGTCCGCCTGCTCGAAGCTCCGGAACAGGCGCTCGCGCTGCGCCGCTTCGATGCCGATTCCGGTATCGCGCACCACGAAGCGCAGCCGCAGGTCGT
Organism: Pseudomonadota bacterium; assembly: GCA_963205165.1. Taxonomy (GTDB): domain Bacteria; phylum Pseudomonadota; class Gammaproteobacteria; order Burkholderiales. The sequence goes on along the minus strand of CAUJJX010000190.1, from coordinate 1,097 downwards.
CGCCCTCGCGTCCCTCGACCTCGACGCGGATCACGATCTCGCCGTGCTCCGTGAACTTCACGGCGTTGTTCGCGTAGTTGGTCAGGATCTGGCCGATGCGCAGCGGATCGCCGATCAGGTTGTTCGGCACGTCGGCGGCGACGTCGATGATCAGCTCGAGCCCCTTGCCGGCCGTGCGCTCGGCGACCATCGCGGCGACGTTGTCGAGCACGCGGTCGAGCTCGAAATCGATGCGCTCCACGACGAGCTTGCCGGCGTCGATCTTCGAGAAGTCCAGGATGTCGTTCAGGATGCCCAGCAGCATCTGGCTCGACGACTGGATCTTCCGGACGTACTCGCGCTGCCGCGGCGTGAGCGCGGTCTTGAGCACGAGGTGCGTCATCCCGATGACGGCGTTCATCGGCGTCCGGATCTCGTGGCTCATGTTGGCGAGGAAGTCGGACTTGGTCCGGGCGGCGTCCTCGGCCAGTGCCCGCGCCCGCGCCATCTCGGCGATGGCCGCGCGCTCGGCGGTGTTGTCCTCGATGGTGACCGCGACGCCCTGCTCCGGTCGGTCGCGATCGAACGCCTGCACCGTCAGGCGCGCCCAGAACGTGCTGCCGTCCTTGCGGGTCAGCTCGACCTCCTCGCTGTGGAGGCCCTGCCGCGAGACGTCGGCGTAGATGCGCTCACCGGCAGCGGCGTACTCGGCGTCGCTGCGATACCAGATGCGCGTGAGCTGCCCCGTGAGTTCGCCAGCCTCGCGGCCGAGCATGCGTTCCATCGTCCGGTTGCAGTGCACGATGACCCGGTCGCGCGTCAGCACGATGCCGACGCTCGCCGCGTCGAAGACCACCTGCCGCTCCTCCTGGGCGACGCGCAGCGACTCGGTCGCCGCGATCACCTCGGCGGTACGCTCCGCGACCTTGCGTTCGAGATCGTGGCGGTACTCGGCCAGCTCGGCCTCGGCCTGCTTCTGTGCCGTGATGTCGGTCCAGACGACGTGCAGGAGATCCTTGCCGCCCTGACGGATCGCGGTCGTCAGCACGCGGGCCGTGAACTGCTCGCCGTCGGCGCGGAGGTGTTCCCACTCGAACTGGTTCGAGCCTGTCTCGAAG
>CAUJJX010000189.1 GCA_963205165.1 Pseudomonadota bacterium | reverse complement strand
CTGCTGATCTGCACCTGCTGCGCGTCGTCGTGCGCCTGGCGGATGTGGTCGGCGAGCTTGCGCATGCGCACGTCGAAGCGCGCGAAGTCCTTGCCGAGCTTGCCCAGCTCGTCCTTGATGACGTGCACCTGCCGGCGCGTTTCCACGTCCTTCATGACGGCGCGCGCCGTGTTGAGCACGGCCATCATCGTCGTCGGCGAGACGATCCAGACGCGACGCTGCATCGCGTGGTCGACGACCTCGGCGTGGTACGCGTGGATCTCGGCGAACACGGCTTCCGCGGGGATGAACATCACGGCGCCATCGGACGTCTCGCCTTCGAGGATGTAGCGGTCGGCGATGTCGTCGACGTGCTTCTTCACGTCCGCGCGGAACGTCTTCCGCGCGACCGCACGCCCGGCGTCGCCGAGGTCCGGATCGAACATCCGGTGATAGTTCTCGAGCGGGAACTTCGAGTCGACGGCGACCATGCCCGTCGGCGGCGGCAGCATCAGCACGCAGTCGGCGCGCGCCTTGTTCGACAGCACGTGCTGGAACGCGTAGGCCGACGGCGGCAGGATGTTGCGCACGAGGTTCTCGAGCTGCACCTCGCCGAACGCGCCGCGCGAACGCTTGTCGCCGAGGAGTTCCTGGAGGCTCACGACGTTCGTCGTCAGGCTGTCGATCTTGCGCTGCGCCTCGTCGATGGTCGCGAGCCGCGCCATCACGTTCGCGAAGGTCTCGTTCGTCTTGCGGAAGCCCTCTTCCAGCCGCTCGCTCACCTTGCCCTGGATCTGCTCGAGCCGAGCGTCGGTCGTGCGCGTGAGCGTCTCGACGCTGCCGGTGAGCTGCAGCGACAGCGCGCGCACGGAATCCTGCATGGTCTCGGACTGCATGCGGCCCTGCTCCGCGAGCGCCGCGAGCGACTTTCCGAGGATCTCGACGCGCATCCCGCCGAGGCTGCCGAGCACCGATTCGCGATGCTCGCCGAGCTGGCCGAGGAGGGATTCGCGTTGTTCGCCGAGCAGTCCGAGCACGGACGCGCGCTGCTCGCCCAGCTGCGCGAGGAGCACGGCACGCTGTTCGGTGGATTGCGCGAGCAGGACTTCGCGGAGTTCCGCGAGCTGCGTCATCTGCTGCTGCCGCTGCTCCACCACGACGGCGAGCAGACCCTGGCGCAGCTCGGCGATGGTCGCGAGCAGCGTTTCGCGGTTGATCGCGAGTTCCTGGTTCGTGGAGATCTGGAGGGCGACGAGCGCGTCGCGCGTCTGGCGCAGCTGCTGGTCGACGGTCGCGCGGAGCTGTTCGGCGCGTTCGACGCCACCGGCGTTCAGCCGGTCGCCGAGTGCCGCGAGACCGGTGCCCAGGTCGCGCAGCACGTCGAGATGCTTCGCGTCGGATCGCTCGGCGAGGCGCCGCTCGAGGTCGTCCGCGGAGTCCGCCTGATCGCGCGCGAGCTGCGCGACCCGGACGGCCACAAACAAAACGGCCGCGACCAGGACGATCGCGACCGCGAGAAGGACGAGTTCGGCGAGCGTGAACGCCACCGCGAGACCCGTCAGGCCATCATCAGGCCGCGACCTCGGCGCCGCTGCGGGCCGCGCGCTTGCGCTCGTGCTCCTTCAGGTGGCGCTTGCGGATGCGGATCGCGACCGGCGTGATCTCGACGATCTCCTCGTCGGAGATGAACTCGATCGCCGATTCGAGCGACAGCTGGATCGGCGGCACGAGGCGCACGGCTTCGTCGGTGCCGGAGGCCCGGACGTTCGTGAGCTGCTTGCCCTTGATCGGGTTCACGACGAGGTCGTTGTCGCGCGAGTGGATGCCGATGACCATGCCTTCGTACAGCGGATCGCCGGGCGACACGAACATGCGGCCGCGGTCCTGGAGCTTCCAGAGGGCGTAGGCCACGGCGTCACCGTCGTCCTGCGAGATCAGCACGCCGTTGCGGCGCTCGGCGATGTCGCCCTTCATCGGACCGTAGTCGTCGAAGATGTGGCTCGCGAGGCCCGTGCCGCGCGTCATCGTCAGGAACTCGCCCTGGAAACCGATCAGGCCGCGGGCGGGGATGCGGTACTCGAGGCGCACGCGGCCCTTGCCGTCCGGCTGCATGTCGAGCATCTCGCCGCGACGACGGCCCAGTTCTTCCATCACCGGACCCTGGTGGGTGTCCTCGACGTCGACGGTCAGCAGCTCGAACGGCTCGCACTTCACGCCGTCGATCTCCTTCAGCACGACGCGCGGGCGGCCCACGGCCAGCTCATAGCCTTCGCGACGCATGTTTTCCAGCAGGATCGTCAGGTGGAGTTCACCGCGGCCCGACACGACGAACGTGTCGGCGTCGTCGGAGAATTCCACGCGCAGCGCGACGTTGCTCATGAGCTCGCGCTCGAGGCGTTCGCGGATCTGGCGCGACGTCACGAACTTGCCTTCGCGGCCCGCCATCGGCGAGGTGTTGACCATGAAGTTCATGGTCAGCGTCGGCTCGTCGACGCGCAGCAGCGGCAGCGCCTCGGGAGTCGCGGGGTCGCACAGCGTGACGCCGATGCCGACATCCTCGACACCGTTGATCAGGACGATGTCGCCCGCTTCCGCCTGGTCCACGACCTGGCGTTCGAGGCCCTTGAACACGAGCACCTGGTTGACCTTGGCGAGCTTCGGATCGGAACCCGGGCCGCGCATCACGGCAACCTGCTGGCCGGAGCGGATGCGACCGCGCTGGATGCGGCCGACACCGATGCGACCGACGAAGCTGGAGTAGTCGAGCGAGCAGATCTGGAGCTGGAGCGGACCTTCCGGATCGGCGTCGCGGACCGGCACGTACTCGAGGACGGCGTCGAACAGCGGACGCATCGTGTCGCCGACGGTGCCGACCTCGCGGGCCGCCCAGCCGTTCAGGGCCGAGGCGTAGACCACCGGGAAGTCGAGCTGCTCTTCGGTCGCGCCGAGCTTGTCGAAGAGATCGAACGTCTGGTTCACGACCCAGTCCGGACGGGCGCCCGGGCGGTCGACCTTGTTCACGACGACGATGGGCTTCAGGCCCAGCGCCAGCGCCTTGCGGGTCACGAAGCGCGTCTGCGGCATCGGGCCTTCGACGGCATCGACCAGCAGCAGGACGCTGTCGACCATCGACAGGACGCGTTCGACCTCGCCCCCGAAGTCCGCGTGCCCGGGCGTGTCGACGATGTTGATGTGCGTGCCTTCGTACTGCACCGCGCAGTTCTTCGCGAGGATCGTGATGCCACGTTCCTTCTCGATGTCGTTCGAGTCCATCACGCGCTCGGTCATCTGCTGATGGGCGGCGAAGGTGCCGGACTGACGCAGGAGCTGGTCGACGAGCGTGGTCTTGCCGTGGTCGACGTGGGCAATGATGGCGATGTTGCGGATGGCACGGGTCACGTTGCGGGCACTCTGGAGGGACGACGGATTGAACGGATCGGGGGGCGCGTCGCGACCCTGGAACGGCGGCGACTTCGGCGGGGCGCGGATTCTGCCTGCGGCGCGCGAATTTGTCCACGG
>CAUJJX010000188.1 GCA_963205165.1 Pseudomonadota bacterium | reverse complement strand
GACGCCGCCGTTCTCGTACGCGGAAGGCATCGACGCGACGGGGCGGGGGTACCGCGCGTCGCGCGCCGCGAAGGTCTGATCCGGCGCCTGATCGGCCGCAACCGGCCACGTCGCCGGGCCCCCCATCCCGTCACCCCAGCGCAAGCTGGGGTCCAGCAGCGGAGGTTGCACGCGGCATCGCCTTGCTGGATTCCCGCTTGCGCTGGAATGACGGGACGGAGAGCGTCATCCGTCGTGTCGGCGGGGTCGGACCGGCGGCATCCCCGCCCCGGCTTTCAGCGCGGCAGCGCCGTTGCGTCGACCGTGAATGCCCGCGGCGCGTAGCCGAAATCCCGGGTCGCCGCGGCGTGATCGAAGCAGAGATCCATGCCTTGCCGCAGCGCCGCCTCGGGCGAGATCTTCCGGAATGCCGGCAGCAGCCGGGCCAGACGGATCGCGAACCGGAAGAGCGGCAGCGGCACGTCGATCGTGCGCGGGGCGCGTCCCGTCGCGACGCAGATCGCCTCGACCATCGCGCGGTACGTGAGCGTGCTGCCGCCGCTCAGGTCGTAGGCGCGCCCGAGTGTCGCCGGCGCGTCGAGCGCCTGGAGGCACGCGCGCGCGAGATCGGCCGCGTGCACCGGCTGGCGCAGTCCGCGGCCGCCGGCGACCAGCGGAAAGAACCCGAGCCTGCGGACGACGCGTGCGACGAGCGCGACATTGGCGTCCGTGCCGCCGCCGTAGACGAGCGTCGGGCGGAACAGTGTCCACGCGATGCCGTGCGATTCGCACACGGCGGCGACGGCGGTCTCGGCGTCCACGAAGCCGCGGATGAAGTCGCGTTCGTGCGCGTCGCCGGACGCCGTCTTGTAGTACCGGCTCGTCGTGCCGAACGCGATCAGTCGCCGCACGCCGTGGCGCGCGAGATCGGGGACGAGCGCCGGCAGGATCGTGAGCGGCGCGACATGCAGCGCCACGTCGAGATGTTCGTCGGGCGCGAGAGCAGAGTCGAGTCGGTCGCCTGACCAGTGGCGCCACGGCGCGCCCGTACGGGCGGGATCGCGGGTGAGCGCGACGGCGTCGATTCCTGCGGGATCCAGCAGCGGCAGGAGGAATCGTCCGATGGCACTCGCGCCGCCGAGGACGAGGGTGCGACGACGCGCAGGCGCTGCGGTCATCCCGCTGCCGCCTTCATCGGGCGGGTTGCGAGGTCTTCGGCGGACAGGACTTCCGCCGGCGGAGCGCGGCGACGGCACGGCGGAACACGATGCGCGCGGCGACGAGGGCGAACCGGCTCCAGACCGATGCGATGACGGCCCACAGCAGCACGCCCGGATAGCGGCGCCGGAAGAACTTCAGGTAGAAGCGGACCATGCCGCGGTGCTTGTACCACTCGACGCGCAGCGGCCGCGCGTTGCTGCTGCGGCCCTTGTCGTGCTCGGCGCTCGTGCCCGGCACGAACAGGATCCGCCAGCTGCGTTCGCGGAAGCGCATGCACCAGTCGAGATCCTCGCAGTGCATGAAGTAGCCCTCGTCCAGGAGGCCCACGTCGGCCAGCGCTTCCCGGCGCAGCAGCATGAAGGCGCCGGAGATCGCTTCCAGCGTGATGGGGTCCTTCGGGAGCGGTTCGTTGTTCATCAGGAAACCGTTGAACCGCGGATGCACGTGCGCCAGATGGTGCAGCCGCAGCACCCGGACCAGCGAGCGCCACGGCGTCGGGACGTAGCGTCGACAGCCGGCCTGCTCGGTTCCGTCGGGATTCAGCAGCAGGCAGCCGGCCATGCCGATGCGGGCGCGCTGCGCCATCTCGTGCACGACCCGGCCGATGGTGTCGGGCCGCACGTAGCAGTCGGGATTCAGCACGAGCACGAGGTCGGTGGTCACGAGTTCGATGCCCTGGTTCACGGCCTTCGCGAAGCCGGTGTTCGCGTCGTTGCGGACGACCCGGAGGTCCATGCCCCGCCCCGCGGCCTCGGCCTCGTCCGCACTGCCGTCGCCCGACGCGTTGTCGATGACGACGACCGAGACGGGCATCTCGGACGCCCGCAGCGCCGCGAGACAGCGGCCGATCTCGCGGGCCGAGCGGAAGGTGACGATGACGGCGGTGACGCCCGGCGCTCCGGTCGACGGGGCTGGCGGTTCGGCGGGCAGGATCGTGCGGTCGGTCACGGACGGGCCCTTTCGATGCGGGATGGCGTGCTCGGCACGGGAAGAATTCCCGATGGCCGATTATGACCACAACGTTGCCGGCACGAGGCATCGATGTGCCGCGGCGCAGCGTCGTGCGGATGCCCGCCGCGGCATCGGCAGGCGCGGCTTCCGGCAGCGCGGAGCGATCGGGTCATGGCCGGTTCGCGATGACCGCGTCGAAGAGGTCGGCCGTGCGATTCGCGGCATCGCGCCAGCGGAACTGCGCCGCGCGGACCCGGCCGGCCTCGGTGTGACGGCCGCGCATTGCGGCGTCCGTCGCGAGCTGCCGGACCGCGTCGGCGAGGGCGTCGGCGTCGGTCGCGGGGAAGTACAGCGCGGCGTCGCCGCCGACCTCGCGGAGCACGCCGATGTCGCTCGCGACGACGGCGCACCCGGCGGTCATCGCCTCGATCACCGGCAGGCCGAAGCCCTCGTAGTGCGACGCCTGGATCAGGCATGTCGCGCCCGCGTAGAGCGCGGCGAGCGAGGCGTCGTCGACGTGCGTGAGCATCGTGACGTCGGGCCGCGGCTGCGCGGCGTCGATGGCACGTGCGAGGGCGCCCGACGGATCGCTGCCCGCCACGACGAGCCGACAGGCCGTGCCGGACGCGGCGAGGCGCGCGAAGGCCGCGACGACGGTCTCGATGTTCTTGTTGGGCGTGACGTTGCCGACGACGAGGGCGTAAGGCGCCGGGCGCGGATCGGGCGTTGCGGCCGGTGGCAGCGCGTCGCCGCCGAGATGGATGCGCGTCGTCTTCGAGGCCGACCACGGGAACGCCGAGACGAGGTCGGCGCGCGTGGAGTCCGACACGGTGATCGCGGCGTCGACGGCGCGCAGGCTCGGCGGGATGAAGGCCTGCCAGTAGCGCCGCTGCCACGGTCGCACGAACCGCGGGAAGCGCAGGTAGTAGAGGTCGTGGATCGTGACGACCTTCGCGAACGCGCCCCGCAGCGGCGACACGAAGCCGGGCGAGAACAGCAGGTCGACGCCGTCGCGTTCCGCGCGGCCGGGCAGCACGAGCTGCTCGACGAGCACGCGCATCGCGACGCCGCCGCGGATCCGGAACTCGGTGCGCGGCAGCGCCAGGATCGCTTCGTCGCGCGTCGGGAAGGCGCCGGCCTGCACGTACAGCTTCAGGCGGAAACGGTCGCTCCGCGCGAGGTGCGACAGCAGCTGCTCGGCGTAGCGGACCGTGCCGCCGACATAGCTGGGCCGCACGTAGAGAAGGTTCACGCCGACGAGCGGAAGCGCGATCACGTCAGGCCTCCGGCGTCTCGGCGGGATGCACGAACGGCGTGCCGTCGACGATGCCGTCGCACACGACGTCGAGCCCGCGCGACCGGCCGGGCAGAAGGGCATCGCGCCCGTCGATCGCGATGCGGAACGGCGGCCAGCGGCCGGGCTGCGGCTCGACGCAGTCGAGCGGGATCATCCGGCGGAAGAAGAAGTGGTACGCGTACCTCAGCGCACGATCGGTCGTCGCGTCGTCGAGACGCGCGGGCAGCGGCAGGCGGTCGAGCAGCGCGAAGTAGTCGTCCGCCGAGGCCGCGTCGAGCGTGACGCCCTTGCCGCGGATCCACGCCTCGCCGGCGACGATCACGGGCATCCCGGTGGCGGCGAGTTCCACGCCGGTCTTCGTGCCGTAGATGATCGCGGCGTTGCACTTCGCCATCGCGGCATACGTGCCGAGTGCGCTCTCGGGACCGATCACGAAGACGTTGGCCGGCCACGACGGGAAGGCGGCGTGCAGCTCGTCGAGCACGGGTTGCCGCGAGGGCACGGTGCCGGTGAGTTCGGCGGGATGCACGCGGATCAGCAGTTGCAGATCCGGATGGCGCGCGAACCAGTCGACGGTCGCGCGCAGCCACTCGAGCATCCCCGGGAAGGCGTTCGCGGGGTAGTGGAGCTGGGCGTCCCAGACGACGTTCGTGAGCAGCCCGATGACCGGGCGCGAGAAGTCGACGCCGGTCGCGCGTTCGATCGCGGACGTGTCGATCTCGGGCGCCCGGTGGAAGCGGATCCAGTCGTCCGTGCCGGTCCAGCGGCTCCGCAGGTAGTCGCGGATCCGTGCGCGATGGTGGTCGCTCCAGGGCATGGATTCCCACGATGCGGCGGGCTCCGACATCAGGCCCAGGTGATATGTCTCGTCGTGGTTGAACAGGAAGCACTGCCTGCGATACGCCGGGTGCCACGTCACGACGCGCACGCCGAGGCTGCGCGCGGTCTCCGCGATGAGTCCCTGCGGGACGTAGATCCCGTGGTTCAGGACGACGACGTCGTACGCGCCGTCCGCGAGCAGGCGGCGCGTCGCGCGATGCGTGAGGACGGCCGCTTCGAGATAGCGCCGCAGCACCCGCCCGGCGAGCGGATCGGCGGCGAGCGTGCCGCGCGCGAAGAAGCGCAGCGCACCGGCGAGCGCGTGTTCGCCGACGGCGACGTCGTGCTCGCGATACGCAGGGATGGCGTCGCGCGGCAGGTCGCGCGCGATCGCGGCGGCCTCTGCCCGGTCGGCGTCGGTCAGGGTCGCGCCGAGCCGGACGCACGCGAGCCCGGCCGCGTCGAGCATCGCGGCGGACGGCCGGAAGCACGGGCCGCAGCGGTCACGCGGTCCGTCGCGCACGAACGCGGCGACGTCGACGTACCAGTTGATTTCGCACATCTGGCAGGCGGGCAGCACGCCGTCGCAGAGCAGCACGTCGGCGCGGTGGCCGCGCGCGGTCAGCGCCTGCGCGACGAGGCTCTCGATCGTCGTCGACGGCAGATGGCCGCCGGCGCCGGTCGCGACGAGGACGCGCTTCGGATGCGGCGGAACCGGCTTCGGCGACGCGGTGGATCCGAGCAGCGCGGGCCAGTCCGGCAGTCCGCCGTGGCGCGCACGCCAGCCCGTGTAGGCGAGGTGCAGGCGCCGGTAGAGGCCGGAGTGCCGGAGCGCGCGCCGGACACGCCGTCGCGCCGGTTCGGGCGGACCCGACGGTGCGGTGAGGCGTCGGGTCACCGGGCCCGTTCGTTCGTGCGCAGTGCCGCGACGACGCGGTCGGCGATGCCCTGCGGGTCGAGCGCGAGGGCGCGGAGGATCTCGTCGTTGGTCCCGCAGGGCGGGACGTCCGTGAGGCCCCACTGGTGCAGGCGCACGCGGCCGGCGAGCCCCGACGTCGCGAGGGCCGCGGCGACGCGATCACCCTGTCCGCCGGTGATGTAGTGGTTGTCGATCGTGACGACGTGCGCGAAGTCCGCCGCGAGCCCGGCGAGCCAGTCGGCATCCACTAGGTTGAGCCACGGCAGGTTCACGACGGTGACGCCGATGCCGTGGTCGGCCGCGAGCTTTCGCGCCGCGCGCCACGCCGACGGCAGCATGACCGGGCCGTACGCGATGAGCAGTGCGTCGCGGCCTTCGGTGAGCGTCACGCCACGGCCGGGCCGCAGTGTGTAGCCGGCCGGCAGCGCGTACGGGATGTCGCACGGGATCGACACGAGGCGCAGGTAGCTCGGCCCCGGGTGCGTCTCGACGCAGTAGTCGAGCGCCATCGCGACCTCGGCCTCGCACGAGGGTTCGAGCAGCACCATCCCCGGAACGCCCGCGAGCGACGAGATGTCGCGGACGGCCTGGTGCGAATGCCCGGGACCGCCGGGCACGGCGCCGGCGAGCGAGCCGACGTACACGACGCGCGTGTGCTCGGTCGCGTTGTTGTAGATCTGCTCGTTCGGGCGTGACGACAGGAAGCACGCGAACGAATGCACGACCGGCGTCAGGCCGTTCAGCGCCATCCCGCCGGCCATCGAGACCATGTCCTGCTCGGCGATGCCGCATTCGATGAAGCGGTCGGGATGCTTCTCGCGGAAGGGGATGAGCCCCGTGTCGAGGATCAGGTCGGCGTCGAGCGCGACGAGCTCCGGATGGCGGTCGGCGAGGGCCAGCAGGGCGGCGCTGTACGCGGGGATCATCCGCTGCACGACGTTCGTCGCGGGCGCCGTCGCCGGGCGCGTGACCGTCTCGACGGCGAGCGGTGCGGCACCCAGCGCGGCAAGGCGCTGGCCGATGCGGTCGAGGAGTTCCTGTGCGGCGCGGCGGTAGTTCACGGCGTCGGGCGCTCCGCTGTGGAAGCGGTACATCGCGACGTCGGAGTCGAGCGACGTATGTTCCATGAACGACACGCCGCGACCCTTGACGGTGTCGGCGATGATGATCTTCGGGCGGTTGCCGCCGGCCTCCAGGCCGCGCAGCGTGGCGTCGAGCGCCGCGATGTCGTGGCCGCTGCAGCGGCCGACGACCCAGCCGAACGCCGCGAGCTTCGCCTCGAGATCGCCGAGGTCGGAGACGTTCTTCACGAACGTGTCGGACTGCAGCTTGTTGTGGTCGACGATCACGACGATCTCGTGGAGTCCGAAGTTCGTGCCCGACACGAGCGATTCCCAGAACTGGCCTTCCTGGAGTTCGCCGTCGCCCGTCATCACGAACACGCGGCTGTCGCGGCCCGCGAGGCGGTTGGCGAGCACCATGCCCTTCGCCTTCGAGATGCCCATCCCGAGCGAGCCCGTGTTCGTCACGATGCCGGGCGTCGCGACGTCGGGGTGTCCGGGCAGGCCGTCGAGCCGGCGCAGCTGGTGGAGCAGGTCGAACGGCAGGCGTTCGAGACCCAGCAGTGCGGCGTAGAAGCCCGGCGCGTCGTGGCCCTTCGAGCTGAAGTAGACGTCGTCGGCGTTCATCTCGTCGAGCAGCAGCCAGCTCACGATGTCGAGGCTGCTGAAGCTGCTGCCGATGTGACCCGAGCCGGCCCGCGCGATCATGTAGAGCGCGTTGAGCCGGCACATGTCGGCGTACGCGGCGGTGCGTTCGACGCGATCGCCGGCGGCTTCGCGGATGCGGCGGAATTCCTCCGGCGCGATGTAGTAGAGCGTGCCCTCGACTGCTTCTCCGACCAGGTCACCCACGGCGTTCTTCTCCGATGTTCGCAATGCCGGGATACGGCGGACGATCGATCGCCGGCAGGCGGGCGGTGCCGTCCGCGAGCAGGCGCTCGGCGATCCACCAGTCTTCCGGCTGGTTGATGTCGAATCCTTCCATCCCTTCGCTCCTGAAGGGCACGATGACTTCGCCCGCGATGCTGCCGCCGTCGAGCGCGACGCGCGACCAAGCGATCTCGAGACTCGCGTTCTGCACCCAGATCTCGGGCAGCGCCGCGTACTGGCAGCTGTGCCAGGGCGTCGTGCCGTTCGCGTACGGCAGCACGGGCAGCATGCGGTCGCCGCGGACGACCCACATCTTCCCCGGGTGCTGACCGCACTTCTCGATGGCGCGGAGCGAGTCGATGCCGGTCTGCGCCGTGAAGGTGGTCCACGCACGGCGGATCGTGTCGGCGCTGCGGAACGGACTCGTGGGCCGCAGGATGCTGAACACCTCGAAGTCGCGACCGGCGTCGCGCAGCGCGCGGAGCATCCAGACGATCCACTCGATGTCCGGCGACTTGTCGCCCGAGATCCCGACGGGACGCAGCATCGGCACCTCGGCACCGTAGTGCCGCGCGATGTCGGCGTATTCCTCGCTGTCGGTCGCGCAGATCACGGCGTCGAAGACGCCGGAGTCGATGGCCGAGCGGATCGCGTAGGCGATCATGGGATGGCCGGCGAGCGGCCGCACGTTCTTGTGCGGGACGCGCTTGGAGCCGGCGCGGGCCGGGATCAGGCCGACGGCGAGCGGTTTCTTCATCGTCAGATCAGGTCGGAGCGGGTCAGGAAGGAGATGTTCTTCAGTTCGGAGTAGACGTCGAGCGCCTCGACGCCCGGTTCGCGCGTGCCGTTGCCCGACGCACCGAATCCGCCGAAGGGCATGTGCGGCTCGCTGCCGTACGTGCCGAGGTTCACGTTCGCGACGCCGGCCCGCACGCGCTGCGCGAACCACATCGCGCGATCGACGCTGCGGGTGTGGATCGCGGCGGTGAGTCCGTACTCGGTGGCGTTGGCGAGTGCGAGTGCTTCGTGGAGATCGTCGACGACGTGCAGCGTCGCGACGGGGCCGAAGACCTCGCGGCAGCTCAGCGTGGCCTGCGGTGCGAGGCCCTCGATCAGTGTCGGGGCGACGTAGCAGCCGTTCGCGAGTTCCGGCGCATCGGGCGCGTTGCCGCCGCACAGTACGCGCCCGCCTTCGCTGCGCGCGAGCTCGATCGCGTCGAGGATCATCCGCTGCTGGCGGCGATTCACGACGGGACCGAGGTCGCAGCCGGCTGCGGTGCCGAGCTTCAGCGAACGCGCCTTCGCGACGAGCCGGTCGCGGAACGCTTCGTAGACGCCGCGGAACACGATCATCCGGCTGCCGGCCGCGCAGCGCTGGCCGGCGTTGCTGAAGGCCGAGAGCGCCGCCCAGTGCACGGCCTGGTCGAGGTCGGCGTCGTCGCAGACGACGAACGGATTCTTGCCGCCGAGTTCGAGCGAGACCCGCGCGAGGCGGCGGCCGGCCACTTCGGCGATGCGGCGTCCGACGCCGGTGGAGCCCGTGAAGCTGATGACGGCGACGCGCGGATCGTCGACGAGCGCGGCGCCGGCGGGATCCCCGCGTCCCTGGATCACGTTGAGCACGCCGTCCGGCAGGCCCGCCGCTTTCGCGAGTCCGGCGAAGAGCTGCGCGATGCGCGGGGAATCCTCGGAGGCCTTGAGCACGACGGTGTTCCCGCAGATCAGCGCGGGGAAGACCTTCCATGCGATGTTCGCGATCGGCGTGTTCGCC
>CAUJJX010000187.1 GCA_963205165.1 Pseudomonadota bacterium | reverse complement strand
CCGGACGAGCAGACCGACGGTGTCCTCGACGACGCGCAATCTTTCCTGCGCGAGCATCAGGTCGTAGTAGGCGACGGCCACGAGAATCCCCTGCTGGCGCCGGGTATCCGCGAGATCGCCGCGCGCTGCGTCGAGCGCAAGGCTCGCGGCCTCGCCGCGCAGTGCACGCTTTCTGCCGCGCTCGAAGAGCTGGCTCAGGCCGACGATCGTGTCGGTCGCACCGCCCGGATCGGCCCCGGGACCGATGCCGATGTGGGGGCGCAGTGCGAGCACCGAGAGCGACAGGTTCGGATTGGGCCGCGCCCGCGCGGAGAGCCGGTCGGCCTCGGCAGCCTCGACGTTGCGACGCGCCAGCTGGAGATCGCGATTGCGCGACGCCAGCAGGTGCATCGCTTCGGCGAGGGACAGGGCGCGCGATGGCTGCGCGACATCGATGTCCGCAGACGCGTCATCAGCATGTGCGGCGAGCGGAGCTGCAGGCACGCCGGACACCGCGCAGAGCAAGGCGCACCACCAGCACGCGCGTGCCACGTTCATGGTCCGCTTTCTCCCGACGTTCGCATCATCGACGACCCGATGGTGGCGGGTTAGCCTTACGACCAACTGACTGTTCGGAGCGCGCCCTTGAGATTGCTGATTGTCGAAGACGACGCGCTCATCGCCGACGGTCTCGTCCGCGCGATGCGCGCCGCGGGTCACGCCGTCGATCACGCGCCCGACGGCGTCACGGCCGACGATGCACTGCGCCAATATCCGTACAGCCTCGTGATCCTCGATCTCGGCCTGCCGAAGCTCGACGGCATCGAGGTGCTGAAGCGTCTGCGTCAGCGTGACTCCAGCGTGCCGGTGCTCGTGCTGACGGCGCGCGACGCGCTCACCGACCGCATCGCCGGGCTCGATGCCGGCGCGGACGACTACCTCGTCAAGCCGTTCGACCTGCCGGAATTCGAAGCCCGCGTGCGCGCGCTGCTGCGACGCCGGCAGACGAGCATCGCGGGCCGCATCCGCATCGGCGACCTGATCGTCGATGCGACGGGCCGGTCGGCGTACTTCGGCGACATCCGCGTGGAACTCTCGTCGCGCGAGTTCGGCGTGCTCGAGACGCTCGCGCGGCGCGCGGGCCGCGTCGTCAGCAAGGACCAGTTGCTGGAAGCACTGACCGGCTGGGACGAGGACGTCGGCACGAACGCGATCGAGGTCTACGTCCATCGCCTGCGCAGGAAGCTGGAACCGGCCAGCGTGCAGATCCGCACGCTGCGCGGGCTCGGCTACCTGATCGAGAAAGCGGGCGTCGATGGCGCGTGACACGACGCAGGCGGCCGCGCCGACGACATCGCTGCGGCGGCGCCTCTTCGCGTGGCTGATCGTGCCGGTGGCGCTGCTGTCGATCGTGAGCAGCGGCGCTGCGTACTACACCGCCTTCCGGTTCGCGAACGAGGTCTACGACCGCGAGATCTCCGACGCGGCGATCGCGCTCTCGCAGCTCTCGCGTTTCGACGGCATGCGGACCATCGTCGATCTGCCGGCGGCCGCGCAGCACATGCTCGCGTCCGACCAGCGCGACCGCGTCTACTACCGCGTGACGGATGCCGACGGACAGTTCATCGCCGGCCATCGCGCGCTGCCGTCGCCGCCCGAGCCACCGCTCGCTGGCGCCGAGGCGTCCTGCTACGACGGCGTCTTCAACGGCGATCCCGTGCGTGTCGCCGTGTATCGACCGGCCGGCGTGCCCGTCGTCGTGCAGGTTGCCGAGACGGTCACGAAGCGCGACATGCTGGCGCTGGAGTTCATCGCGGGGATGCTCGTGCCGCTCGCCGCGCTGATCCTGCTGGCCGGCGCGAGCGTCTGGCTCGGCGTCGAACGCGGGCTGCGTCCGCTGACGCAGCTCGCCGACCAGCTGCGCGACCGGTCCGCGCAGGACCTCCGGGCGCTCGACGAGTCGACGGCGCCGATCGAAGTGCGGCCCGTCGTCGCGGCGCTGAACGGCCTCCTCGCGCGCGTCGACACGATGCTCTCGACGCAGCAGCGGTTCGTCGCCGATGCGGCGCACCAGCTGCGCACGCCGATCGCCGGATTGAAGACGCAGGCCGAGATGGCGCTGCGCGCGAGCGATCCGGAATCACTGCGCGCGACGCTCGGCAACATCGTCGCTGCGGCGGCGCGCATGGGCAGTCTCGTCGGACAGCTCCTCGCACTCGCCCGCGCCGAACCCGATGCGCAGCGAAGGCACGAACGCAAGCCGCTGGACCTCGAACAGCTCGCCCGCACGGTGACGGCCGACTGGATTCCGCGGGCCCTCGAAGCGGACATCGACCTGGGGTTCGAGAGCCCCGAGCAGCCGCTGCCGATCCACGGCGACGCCGTGATGCTGCGCGAGCTGATCGGCAATCTCGTCGACAACGCACTGAAGTACTGCCCCCGCGGGAGCGAGGTCACGGTGGGGGTCTCCGCGGATGCCGGCGGCGCCCGACTCACCGTCACGGACGACGGCCCCGGCATCCCCGCGGCAGAACGCGACCGCGTCTTCGAACGCTTCCATCGGCTGGCCGACAGCTCGATCCCCGGGAACGGCCTCGGGCTCGCGATCGTGCGCGAGATCGCGACGTCGCACGGCGGCCGCGCGACAGTGGAGAGCGGGCCGGACGGACGCGGGACGCGGGTGGTGGTGAGGGTGGCGCCGTAGGCATTGGCCGTTGCATCTTCCGATTCGCGGCGACCGTTGCACACGGCGTAGATACCGTGATCCGAGTCAAGACGGGCGCTGTTCGCAACGCATCGCGGAGCGACGCTGCCAGCTGGACCTTCGGTACCGGGCATTGCTCATTCCGTCACCCCAGCGAACGCTGGGGTCCAGCAGCGGACGTCGCACCGGCCACCGCCGGACTGGATTCCAGCTTGCGCTGGAATGACGGGGAGAGTGAGCAGTCCCGCAGGTCGGATCAGCGCGAAGCGCGTGATCCGACGCGGACGATGGTGCGAGTGATCCCCGCTCACCTCACGTTTCCTGCTCCTCCTGCTGCTGCATCGCCCACATCTGCGCGTACGACCCGTCGCGCGCGAGCAGCTCGCGGTGCGGACCGCGCTCGATGATCCGGCCGGCATCCATGACCAGGATCTCGTCGGCGTCGACGATCGTCGACAGCCGATGCGCGATGATCAGCGTCGTGCGGTCGGTCGCGATGCGCGCCAGCTCTTCCTGGATCGCCTTCTCCGATCGGGAGTCGAGCGCCGACGTGGCTTCGTCGAAGATCAGGATCGCGGGATTCTTCAGGATCGCGCGGGCGATCGCGACGCGCTGCTTCTCGCCACCGGACAGCTTCAGTCCGCGCTCGCCGACCTTCGCCTCGTAGCCGTCCGGCAGGCTCGCGATGAAGTCGTGGATGTGCGCGGCGCGTGCGGCCTCGAGCACTTCCTCGCGACTCGCGTCGGGACGGCCGTACGCGATGTTGTAGTGGATCGTGTCGTTGAACAGCACGGTGTCCTGCGGGACGATCCCGATGACGGCGCGCAGGCTCTTCTGCTGCACGCTGCGGATGTCCTGGCCGTCGATCGCGACGCGTCCGCCCTGCACGTCGTAGAAGCGGTAGAGCAGCCGCGCGAGCGTCGACTTGCCCGAACCGCTCGCGCCGACGACCGCGACGGTGCGCCCCGCCGGGATCTCGAAACTGACGTCGTGCAGGATCGCCCTGTTGGCGTCGTACCGGAACGCGACGTTCTCGAACGAGACGCGCGCGCCGTCCAGCGCGAGCGGCTTCGCGCCGGGCGCGTCGGCCACCTCGCGGCTCTCGCGCAGCAGCCGGAACATGCGGTCCATGTCGGCGAGCGACTGCTTGATCTCGCGGTAGACCATGCCGAGGAAATTGAGCGGGATGTACAGCTGGATCAGCAGGCCGTTCACGAGGACGAGATCGCCGAGCGTGAGCTTGCGGTCCACGACGCCCTCGGCGG
>CAUJJX010000186.1 GCA_963205165.1 Pseudomonadota bacterium | reverse complement strand
GCGGGCGAACGACGGGCGGGGCTGACGGCGACGGCGGCAGGCGGACGACGCCGCCCTCCGGCCGACCGGCACGCGGGACGTCGTGCGGCGCACGTTGCATCGAGAGCCGATCGACCGGCCCGTCGATCGAGAAATGCGAGGGGCCGGTCAGCACAATGCCGACCGGCCCCTCGTTCGTGACGACCCCGCGGCGCGCAGCCGCGCGTCGTCAGGTCTTCGCTGGCGGCACCGCCGTCCGCAGGCCCACCGGCTTCATCTTCTCCGGCAGCATCCGCCCGCGCAGTGCGCGGTTGCCGGCGTAGTAGCCGAGGTCCTTCGCCTTCAGGTCGATCTCGCGGTCCTTGTTCGCGCGCCCGACGCCGAGCACCGTCAGCGACGGCTGGTCCGAGATGGCGACTGCGACGAGCTTCTCGCCCTTGTCGAGTCCCATCAGGATCAGCCCGCGGCCCTTCGTCTGGTACTTGAGTTCGGGAAGCTGCACGAGCAGCAGGCGACCACCTTCGGACAGCGCCGCGATGTACGCCCCCGGGGTCTCCTCGAAGACGACCGGCGGCAGCGGCAACTCGCCCTTCTCGAGCGTCATGAACTCGCGGCCCGCGCGGCGGTTCGAGACCATGTCCGACAGTTTCGTGTGGAACGCGTAGCCGCCCGTGTTCGCGACGAACACGCGGGTCTCCGGACGCCCCGCGAGTACATGGATGATCTTCGCGCCGCCCTGCATTTCGAGGAGCGACGTGACCGGGACGCCGTCGCCGCGGCCGGTCGGCAGGCTCGTCGCGTCGACGGAGTACGAGCGCCCGGCGGAATCGAGGAACACGACGGGGTCGATGGTCCGGCAGCGCAGCAGCGAGGCGAGTCCGTCGCCTTCCTTGAACGACAGCGCGGCGCCCTCGACTTCCCAGCCCTGCCGCGCACGCACCCAGCCGTTGCGCGACACGATGATCGTGAGCGGCTCCACGAGCACGGGCTTCGCGGCGACGGCCTTCTCGGACACCTCGATGATCGTGCGACGCGCGTCGCCGAAGGCCTTCATGTCGGCCTCGATCTCGCGGACGACGAGGTTCTCGAGCACGCGGCGCGAACCGAGGATGCGTTCGAGTTCCTTCTGTTCCTTCTTCTTCTCGTCGAGTTCCTTCTCGACCTTGAAGTGCTCGAGCTTCGCCAGTTGCCGCAGGCGCATCTCGAGGATGTCCTCCGCCTGCCGCTCGCTCAATCCGAACACGGACATCAGGTCGGCCTTCGGATCGTCGGCCTCGCGGATCACCTTGATGACGGCGTCCACGTTGAGCAGCACGATCATCCGGCCTTCGAGCACGTGGATGCGGTCGAGCACCTGGTCGAGCCGGAACTGCGTGCGGCGCGTGACCGTCGCGAGACGGAACTCCGTCCATTCCTTCAGCAGTTCGCGCAGCGACTTGCCCGTGGGCCGGCCGTCGAGCCCGACCATCACGAGGTTGATCGACGCGTTGCCCTCGAGGCTCGTCTTCGCGAGCAGGAGGTTGCAGAACTCGGTCTCGTCGATGCGCGAACTCTTCGGTTCGAGCACGAGCCGCACGGGATGCGTGCGGTCGGATTCGTCGCGCGCCTTGTCGAGCATCGAGAGCATCAGCTGCTTCTCGCGCTGCTGCTCCGGCGTGAGCGACTTCTTGCCCGGTTTCGGCTGCGGGTTCGTCAGCGCGTCGATCTCCTCGAGCACCTTCCGCGTCGACGTGCCCGGCGGCAGCTCGGTCACGACCATCTGCCACTGGCCGCGCGCGAGGCGCTCGATCGTCCAGCGGGCGCGCACGCGCACCGAACCCCGGCCACCTTCGTACGCCGCGATGACGTCCTCGCGGGGCGTGATGATCTGTCCGCCGCCGGGGAAGTCCGGACCCTGGATGTGCTCGACGATGCCGGCCGTGTCGAGATCCGGATTGCGGATCATCGCGATCGCGGCCTGCCCGACCTCGTTGAGGTTGTGGCTCGGAATCTCGGTCGCCATGCCGACCGCGATGCCCGACGCGCCGTTCAGCAGCAGCATCGGCAGGCGCGCCGGCAGCACGGCGGGTTCTTCCGTCGACCCGTCGTAGTTCGGCACGAAGTCGACGGTGCCCTGGTCCAGTTCGGCGAGCAGCACCTCCGCGAACTTCGTGAGCCGCGCTTCCGTGTAGCGCATCGCCGCGGGGTCGTCGCCGTCGCGCGAGCCGAAGTTGCCTTCGCCGTCGATCAGCGGATACCGCAGCGTGAAGTCCTGGGCGAGCCGCACGAGCGCGTCGTAGACCGACTGGTCACCGTGCGGGTGGAACTTGCCGAGCACGTCACCGACGACGCGCGCGGACTTCTTCCGCGGCGTGCCGGCGCGTCCGCCCATCTCCCACATGGCGTAGAGGATGCGCGCCTGCACCGGCTTCTGGCCGTCGCCGACGCGCGGCAATGCGCGGTCTTTCACGGTCGCGATCGCGTACTGGAGGTATTGCAGCGACGCGTAGCGGCCGATCGGCAGCGTCTCGCCGAACTCGCCTTCCATCGGCGCGAACGACGCGGGGACGCGGCGTCCGCCGTCGCCGCCACCCGCCGCGGCCGGCGGTGCATCGACGGGTGCGTCGACGACGGCGACGTCGGCGTCCACCGCTTCGGCGATGGTCCCGTCGGTCGATGCAGCAACGGACGCGGCATCGGCGATCGCGGCGTCGGTCTCGACCGGCGTGGATGCGTCGTCGCTGGTCGCGATCGACGGCGTGCCGGGCACGTCGGTCGTCGCAGGAGTTTCGGTCGGCGCCACGGTCTTCGCGGCGCCAGCGGGACCTCCGACGGTGCCCGCAGCGGGCGACGCGTCGAAGAGGTCGGG
>CAUJJX010000185.1 GCA_963205165.1 Pseudomonadota bacterium | reverse complement strand
GCATCCGTGCGACGAACGATTGGTCGGCCGATTCGCCGCGCAGCGCGGCCTCCCATGCGGTGAGCGGGCAGGTCATCCCGATCACGCCCTCGATGGCGACGAGCGTGATGGCGGCCAGGTGCAGCGCGCGGAAGCGGGCGTTCGCGATCCAGTGCCAGCCACGGAAGTGGCCGATCCAGACGAGTACGAAGCCGACGACGACGAAGGCGACAAACAGCGTGTGGACGACGAGGACCGTGTCGGCGAGGATGGCGCGCATCGGCGGGGGATCGAGGACCGCGTCCGGCGGCGCGATGGGAGAGCCGGACGCGGGGCGTTGTCGTTACTTCTCGACCGGACGCGCCGGATCGGCGCACCACTCGCTCCACGAGCCCGGGTAGAGCTTCGTGCCGGTGATGCCGGCGACTTCCATCGCGAAGAGGTTGTGGGCGGCCGTGATGCCGGAGCCGCACTGGTGGACGATCTGTTCCGGCTTCGTGCCGGCGAGCGCGGGCGCGAAGCCGGCGCGCAGTTCGGCGGGGGTCTTGAAGAAGCCCATGGCGTCGAGGTTCGCGCGGAAGAAGTGGTTCACGGCGCCGGGGATGTGGCCGCCGACGGGGTCCATCGTCTCGTTCTCGCCGCGGAAGCGGTCGGCGGCGCGCGCATCGACGATGCGCATGTCGCCCTTGCCGAGGTGCGCGAGGATCGTCGCGGTGTCGACGGTGGCGTTCGTGGATTTCGGGACGAACGTCGCGGGCACGGGCTTCGGCACGTCGGCCGTGACCGGGTGGCCGGTCTTGACCCAGGCGTCCCAGCCGCCGTCGAGCACGGCAACCTTCGCGTGACCGAGCCAGTGCTTCAGCATCCACCACATCCGCGCGCCGTACATGCCGCCGCCGCTGTCGTAGGCGACGACCTGCGTGCCGTTCGAGACGCCCATGCGGCCGAGCCAGGCGACGAACGTGTCGCGATCGGGCAGCGGATGGCGGCCGTTCTTCCCGGTGAGCGGACCGGCGAGATCGCGGTCGACGTGCGCGAAGCGGGCGCCGGGCAGGTGGGAGCGCGCGTACGACTCGCCGCCGATCGTCTTGTTCATCAGGTCGTGGCGGCAGTCGAAGACGACGACGGTGCCGGCCTCGATCGCCTTCTCGAGCGCGGCGACGGAGATGAGCGTGCCGAAACCGTCTTCCGCGGAGGGTTCCGTGACCTCGGCGAGCCAGTCGCGCGCGGAAGCCTCGTCGTCGAAGACCCGCACATCGGCGTCGGACATGAGCCGCGTGAGCCAGCCGACCCAGACGGTGAACTGGTCGCGGGCGATCACGGCGACGCGGCGGAAGTCGTGGGCGTGCGCGCGGACGAAGCGGATGTCCTCCCAGGCGACGTCGAGCGTGTACGACAGCATGTCGCGGAGGTCCATGAGCAGGTCGACGCGCCCCTTGAGACGCAGCGTGTCCAGCACCTCGGACTCGAACGTGCGGTAGTCGGTGAGGGTGAATTCACCGTAGATGCCGGCCGTGATTTGGCGGTCTTCGTGCTGGATCGTGATCATGGTGTCTCGTCAGGAGCGGGATGGTCGGAACTTACCAGAGTCGTCGCGTCCGGCGCGCAGGCTCGCGACACCGCCGGCGATGATCAGCGCGATGCCGATCCAGCCGACGGCCGGCGGGGCTTCCTGCCAGAGCGCCGCCGCGAGCAGCGTCGAGAAGACGACGGTC
Organism: Pseudomonadota bacterium; assembly: GCA_963205165.1. GTDB lineage: Bacteria > Pseudomonadota > Gammaproteobacteria > Burkholderiales. The sequence continues at coordinate 10,549 of CAUJJX010000185.1, read as the reverse complement.
GAGTACGACAGCGCGCCCACGACGAGCGTCTGCCCGGCGTGGTAGGCGCGGGTCATCGTGAACTGGCCGACGGTCGCGGTCGCGCCGAGGCCCAGCAGCAGGTGGATGTTGCCCGTCGTGACGGGGCTCGGTCCGGCCACGAGGACCCACGTGCCGGCGACGATCGTCGACAGCAGCGTGAAGTAGAAGACGACGCGCCAGCCCGGTTCGCCCGTCGCGCCGAGCTGCTTCACGTTGAGGTACGCGACGGCCGCGAGCGCGCCGGAGGCAAGGCCGAGGAGACCGTCGAAGACCTGGTCGTCGCGCAGCGTCGGTTCCAGCAGCAGGACGACGCCCGCGAACGAGAGCGCCAGCGCGGCGACGAGCGAGGCGTGGAAGCGTTCGTGCAGCAGCAGCGTCGTGAGCACCGCGAGGAACAGCGGCGACGTGTAGTTCAGCGTGACGGCGGTCGCGAGCGGCAGCTTCGTGAGGCAGTGGAAGTACAGCCCGAGCGACACGACGCCGGCGACCCCGCGCCCGAGATGCAGGCGCCAGTGCGGCGTGGCGATCGGCCAGCGGCGGGCCTGCGCGAGGAGTCCGATGGTCAGGCAGCCGACGACGGAGCGGTAGAACACCAGCTCCGCGCTCGAGAAGTGCGCGGCGCCCAGCTTCGCGAACACGCCCATCCCGGCGAAGGCGAGACCGGCGACGAGCATCCAGAGGGAACCCATCGGAATCGGGCGGGAGTCGGTTGGAAGGCGAGGGTGGAAGGGTGCGGGCCTGGTGCCCGGCAGCTTGCGGGGAGTCGGTGCGGCGGCATCGATGACGGTGTCGCGGCGAACGGGCTGCGGCGCACGCCGGAACCCGTCGCCACGGGACGGTCAGACGAGCGCGGGCTCCAGATGACGCCGCACGAACTCGTGGAAGTGGACCATGCCGTCTTCCATGGGCGACTGGTACGGCCCGACCTCGTTCTCGCCGCGCAGCCAGAGCGCCTTGCGACCCTCGTGCATGCGGTCGCAGATCTCGCGATCCTCGACGGCCGTCTCTTCGTAGGCAGCCTGTTCGGCCTCCACGAAGTCCGGCTCGAAGAGCGCGATGTCTTCCGGGTAGTAGAACTCGACGACGTTCGAGCAGGCCTCGGGGCCCCTCGGGATGATCGTGGAGATCACGAGCACGTGCGGGTACCACTCGACCATGATGTTCGGGTAGTAGGTGAGCCAGATGGCGCCCTGGGGCGGCAGCTCGCCGCCGTAGTACTTGAGCACCTGCTCGTGCCAGCGGCGGTAGACGGCCGAGCCCGGCTTGCCGAGGCGCTGGAAGGTGCCGACGGTCTGCACGCTGTACCAGTCGCCGAATTCCCACTGGAGACCCTCGCAGTCCACGAACTGGCCGAGGCCGGGATGGAAGGGCACGACGTGGTAGTCCTCGAGGTAGACCTCGATGAAGGTCTTCCAGTTGACGGCGTACTCGTCGACGCGGGTGCTGTGATAGTGATAGCCGGTGAAGTCGAAGTCGCGCTTCAGCGCGGCGCTCGCGAGATCGACCGCGACATCGCGGCGGCTGTCGAACAGCAGCCCGTTCCAGTTCTGGAGCGGCGTCTTCGCGAGGTCGAGGCAGGGGTTCCCCGGGAAGTGCGGTGCGCCGAGCAGCTTGCCCGACGTGTCGTACGTCCAGCGGTGCAGCGGGCAGACGATGTGCTCCGTGCGGCCGCGGCCCTTCAGCATGATGGCCTGGCGGTGGCGGCAGACATTGCTCAGCAGTTCGACGCGCTGGTCGTTGCGGAACAGCGTCTTGCCATGGCCCATCCATTCGAGCGTCTGATAGTCGCCGACGTCCGGCACCATCAGCTCGTGACCGATGTAGCCCGGCCCCTGCCCGAAGAGGAGTTTCAGTTCCAGCTCGTGGATGCCCTGGTCGAAGTACCAGTCCACCGGCAACTGGGTCGGTGTGGCGGTGAGAGCCGAAAGATTGGCCAGGTCGGTCATGATGGGCGTGCCACCTCCGTCGTGAATCCGGCGTCGTGAATCCGGGGTCGGAAAAAAAACAAAAGCCGCTCCCGCGGTGTGCGGCAACGGCCCTGATTCAGGGGCATCGCGACGGTGTCGACACGCGCGAATCCCTTGACAGCAATGGGATTCTCCCCCAGCCGTCCCCCCCGGGCAAGCGCTTGTTGCCGGGGGCGGGCAAGGGGTCGCGGGCCGGGGCGCCGTTGACCCTCGCGCGGGCCATCGGGTATGGTTCGCCTCTTTTCCGGCGGCCTGCCTGTCATGGCGAAAGCCCATCAATCCAAGGCCCCCCAGAGCTTCGAGGCAGCGCTTGCCGAGCTCGAAAGCGTGGTCGCGGCGCTGGAGGGCGGACAGCTCTCCCTCGAGGAATCCCTCGCCGCCTACCGACGCGGATCCGAACTCCTGCGGTACACCCAGGGTGTCCTCGACGACGCCCAGCAGCAGATCCGCATCCTCGAAGACGAACGTCTCCGCGAACTCCCGTCCGACGATGACTCCGACTGATCTCCGCGTCTGGATGCAGACGCACCAGGACCGCATCGAAGGCGTCCTGGAGGCCGCGCTCCCCGGCACCGCCATCGCACCGTCCCGGCTCCACGAAGCCATGCGCTACGCAGCCCTCGGCGGCGGCAAGCGCATGCGCCCGCTGCTCGCGTACGCGGCTGGCGAGGCGGCCGGTGCCGACCTGCGCCGGGTCGACCGCGTCGCGGCAGCCGTCGAACTGATCCACGCCTATTCCCTCGTGCACGACGACATGCCCTGCATGGACGACGATGTCCTGCGGCGCGGCAAGCCCACGGTGCACGTGCAGTACGACGAACCGATGGCGCTGCTCGTCGGAGACAGTCTCCAGAGCCTCGCGTTCGAAGTGCTCGCGGACGGCCCGATCGCGGACGATCCGCAGGTCGCGCAGGACATGGTCGTCGCGCTTGCGCGGGCCGCGGGTTCGCGCGGCATGGCCGGCGGCCAGGCCGTCGACCTCGAGAGCCTCGGCAAGGTGCTGTCGGTGCCCGAACTCGAATTCATGCACGGTCACAAGACCGGCGCCCTGATCCGCGCGGCCGTCTCGCTCGGCGCGCTCTGCGGACGCCTTGACCACATGGCCCTCGCAGGGTTGTCGCACTACGCGAAGTTCGTCGGGCTCGCCTTCCAGGTCGTGGACGACATACTCGACGCGACGGCCAGCACCGAGACGCTCGGCAAGACGGCCGGCAAGGACGCCCGCAGCCACAAGCCGACCTTCGTGAGCGTGCTCGGTATCGTCGACGCCCGCAGCTTCGCCGACGAACTCCTGGAAGACGCCATCACCGCGCTCGAGCCGCTCGGCGAGAAGGGCGCGCGCCTGGAGGAGCTGGCCCGCTTCATCGTGGCGCGCGATCGTTGAGCGCATCCGCCTTCCCCCTGCTCGACACGATCGCGAGCCCCGCCGACCTGCGCGGGCTCGATCGTCGCGCCCTCGGGCAGCTGGCGCGCGAGCTGCGCGAGTTCATCGTCGAATCGGTCGCGAAGACCGGCGGCCATCTGTCGTCGAACCTCGGCACCGTCGAACTGACGATCGCGCTGCATCACGTCTTCCAGACGCCCGATGACCGCATCGTCTGGGACGTCGGTCACCAGACCTACGCGCACAAGATCCTGACGGGCCGCCGCGAAGGCATGGCGACGCTCCGGCAGTTCGGCGGGATCGCCGGTTTCCCGCGGCGTGAGGAAAGCCCTTACGACACCTTCGGGACGGCGCACTCGAGCACGTCGATCAGTGCCGCGCTGGGCATGGCGCTCGCGTCGCGGCTGAACGGCGAGAAGCGTCACGCGGTCGCGGTGATCGGCGACGGCGCGATGACCGCCGGCATGGCGTTCGAGGCGCTGAACAATGCCGGCACGACCGACGCCCGGCTGCTCGTCGTCCTGAACGACAACGACATGTCGATCTCCGAGAACGTCGGCGCGCTCAACAACTACCTCGCGCGATTGCTGTCCGGCAGCATCTACACGGCCGCCCGCAAGGCCGGCGAACGCGTGCTGCGCGCCGTGCCGCCCGCGCTCGAACTCGCGCGCCGCGCCGAGGAACACGTGAAGGGCATGGTCACGCCGGGCACGCTCTTCGAGGAATTCGGCTTCAACTACATCGGACCGATCGACGGCCACGACATCGACGTCCTCGTGACGACGCTGAAGAACATCCGCAAGCTCGACGGCCCGCAGTTCCTGCACGTCGTCACGCGGAAGGGCAAGGGACTGTCGGCCGCCGAGGACGATCCGATCCTGTATCACGGCGTCTCGAAGTTCGACCCGGCCGTCGGGATCGTCGCGAAGCCCGCCGCGAAGCCGACGTACACACAGGTCTTCGGCGACTGGCTCTGCGACATGGCCGCCCGTGACCGGCGCCTCGTCGGGATCACGCCGGCGATGCGCGAAGGTTCGGGGCTCGTGCGGTTCTCGCAGGAGTATCCCGACCGCTACTTCGACGTCGGCATCGCCGAGCAGCATGCCGTCACGGTGGCCGCGGGCATGGCGTGCGAGGGCATCAAGCCCGTCGTCGCGATCTACTCGACATTCCTGCAGCGCGGCTACGACCAGCTGATCCACGACGTCTGCATCCAGAATCTCCCGGTCGTGTTCGCGCTCGACCGCAGCGGACTCGTCGGCGCGGACGGTCCGACGCACCACGGTGCGTACGACCTCTCGTTCATGCGCTGCCTGCCCAACATGACCGTGATGGCGCCGGCCGACGAGAACGAATGCCGGCAGATGCTCTACACGGCCTTCACGCTCGACACGCCGACGGCCGTGCGTTACCCGCGCGGCGCAGGCCCGGGTGTCGCGCCGGTCGCCGCGATGACGGCGCTGCCCGTCGGCAAGGGCGAGATCCGCAGGCGCGGGTCGCGGGTCGCGATCCTGGCGTTCGGTTCGATGGTGCAGCCGGCGCTCGAAGCCGCCGAGACGCTCGATGCGACCGTCGCGAACATGCGGTTCGTGAAGCCCATCGACGACGCGCTCGTCGCGGAACTCGCCACGACGCACGACCTGATCGTGACCATCGAGGAGAACGCCGTGCAGGGCGGCGCGGGGAGCGCCGTCGCGGAATCGCTCGCGGCCGGGCGCCATGCCGTGCAGCTCTTGCAACTCGGGCTTCCGGACCAATTTGTCGAACACGGCGACACGGCGATCCTGCTCGACCTGTGCGGGCTCAACGCCGCCGGCATCACGCGGGCCGTGCAGGCGCGGCTCCACCGCTAGGGCACCGGGGTTGCACCACGGGCCCGTGGCTATAATCGACCGGCCTGGCGACCGTGAACTTCGGGCGGTGAACTTTCCGTCCGTCGTCGCCGTCCAGAACACACCGCGGCGCGCGCGACCCCCTGACGCGCTCCCCCCGACCGCGGGCACGTAAGGAACGTCCCTGATGAACAAGCCAGAAAACCTCGCGATTCCCGATGTGCAGAGCTCCGCGGATACCCGCCAGATCGCCATCGACAAGGTCGGCATCAAGTCGATCCGCCACCCGGTGCGCGTCGGCGATCGCAACGCCGGCGTCCAGCACACGATCGCCACGTTCAACATGTACGTGCACCTGCCCCACAACTTCAAGGGCACGCACATGTCGCGCTTCGTGGAGATCCTGAACGTCCACGAGGGCGAGATCTCCGTCGAGTCGTTCGAGCCGATGCTCCGCCACATGGTCGAGCGCCTCGAGGCCAAGTCGGGCCACGTCGAGATGACCTTCCCGTACTTCGTGAACAAGGCCGCACCGGTTTCGGGCGTGAAGAGCCTGCTCGACTACGAGGTCACGTTCATCGGCGACATCCGAGACGGCGAGTACCACTTCACGATGAAGGTCGTCGTGCCGGTGACGAGCCTCTGCCCGTGCTCCAAGAAGATCTCCGAGTACGGTGCCCACAACCAGCGCTCGCACGTGACCGTCACCGCGACGACGCAGGGCTTCGTCTGGATCGAGGACATCGTGCGCATGGCCGAGGAACAGGCGTCGTGCGAGCTGTACGGCCTGCTCAAGCGCCCCGACGAGAAGTACGTCACCGAGCGTGCCTACGACAACCCGAAGTTCGTGGAAGACCTCGTGCGCGACGTCGCGACGGTGCTCAACAACGACGACCGGATCCTGTCGTACGTCGTGGAGTCCGAGAACTTCGAGTCGATCCACAACCACTCGGCGTACGCGCTCATCGAACGCGACAAGCGCGTCGGCTGAGGCCGTCGCGTCGAACACGGAACGCCCGGCGGCAATCGCCGATCGTTCCGCGGACCGCGCGTCGTCCACTGCGATCGCCTGAAACGCAGATGGCAGGATCGCACTTCGCGGACCGCTGCGATCCCGTCCCGAGCGCGGTGTCGTCCGCCGCCACCGCGAGTAGCGGCGCGCGCCACCGCCCGATCACCATGACGTCGTCAGTCCCCGTCTGGCAGAATCGCAGCTCCCGGCCCGCACGAGTCTGAATTGCTTCCCTTCGAATACTTCGTCGGTCTGCGCTACACGCGGGCAAAACGGCGCAACCACTTCATCTCGTTCATCTCCATGACCTCGATGGCCGGCATCGCGCTCGGCGTCGCGGCGCTGATCGTGGTGCTGTCGGTCATGAACGGTTTCCAGAAGGAGCTCCGCTCCCGGATCCTCGGAGTCGCCTCGCACGTGCAGCTTGCGGCGTTCGAAGGCGGCTTGTCCGACTGGAAGCGCATCGCCGACCTGGCCGGCAAGAACCCCGAAGTCACGGGCGCCGCGCCCTACATCAACGCGCAGGGCCTGCTGTCCTTCGACCAGACGGTGCAGGGCGCGCTGATCCGTGGCGTGCAGCCCGATCTCGAGAACCGCGTCGCAGACATCGGCAACAGCATGAAGAAGGGCAGTCTCGATGCCCTGAAGCCCGGTGGCTTCGGGATCGTGCTCGGCTCCGAACTCGCCCGCAACCTCGGCGTGCGCATGGACGAGAAGGTCACCGTCATCGCGCCGCAGGGCCAGGTGACGGCGGCCGGCGTCATGCCGCGGATCAAGCAGTTCCGCGTCGTCGGGATCTTCGAAGTCGGGATGTACGAGTACGACTCCGGCCTCGCGCTGCTGCACCTCGCCGACGCCCAGCGGCTCTACCGCATGGAAGACAAGGTGACGGGCGTGCGGCTGAAGCTCGCCGACCTGTTCGCCGCGCCGCGCGTGAGCCTGCAGCTCGGTCAGACGATGCCGGCCGACGTCTTCGTCACCGACTGGACCCGCAGTCACGCCAACTTCTTCCGCGCCGTGCAGATCGAGAAGCGCGTGATGTTCATCATCCTCACGCTGATCGTCGCGGTCGCCGCGTTCAACATCGTGTCGACGCTCGTCATGGCCGTGACCGACAAGCAGCCGGACATCGCGATCCTCCGCACGCTCGGCGCGTCGCCCGCGTCGATCATGAAGATCTTCATCGTGCAGGGGGCGCTGATCGGCGTGATCGGCACCATCGTGGGGGTGGTCGGCGGCGTCGCGCTCGCGCTCAACATCGACGTCGTCGTGCCCTTCATCGAGCAGACCTTCGGCGTCCAGTTCCTCGCGAAGGACGTCTACTACATCAGCGACCTCCCGTCGGATCTCGTCTGGTCCGACGTCGTCGTGATCGCGGCCGTGTCGTTCGGGCTGTCGCTCCTCGCGACGCTCTATCCGAGTTACCGCGCCTCGCGCATCAACCCTGCGGCGGCGCTGCGCTATGAGTGATTCCCCGAACGTCCCCGTGATCCGCTGCCGCGGACTCGTCCGCACGTACGCCGAAGGCGTGACGCCCGTCGAGGTCCTGAAGAACGTCGACTTCTCCATCGACGTCGGCGAGACCGTCGCGATCGTCGGCTCCTCGGGGTCCGGCAAAAGCACGCTCCTGCATCTGCTCGGCGGGCTCGACGCCCCGACCGACGGCTCGGTCGAGCTGATGGGTCAGAAGGTCGACGGACTCTCGGCCCGTGCGCTCGGCGACCTGCGCAACCGCCATCTCGGATTCGTCTACCAGTTCCACCATCTGCTGCCGGAGTTCACGGCGCTCGAGAACGTCGCGATGCCGCTCTTCATCCGGCGCATGCCCGAGCGCGAGGCCCGCGACACGGCGCAGGCGATGCTCGAGCGCGTCGGGCTCGGCAAGCGCCTGACGCACGTGCCCGGTGAACTGTCCGGCGGTGAACGCCAGCGGGCGGCGCTGGCGCGGGCGCTCGTCACGCGCCCCGACTGCCTGCTCGCCGACGAACCGACCGGCAACCTCGATCGCCGCAACGCCGAGGGCGTGCTCGATCTCATCCTCGAACTCAACCGCGACCTGAAGACGAGCCTCGTGATCGTCACGCACGATCACGCCATCGCCGCGCGGATGAATCGCGTGCTGCGGCTCGACGACGGCGTGCTGACCGGCTGAGGGTCGGGCGGGCGTTGCCCGTGGCCCGGCGGCCATGTTCCACGCCTGCGCGTTCGTCGCCGGGGCCTGGTGGCTGCAGCAGCAGGCGGCGCTGCCACCGCTCGCTGCGGCCAGCCTCGTGTTCGTCGCGTGGCTCGCGGCTGCAACCTGGAAGTCCTCCGCAGTCCCGTTGCTGAGACGGTCGTCCCCGGTCCTCGCGCTGGCCGGCTGGTGCGCCGCCGGCTTCTTCTGGGCCGCATTCGTGGCCACCTGGAAACTCTCCGACGAACTTCCGCGGGCCGACGAGCGCCGCGATCTCCGCGTGGCCGGCGTCGTGGAGGGCCTGCCCGAACCCGGCGATCACGGCTGGCGTTTCCGGTTCCGGATCGACCGCAATCTCTCGGCCGACGGTCACGCGCCGGGGCGGGTCCTGCTTGCGTGGTACTCCCGGGATGCCGTCCCTGCGACCTCGCCGGTGGCGCCCGGTGAACGCCTCGAATTCACGGTCCGGCTGAAGCGTCCGCACGGCGCCGTGAATCCGCACGGCTTCGATCGGGAGGCGTGGTTCCTCGAACAAGGCATCCGCGCGGCGGGCTACGTGAACGATCGCGCGCCCGTCGTGCGCCGCGGATTCGACACGTGGTCGCCCGGCGCCTGGATCGACCATCTTCGTGGCCGGATGCGAGATCGTCTGCTCGCCGCCGCCGGTGACGCGCCGTTCGCCGGCGTCCTCGTCGCGCTGTCGGTGGGCGACCAGCGGGCGATCCCCGCGGCGCAATGGGATCTCTTCACGCGCACCGGCGTGAACCACCTCATGTCCATCTCCGGCCTGCACATCACGATGCTCGCGGCGCTCGCACACGCGATCGTCGTGCGACTGCGACGACGCTTCCCGGGACGCCGCGATCGCGGCCCCGCGACCGATGCAGCGATGCTCGCAGGCTTCCTCGTCGCGGCCGCGTACGCGCTGCTCGCGGGCTTTGCCGTGCCGGCCCAGCGGACGCTCTGGATGCTCGGCGTCACGATGCTCGCGACGCGACTGCGGCTGTTCGTCGACACGGGGCACACGCTCGCGGCCGCGCTGTTCATCGTCGTGGTCGTCGATCCGATGGCCGTGATCTCGGCCGGCTTCTGGCTGTCGTTCGGCGCCGTCGCGCTGCTCACCGGATTCGTCACGCAGCCGCACGGCCGCTTCGGCTGGTTCGCAGCGTGGTCGCGCGCGCAGTGGGTCCTGTTCGTCGGACTCGCGCCGCTGCTCATCGGATTGTTCCAGCAGGTCTCGCTCGTGTCGCCCGTCGCGAACGCGTTCGCGGTGCCGCTCGTCAGCCTCGTCGTCGTGCCGCTCGCGCTCGTCGCCACGGTGTCGCCGTGGACGTTGCCGGCGCATGTCGCGGGCACGCTGATGACGTGGACGGCCGGTGCGCTGTCGTGGCTTGCGCAGGTGCCGGGCGCCCGCTGGGTCCAGGCAGCCCCGCCGGACTGGGCCGTCGTCCTCGCGCTCGGCGGGGCGGCGTGTCTCCTGCTGCCGCGCGGGTTTCCGTCGCGCTGGCTCGGTGCGCTCGGATTCCTGCCGCTGCTCTTCGCGGTGCCGGCCATGCCCGCCGACGGAGAAGCCCGCATCACCGTGCTCGACGTCGGACAGGGGCTCGCCGTGTTCGTCCGCACGGCCCGCGAGTCGCTGCTGTTCGACGCCGGACCTGCGTGGGGCGACGACACCGACAGCGGCGCCGCGATCGTCGTGCCGTTCCTGCGAGGCGAGGGCGTGGCGCGCCTCGACGGACTCGTCGTGAGCCACGACGACCGCGATCACACCGGCGGCGTCGCGTCCGTTCTGCGGCAGGTGCCTGCCGACTGGGTGCTGACCTCGCTGTCACGCAGCCACGCCGCGCTCGCGGCAGCGCCCCGTGTCATCGGATGCACCGCCGGCCAGGCGTGGCGCTGGAGCGGGGTGGAATTCTCGATCCTGCACCCCACATTCCGGACGGACGCCGCCTCGCTGCGGGACAATGCGCGCAGTTGCGTGCTGCGCATCGAGGCGGGCGGACGTCGCGCCCTGATCGCGGCGGACATCGAGGCCGATTCCGAGCGCGAACTCCTGGCGTCCGGCGCGAGTCTCTCCGCCGATGTCCTGGTGGTTCCGCACCACGGCAGCCGGACCTCCTCGACGGAAGCCTTCGCCGCCGCGGTGCGGCCGGCGACCGG
>CAUJJX010000184.1 GCA_963205165.1 Pseudomonadota bacterium | reverse complement strand
CCCGCCGATGGCGAGACCACCGATGAGGCGGCGGCGGGTGAGGTCGAATGTGGATGCGTTCGGCATGTCTGACATGGCCTGGGATTATACGGGGGCGAGCGTGGGTTCGATCGGTTTCAGTCGTTCGGTCGGAACACGAGTTTGAGGTCGCGCATCTGGAGCAGCAGTTCGGGGTCGTCCGGTACGGGCAACGGCTCGGCTTTTTTTATGGCGGCCTCCACCGCTCGATCGTAGAGGGTGACCCCGCTGCTCTTCGCGAGCTTGATCGATGCGACGGTGCCACCCCTCACCAGCTTCACCTCGAAGACGGCCTCCGGGTTGCCCGCCATCCCCGGCGGGAGGATGACTTTCTCGCGAATGGCGGCCTGGATGCGCGCGGTGTACTCGTCGATCGTGCGCAGTGCCTTCTCAGCGGCGGCAAGCGCTGCGCGCTGTTCGGCTTCGGAGGTTTCACGGGCGGCGCGCAGTTCGTCGGCGACGCGCTGCTGCTTCTGCAAGGCCTCGCGCAGGATCCGGAGATCCTCCGCCTGGGCGGCTTCCTCGGCGCGACGACGCGCGGCTTCCTCGGCACGGCGGTCGGCGTCGACGCGCTTGCGTTCCTCGGCGAGGCGGCGGGCCTCGTCCTGCATGGCCTGCGCGATCTGGCGACGTTCGTCGCGGAACTCGCGTTCGGCGGCCGCCAGTCCGGAGGCCTTGCCGGCGCTGGTGTCGCGGATCTCGACGGCACCCTTTCGCGGGGTGGGTCTGGGCGACGCGGCACTCGGTGGACCGGCCGGCTTCGGAGGTTCCGGCGCGGGCTTCTCCGCGACGGGCTTCGGCGGCGGCTCCGGCCTGGGTTCCGGTGGTTTCGGCGCCGGCTTCGGCGGAGGCTCGACCGGCTTCGGCGCAGGCTTCGGGACCGGCTTCGGCGCGGGCGGCACCTTGGCCGCCGGCGGTTGCGGCGAGGTGTGACGGACCGGCGGGAGTTCGCGCCAGAGCTCGACGACGAGCTTCGGCGGCGTGACCTTCTTCCAGGACACGCCGATCACGAGGCTCGCCAGGAAGATCACGTGCACGAGCACCGCGAAGAGCGCGGACAGCGCCACCTCCCGGCGGCGCAGGGCGTCGAGCATCAGTTCGTCCCCGGCCTCGTCAGCAGACCCACGCGGGCCACACCCTGGCTCTGGAGCAGGTCCATCACGCGCATGACCCGACCGTACTCGACGCGCTTGTCCGCGCCGACGACGACCGGACGATCACGCTTCTTCGCGATGGCCGCCTTCACTTCGCGCACAAGGTCGGCGTCGCTGACGGCGCGTGCCGAGCCGCCTGCGTCGCGGTCGATCAGGACGATCTGGCCGCCGATCTTGATGCTCACCTCGAGTGGCTGCGCGGGCGGATCGCTGGACTTCGAGACCTCGGGCAGATCGACCATGCCGGGATTCATCATCGGGGCGGTCACCATGAAGATGACGAGCAGCACCAGCATCACGTCGATGTACGGCACGACGTTGATCTGGCTCATGGGCCGGAAGCGCCGGCGGCGGGTGTCCATGGCGTGCGGTCCGGGTGGTCAGACGGAGGGAATCCGCTGCAGCAGGTTCTGGAACTCTTCCATCTGGCTCTCGAAGCGGTTGGCCAGACGATCGACGTCGCGCGAGAAGTGGTTGTATGCGATGACCGCCGGGATCGCCGCGAAGAGGCCGATGGCCGTCGCGATCAGCGCCTCGGCGATGCCGGGGGCGACGTTCGCGAGTGTCGCCTGGCCCACGTTCGCGAGGCCGCGGAAGGAATTCATGATCCCCCAGACCGTCCCGAAGAGTCCGATGTACGGACTGACCGAACCAACGGTCGCGAGGAAGTTGAGGTGTGCCTCCATCTGGTCGAGCTCGCGCTGGTAAGTGGCGCGCATCGCGCGGCGGACGCCGTCCATGACCGTCGCGGAACTGAGCCCGTGCTGGCGCCGCAGCCGCGCGAACTCGCGGTAGCCGGACAGGCAGATGCGCTCGAGCGTGCCGGCTTCGGTGCCGTGGTTCGCTGCGTTCTGCAGGAGGTCGTTGAGGTCGGCGCCGGTCTGGATCCCGCGGAAGGCCTTCTCGAATTCCTCGGTCTTGTCGCGGGTCGCGCGGATCACCCAGATCTTCTGGAAGATGAATATCCACGAGAACAGCGACAGCAGCAGGAGCAGCAGCATGACCAGCTGCACCGCGATGCTCGCGTTCGTGAACAGGTGGATGACGGACATGTCGGTCGTGACGGTCGGAGAGGTCATGGACGCTCGCGGTCGGGTTCGGAGGGCAGCCAGGCAGCCAGCCGGGCACGGAGTTCTGGGGGCAGTCGGGACGGCTTCATGCCGGCGGCGGAAACGGCGGCAAGCTGCACGCGCGCGGTCACGAGCGTCTCGTCGCCGCGGCGGACGGACTGGCGCAGCATGAGCTGCACGCCGCCGAGGGCTTCGAGTCGCAGGTCGACGTCGAGGGCGTCGTCGAGCCGCGCAGGCTTCAGGTATTCGATGTCGAGGCTGCGCACGACGAACAGGACGCCGGTGTCCGCGACGAGCGTCGTCGACACGATGTCGAGGCTGCGCAGCCATTCCATGCGGCAGCGCTCGAAGAAGTCGAGATAGCGCGCGTGGTAGACGACGCCGCCCGCATCGGTGTCCTGGAAGTACACGCGCACCGGCACCGCGAAGCTGCGCGCGGTGTCCGGCGGGCCGGCGAGATTGCGCATGTGCGGATCGATCACGGTCATCGGCCCGTCCACAGTTCGCCGCTCGCGGTGGCGGCCGGCGGTGCGATGCCGAAATGACGCCAGGCGACGAGCGTCGCGATGCGGCCGCGCGGCGTGCGCTGGAGAAATCCCTGCTGGATCAGGTAGGGCTCGAGGACGTCCTCGATGGTGTCGCGTTCCTCGCCGATGGCGGCCGCGAGGTTGTCGACGCCGACGGGTCCGCCGGCGAACTTCTCGATGACGGCGAGCAGGAGCTTGCGGTCCATCACGTCGAGGCCGACCGGATCGACGTCGAGCATGATCAACGCGGCGTCGGCGACCTCGCGCGTGATGAGTCCGTCGGCCTTCACCTGCGCGAAGTCGCGCACGCGGCGCAGCAGGCGGTTGGCGATGCGCGGGGTGCCGCGCGAGCGGTTCGCGATCTCGAATGCCCCGTCGTCGGCGATCTCGACTTCGAGCAGGCGGGCGGAGCGGCGCACGATGCGGGCGAGTTCTTCCGGGGTGTAGAACTCGAGCCGCGAGACGATCCCGAAGCGGTCGCGCAGCGGATTCGTGAGCATGCCGGCCCGCGTCGTCGCGCCGACGAGCGTGAAGGGCGGCAGGTCAAGTTTCACCGACCGCGCCGCGGGACCTTCGCCGATCATGATGTCGATCTGGAAATCCTCGAGTGCCGGGTAGAGCACTTCCTCGACGACGGGCGACAGCCGGTGGATCTCGTCGATGAACAGCACGTCGTTCGGTTCGAGGTTGGTCAGCAGCGCCGCGAGATCGCCGGCGCGTTCGAGCACGGGGCCCGAGGTCTGGCGCAGATTGACGCCCATCTCGCGCGCGACGATGTGCGCGAGCGTCGTCTTGCCGAGGCCGGGCGGCCCGAACAGCAGGACGTGATCGAGGGCTTCCTTCCGGTTCCGGGCGGCCTCGATGAAGATCGAGAGCTGCCCGCGGATCTTCTCCTGGCCGACGTATTCGTCGAGCTGGCGCGGACGCAGCGCGCGTTCAAGCGCCTCTTCCTGGACGCCGAGCGGCGCGGGGGCGATCAGGCGGTCAGCTTCGATCATGGACCGAGGACGTCATCGCGCGTGCGGCTGGGGCAGTTCGGACCGCGACGGATTCGGTCACTGGCGTGATCAGCGGGCGGCCGCGGTGCGGAAGTCCGCGACGAACGGATCGGCGAGCGCCGCGAGCGACTTCGCCTGCGCGGGCAGCGTCGCGGCGACGCGGTCGAGGCGGGCGCCCAGGATGCCGGTCACCTTGATGATCAGCGTGCGCTGGTACTTCGCGCCGAGCGGCGACAGGGCGAAGCGCTGGCCCTGCGCGTTCTCGGCATCGGCGATCGAGAAGCGCATGTCGCGGTCCTCGTCGGCCCAGACGTACGTGAGCGTCTTCTGTTCTTCTTCCGTGCCGGGGAAACCCTGGATCAGCTTGCCCGACATCGTGAAGGCGCCGGCCACGTGGAACTGCACCGAGTGGTCGATGATCTTTGCCTGCTTGCGGCCGACTGGGCTGGAGAAGTGCTCGACCAGCGTGCCGACCTCGGCGCCGCTGAAGCTCGCCTGCGCCATCTCGGTCCACTCGGCGGTCATCCAGTCGAGACTCGTCCAGTCGGCGCGCACACGTTCGAGCAGCGGTGCGGAGATCGCGGCCTCGGCGGCGTCGAACGCCGGATTGCCGCGCTTCCAGTCGGCGCCGAGCTTCTGTTCGCGGCCGATGCTGGCGAGCACGTCGCGCGTCGCGACGAGCGACTGCTGCTTGAGGTATCGATTGCCCAGCGCGACGGTCGTCTTCCAGTCGTGGATGCGGAGCAGTTGTTCGACGGGGGCCGGGTCGGTCGCGGCGTTGGCGGCGAGTGGAAGGGCCGTGACGATGGCGAGGGTGAAAGCGATCAGGCGATGCAGCGTTGCGGGCATGACGGAGTCCGTGAGAGTCGTTGGCCGGGGCGTGAGCCCGCGGGATCGAGGGCGCGAATTATAGTCGGCCCGGGCAGGGTGTCCCGAGCCCGGAATGCACCCGGAATGGGGCGACGCATGGACCGGATGGCCAGCTCGCGGTTCCCGGCGTCGGCCGGAGGTGTCGGGTCCGGCGCGCGGGTCATCACACTTTCGACAGCAGGCGCAGCGCCTGCCGGATGGCGTCCTGGATCGGGAGATCGGCGTCGAGTTTCGCGAGCGCCACGCGGGCCTCCTTGTCGCTGTAGCCGAGGGCGATCAGCGCATTGAGCGCGTCGTTGGACGACGGCATCGCGGTGCCCGTGACCGGGGCGGCGCCGGGGACGAGCGACAGCTTGTCCTTCAGTTCGAGCAGCAGCCGCTCGGCCGTCTTCTTGCCGATCCCGGGGACACGCGTGAGCCGCACGCCGTCCTGCTGGCTGACGGCTGCGTACAACTCGTCGACCGACATGCCGGACAGCAGCGAGAGCGCGATGCGGGCGCCGATCCCCGTGATCCTGATGAGCTGGCGGAACACCTGCCGCTCGCCGTCGGTGCCGAATCCGTAGAGCAGATGGGCATCCTCCCGGACGACGAGGTGCGTGAACAGCCGCACTTCGGCGCCGGTCGCGGGGAGCAGGTAGAACGTGCTCATCGGGACGTCGAGCTCGTACCCGACGCCGTTCACGTCGACGACGATAGCCGGCGGCTGCTTCTCGACCAGCTTCCCGGTCAGTCTCGAGATCATGAGAGCCTCCCGGCACGGACGCGCATGCCGGCGGTGGCGAGCGCGCCGAGGCCCAGCCCGCCGTGCGCGTGACAGATCGCGCAGGCGAGTGCGTCGGCGGCGTCCGGCGAGGGCACGCCCGGCAGCGAGAGGAGTCGCTTCACCATTTCCTGGACCTGTTCCTTGCGGGCGTGGCCGTTGCCGACGACGGCCTGTTTCACTTGCAGTGCGGTGTATTCCGCGACGGGGAGCCCGCGGGCGACGGCGGCGCAGATCGCGGCGCCGCGTGCCTGACCGAGCAGCAGCGTGGACTGCGGATTCACGTTCACGAAGACCTTCTCGACGGCCACCATCGTCGGCGTGCCGGCATCGATCACCTGCTGGAGACTGTCGAGGATCGTGTGCAGCCGGGTCGGCAGGTCGGCCTTCTCGTCGGTCCGGATGCGGCCGCTCGTCACGTACGTGAGCTTCTGGCCGACCTTGTCGATCAGGCCGTAGCCGGTGAGTCGCAGGCCGGGGTCGATGCCGAGAATGCGGACGCCCGTGACCGGCGGCAGCACTCAGGCCTCGTCGATGACGGCGGTCGTGTAGACCTCCTGGACATCGTCGAGCGCTTCGAGGGCATCCAGCAGCTTCTGCATCTTCACGGCGTCGTCGCCGGTTATCACGTTTTCCAGGGATGGCTTCATCGTGACTTCCGCGAACTCGGCCTTCAGGCCGGCTTTCGTGAGGGCATCCTTGACGTTGACGAAGTCGTTGGTCGGTGCCGTGATGACTTCGACGGATCCGTCGTCGTTCGTCAGGACGTCTTCGGCGCCGGCGTCGAGGGCGACTTCCATGACCTTCTCTTCGCTCGTGCCGGGCGCGAGGATCAACTGGCCGCAGTGCTTGAACAGGAAGGCGACCGAGCCGTCGGTCCCGAGGTTGCCGCCGTGCTTCGCGAAGGCGTGGCGCACGTCGGCGACGGTGCGGGTCCGGTTGTCGGTCATGCAGTCGACGATCACGGCGGCGCCGGCGATGCCGTACCCTTCGTAGCGGATTTCCTCGTAGTTCACGCCGTCGAGCTGGCCGGAGCCGCGCTTCGTGGCGTTGTCGATGGTGTCCTTCGGCATGTTCTGGTCGCGGGCCTTGTCGATCGCGAGCCGCAACCGCGGATTGATGCTGGCATCACCGCCGCCGAGTCGCGCGGCAACCGTGATTTCCTTGATGAGCCGGGTGAAGATCTTGCCGCGCTTGGCGTCGGTCGCGGCCTTCTTGTGCTTGATGTTCGCCCATTTGCTGTGGCCTGCCATGCCTGCCTCGTGACGCTGGAATCGTGACTGGAAGAGAGTGGTCGCACGGTGTCGCGCGAACCCCGATTGATATACTTTTCAGAATCTTATCACCCGCCTTCCGGAGCCCGCCATGCCCGAACCCATGCTGATCGCGAAGTCCGAGCGCGACCTCTTCCTGCTGCCCGGACTCGCGAACAGGCACGGTCTCGTGACCGGCGCCACCGGCACCGGCAAGACCGTGACGCTGCAGCGGATGGCGGAGCAGCTGTCCGCGAGCGGCGTGCCGGTGTTCATGGCCGACGTGAAGGGTGACCTCTCGGGCCTGTCGCAGGCCGGCGCATGGAATCCGAAGCTGAAGGATCGCGCCGAGAAGCTCGGCTTCGCGGATCTCGCGTTCACCGGCTTTCCCACGACCTTCTGGGATGTCTGGGGCGAGAAGGGACACCCCGTCCGCGCGACGATCTCCGAGATGGGGCCGGTGCTCCTCGGGCGCCTGCTGAACCTCAACGACACGCAGCAGGGCGTGCTCACGCTCACGTTCAAGATCGCGGACGACAACGGCCTGCTGCTGCTCGATCTCAAGGATCTGCGGGCGATGATCCAGTTCGTCGGCGAGAACGCGAAGGAATTCACGACGACGTACGGCAACGTGTCCGCGGCGTCGATCGGCGCGATCCAGCGCGGCCTGCTCGAACTCGAGCAGCAGGGTGGCGACCAGCTCTTCGGCGAACCGGCGCTCGATCTCGACGACCTCATGCAGACCGGCTCCGGCGGACGCGGCGTCATCAACATCCTCGCGGCCGACAAGCTGATGAACATGCCGAAGGTGTACGCGACCTTCCTGCTATGGCTGCTCTCGGAACTCTTCGAACGCCTCCCCGAGGTGGGCGACGTCGCGAAGCCGAAGCTCGTGTTCTTCTTCGACGAGGCCCATCTGCTGTTCGACGATGCGCCCGAGGCGCTGGTCGACAAGGTCGAGCAGGTCGTCCGCCTGATCCGCTCGAAAGGTGTCGGCGTCTACTTCGTCACGCAGAACCCGCTCGATGTCCCGGAGGCCGTGCTCGGGCAGCTCGGCAACCGCGTGCAGCACGCGCTGCGCGCCTTCACGCCGCGCGACCAGAAGGCCGTGAAGACGGCTGCGAGCACGCTCCGCGCGAATCCGAAGCTCGACACCGAGAAGGTCATCACGGAGCTCGGTGTCGGCGAGGCGCTCGTGTCCTTCCTGGACGAGAAGGGACGTCCCGAGATCGTCGAACGTGCCTTCGTCTGCCCGCCGTCGTCGCGCATCGGCCCGGCGACCGACGAGGAACGCCGCGCCGCGATCGAAGGCTCGGCCGTCTACGGAACGTACGAGAAGACCGTCGATCGCGAGTCGGCCTTCGAGAAGCTGCGCGATCGCCGCGGTGACGCGAACGCTGCGTCGCCGACCTCCCCGGCACCGGCACAGGCCGACAGCGGGGATTCCGGCGGCGGCATCCTGGGCGGGCTCGCGAGCATCCTGTTCGGATCGACCGGACCGCGCGGCGGCAAGCGCGAGGGCGTGGTCGACGCAGCTGCGAAGAGCGTCGCGCGATCCGTCGGCTCGGCCGTCGGGCGCGAGATCGTGCGCGGCGTCCTGGGTTCGATCCTCGGCGGCGGGAGGCGGCGCTGAGCGTCAGGCGGCGCGCGCACCGCGTCGCCGACGAATCCGGTCATCGGCATCCCGAGGCCGCGCGGCGCCACGCCGCGATCGGGATGATCTGCGTCGCGCTCGCGGCGCTCGGTTTTTCGATCAAGTCGATCCTGATCAAGCTGGGCTACGGCCATGGCGTCGACGCCCCGACGCTGATGGCGCTGCGGATGCTCTTCTCCGCACCGTTCTTCCTGGTCCTCGCGCTCTGGCCCGGCCTGCCCGGCGCCAATCATCAGCCGGCGCTGCGCGACTGGATGCACCTGGTCGCTCTCGGATTCATCGGGTTCTACCTCGCGGCGTATCTCGACTTCCTCGGACTGACGTACGTGAGTGCGGGCCTGGAGCGGCTGATCCTCTTCCTCTATCCGACGCTCGTGCTGCTGCTGTCCGTCTGGTGGCTGAAGGAGCGCATCCACCTCCGCCAGGTCGTCGCGCTCGTGCTGTCGTACGCGGGTATCGGGCTCGTGTTCGTCGAGCACCTGAACACCGGCGCTGCCCGCGGTGACGTCGTGCACGGCGGGCTGCTCATCTTCGCGAGCGCCGTGGTCTATTCGGTGTTCCTGATCGGATCGTCGCGCGTCGTGCACCGCTTCGGCGCCGTGCGCTTCACGTCGTGGGGAATGCTCGTCGGCACGGTGTTCTGCGTCGTGCAGTTCCTGCTGGATCACGGGGTCGGTGCGCTGCGCCTGCCACTGCCGGTGTACGGCATCGCGCTGACGATGGCGGTGATCTCGACGGTCCTGCCGGCCGTGCTCATGTCCGAGGGCGTGCGGCGCGTCGGCGCGAACCAGGCCGCGCTCGTCGGAACGCTCGGCCCCGTCGTCACGATCGTGCTCGGAGCGCTCGTCCTCGGGGAGCCCGTCGGCGTCGTCCAGTGCGCGGGTGCCGTGCTCGTCGTGGCGGGTGTCCTGATGGTGAGTCTGCGTCCGGCGGTCGTCCGATCCTGAGGTATCTCGGGGGGTAAAGATTCGCCGTGTTCTGCCGTCATAAAGACGATTGAACGTACACCTCCGCAGCCGTTGCGACTGCCGCATCAGTCGGGCGCATCACAGGACAGAAACACGATGAACTTCCTCCTCGCTCCCGCCATCTTCGTGATGAACCGCATGCGCTTCGGCGCCAAGTTCGCGTTCATCCTGATCGGATTCGTCTTCACCACGGGCCTCCTGCTGGGCGTGCTGGTGACGGACAGGATCAGTGCCTACCGGGTCGAGCAGCGTGAACTGCGCGGCGCCCAGGTGCTGCCCGATTTCTACGCGCTGATCATGTCGCTCCAGCAGCATCGCGGCATGTCCGCAGCCGCGCTTGCCGGTGATGACGCGATGGCATCGAAGCTCCCGGCCAAGCGCGCGGAGGTCGAAGCCGCCTTCAAGGCACTCGAGTCCGTCGTTGCCGAGGCGGGAATCGACACCGGGCTTCCGGGCGAACTCGCGACGCTGAAGGGCGAGTGGAGCGCACTGGTCGAAGGCAAGTTCGACGCGGCGGACTCCTTCGCGCGCCACACGCGGCTCGTCACCGATGCCCGGAACCTGACGTCCCGCGCGGGCGACGCGTTCGCGCTGATCCTGGATCCGACGTCCGTCGGTTACCACCTGGCCGACCTCCTCATCAACCAGATCCCGGAACTTTCGGAAACGCATGCGCGCGTTCGGGGCACAGGTGCAAAGGTGCTCGCCGACGGTGTCGCGACGCCGGAAGAACTGAGCCAGCTCCAGGCGATCCTCGAACTCGCTGCGGATCGCCAGTCGCACATCACCCGTGTCTACGAAATCCTGCGATCCCAGGACCCCTCGGTCGCCGCGCGCATCGAGGCCCAGATCGGGAAGGTCGCGAGCGCCCAGCGTGCGGTCGCCGATTCGGTCGCGGCCATGCGCACCGGCGCGGTGCCGGCGGCGCAGAACTTCTTCGTGCTCGCCACCGAGCCCGTCGTCGATTCGTTCGATCTCTCGAAGGTCGGGACGGACGCGCTGAACGCGCTGCTGGAAGCGCGCCTGCGCCACGATCTGAACGTGACGGCCGTCACCGTCATCTTCGGTGTCGGTTCGATCTTCATGGCGCTCTACATGATGCTTGGCCTGCGGGTGTCGCTGCGCAACGCGGTCAATGCGCTGATGCGCGGTGCCGATGCGATGGCGAACGGCGATCTTCGCGTGCGTGTCGAGGTGCCTTCGCACGACGAACTGCGTGACATCGCCGGACGCTTCAACGCGATGGCCGAAAGCATGGGCACGCTCGTCGGCCAGATCCAGGGCGGCATGCAGGCCCTCGATTCCGCGTGCAGCAACCTGGCGACGGTGTCCACCCGCGTGTCGGGCGGCTCGCGGCAGCAGGCCGACGCGGCGCAGGCCGTGGCCGGCGCCGTCGAGGAAATGACCGTCAGCATCGCGTCGGTCGCCGACAGCGTGAACGATTCGCTCGCGGTGTCCGAACGGGCCCGCGAACTTTCGGCGGACGGCGAGACCGTCGTGCGCGATGCCGCGACCGAGATCGGCTACATGGCCTCCGCGGTGCGTGACTCCGGTGCGCTCGTGGAGCGTCTGTCCGAGCATTCCAGCCGCGTCAGCGGCATCGTCCGCGTGATCCGCGACGTGGCGGACCAGACGAACCTTCTCGCACTCAATGCCGCCATCGAGGCGGCGCGTGCCGGCGAACTGGGCCGCGGCTTCGCGGTCGTGGCCGACGAGGTGCGCAAGCTCGCAGAACGCACGGCGCTCGCCACGACCGAGATCGCCGAGGTGATCCGCAACATCGAGGAAGCGACGGGCGACAGTGTCCGCGGCATCAAGGCGGCCGCTGCCCACGTGGATTCAGGTGTCGAACGGGCGTCACGCGCCGCCGAGGCGCTCGTCGAGATCCGGTCCGGCACGAGCGTCACGCTGGAACACATCGCCGGAATCGCCGGCGCTGCACGCGAGCAGCGCAGCGCGAGCCAGGAGATCGCGAACAACGTGGAAGCCATCGCCCACATGGCGACCGAGAACGACGCCGCCGTGCACGACATCGATGTGATCGCCCGGGATCTCTCCGCCGAAGCAAGCAAGCTCGGCACCCTCGTGCAGCGCTTCCGGGTGGCCTGATCTGCATCGACTGGGCGCTGACCGCACGGCCGTGACCGGCCGTTCACGTCAGACCCGCCTCGCGGGGATCATCCCGGTCGCCGCGATCCATTCCTACGTCTCGTACGCGGCCGCCCGGACGGCACCGATCGCCGTCGCGTAGATCGGTGCTATCGGGTGGTCGGTGTTCCGCCCGCCACTGCGATGCGCGCGCGGATCCGGCTGACGGCGACCGTGTCGCCGGCCAGTGACGCGGCTCTTTCGCGAGCCCCCAGCCACGCCAGCAACGCCCGCCGGAGTCCGCCTTCGGACGCGGCATCGATCGCGATGTCCATCCCGTCCGGCGGCAGGCGTGTCGCGCCCATGAGCGCCCCGCAGGCGACGAGACGCGACACACGGTCGTCGATGCCGCGCAGCGCAGCGAGGCGCGCGCTGTCGTCCTTCGCTGCGACGACGGCGCGGTAGGTTTCCGGCAGATCACGCGGCGCGAGCCCCGACCAGTGGCCCGACAGGAACTGCGCGTAGGCGTGCTCTTCCGCACCGCCATCGCGTCCGGTCGCGACCGGGTCGGGACAGGCATCGAAGGCCAGCGCTGCACGTTCGATCGCGCAACGCGTGAGCTGCACGCGCGCGACCAGTCCGGGACGTCCGGTGGACGACACTGCGTCGATGGCCCGTGCCAGATCTCGATCGGCGAGGGCTGTCCTGCCGCGCAGTGCATCGCGCGCGTACGCATCGAGTGCGGCGCGCGCATCGACTTCCCAGTCGGGCGGTGGTGGAGTGCTGCCGCAGGCTGCAAGCACGGCAACGCCGACGCAACTGACGATACGACGGACCAACGTGACGACGGTCTCGCGGGTTCTCATGGCAGGCGCACCTTCGAGTCTCGCGCGAACGGCCACTTGCGATTCATCTCGCGCAGCAGGTCGTCGGCGCGCCGCACGGATTCATCGACCTGCGCGCGGAGATCGGCGAGATCGGCGCCGGCGTCCTTCGCGTTCGCGGACCGCGTGCGGAGATCGGCCGTCGCGTTTCGCGTGTTCTCGAGCGTCGCGTCGAGCTTCAGGACCGAGGCGCGCAGGTCGGTCATCAGCGCGGTCATCTGGGCCATCGCCTTGCGCGATTCGTCGGCCGTGCCGTCGCGGCCCA
>CAUJJX010000183.1 GCA_963205165.1 Pseudomonadota bacterium | reverse complement strand
GAGTTGGCGAAGCCGGTCTGTAAGCCGGGTTCTGTACGACGCTCGCGCGCCGCGACAGTCATTCCTCTGGGACCGCGGTTACCCGCGGCCTCAAGCAACCTACCCGGGAGCGACGCGGGCCACGTCATAGCTCCCCTATTTGGTCTTGCACCGGATGGGGTTTGCCGACCCCGGACGTTACCGCCGGGGTAGTGCGCTCTTACCGGCGACGCGCCTCGTCGCGCCGCCCGCACGTCCATCGACGCACGGCACTATTTCAACCTTGCCGCCGACCGCTCGAAGCACTTCCCTTCGTGAGGAGATCCTGGCTGCCCCGCTTGCGCGGAACCTGCCGGACCTGCGGTCGATGGCGGTGTCTTTCTGTTGCACTGATCCGTCGCCTCGCGACGCCCGGCCGTTAGCCGGCATCCTGCCCTGTGGTGCCCGGACTTTCCTCTACGTGGCAAGCCACGCAGCGACTGTCCGACCAGCTTCGCCGGCACGGATTATGGACTGCACCACCGTCGCGGGCCAGCGCTGAAGGCTGCGAAAGCCCCGACGCCACAGCGCACGTGGCCGCGCCCGCGAACGTCCCGGCAGAACCCGCGGGCTATACTCGCGTCATCCCCACACACGCACGATGTCGGCGTCCGTCCGGACGCCGAATCCACTGCCCGGGGCGCGCAACCGTCACCGGCTTCCTCGCCGGTCCGCACGGCCTCCGCCGCCCGCACTGCCCGAAGGAGACCCCTTGGCCAACGAAACGAAAACCATGGCGATGTTCTGCGACTTCGAGAACGTCGCGCTCGGCGTCCGTGACGCGAAGTACGACAAGTTCGACATCAAGAAGGTGCTCGAGCGCCTGTTGCTTAAGGGCAGCATCGTCGTGAAGAAGGCCTACTGCGACTGGGAGCGCTACAAGAGCTTCAAGGCGCCGATGCACGAAGCGTCGTTCGAATTGATCGAGATCCCGCACGTGCGCCAGTCCGGCAAGAACTCCGCCGACATCCGCATGGTCGTCGACGCACTCGACCTCTGCTACATGAAGTCCCACGTCGACACGTTCGTGCTCATCACCGGTGATTCGGACTTTTCGCCGCTCGTGTCGAAGCTGCGCGAAAACAACAAGACAGTGATCGGCGTCGGCGTGAAGAAGTCGACGTCCGACCTGCTCATCGCGAACTGCGACGAGTTCATTTACTACGACGACCTCGTCCGCGAGAAGCCGTCCCGCAGCCGCCAGGTGGAGAACGGTCGCCGCAAGCCCGTCCCCGCGAAGCCGACGCAGACCGCGTTGCAGCTGGCACCGACGCCTGCACCGGAAGCATCCGAGACGCCGGTCGTCGAACCGATCGTCGACGCCCCGATCGATACGGCGGTCGATGCCCCCGTCGAGGCGACCGCCGGCGAGAAACCGAAGAAGCCTGCCGCGCGCTCTCGCCGCAAGCCGTCCGCGAAGGCGGCGAAGGCCGAGGCCGCTGCGATCGCGGCGGCTGCCGAAGTCGCTGCGGAATCCGCGAACACGGAAGCTGCGGAAGACATCGAAGCGGCAGCCTCCGCCGACAACGCCGACGCCGACGCGGATCACCCCGCCAAGAGCGAGGACGAGAAGCGCCAGGAAGCGATCGACCTCGTGATGGAAACCATCGAGGCGCTGGCCACCGACCGTGGCGCGGAGGACAAGATCTGGGGTTCGATGGTGAAGCAGGCCCTGAAGCGTCGCCGCCCCGGATTCAGCGAGGCGTACTACGGCTTCAGCTCGTTCTCGCGCCTGCTGTCCGAAGCGGAAGCCCGCAAGCTGATCGAGCTCGACCACGACGAGAAGTCGGGCGGCGTGATCATCAAGAGCTTCGTGGCGGACTGAGCCACCGCGTCGGCCTGTTCACGCTGCGTGTGAAGGCGTGGACAGGTTCCGACTCGTTGCGTCGACGCACTCGACGCGGCGTGCACGGGTCCGAGGAACGACGACCTCCACGCGATTCCTCAGTCGCGCTTCCGCGCGACGCACGACACCCACGCTTCCGCGAAGAATGCCTCCGGCAGATCCGCCCATTCGCGGAGCGCCGCTGCGTGTTCCGGCTGCCCCTCGCGCTCGAAGTGCCCCGCGAGCAGGTCGGTGATGATCGTCACCGGCTCGAAATTCTCGTAGCGCGCCTGCATCCGCGCCTCCACGAACCCCGCTGCCGTCAGGATCGCGCCGAGCTTGCGGCCCGTGCGCACGTCGCCGCCGTTGCGGTTCTGGGTGTCCTGGTATTCCCTCGCGGCCGCGACCATCGCGGGCGTTTCCGGCGAGAAGATGAAGCCGTCCCAGTCGGGCGTGACGACGCCGATCACGCCGCCAGGTTTCAGCACCCGGAGGCACTCGCGCGCCGCGCGCACCGGATCGCTCAGGTGCTCGAACAGCGCGTGCGAGAAGACCGCGTCGAAGCTCGCATCGGCGAACGGCAGTTCGTACACGCTCGCTTCGCGGAAGCTCAGGTTGGACATCCCCGCGGTGCGTGCGCGCTCCGTTCCGAGGGCGACCTGCGAAGCACTCATGTCGATGCCGACCACCGCACCCGGTGCAACGGCCCGCGCGATGCCCTGCGTGATGCTGCCGGGGCCGCTCGCGCAGTCGAGCACGGACATCCCGGGCTGGAGATGCGGGATGAAGAAGGAACCGTGCGTGAAGAGCGTGCGGCGCACGAGGAACTTCATCGCGGTCTCGTCCCAGCGCAACGTGTAGTTCTCTTTGTCCAAGATCGATCTATCCGTGTGGTGACCGGTCACGGGGCGCGCGCCGCCGTGCCTGCCGGGTTCGATGGTGATGCGATCAGGCGTGGAAACGCCCGGTCCAGTTCGCGTGCGAAAGCGCTTCGCGATTGACGATGTGCTTCGGCTTGCGACCGTTCGCAAGCTCGATCGCGGCGCGGAATGCGCCTTCTCCGAGCATGCGCATGCATTCGTCGGTGTGACAGATCGCGTGCGGCGCGACGATCACGTTGTCGAATGCGAGCAGCGGATTGTCGACCGGCGTGGGTTCCTGCTCGAACACGTCGATCGCGGCGCCCTGGATGCGCTTCTCGCGCAGCGCGTCGATCAGAGCCGCCTCCTGGACGACGGGTCCGCGGGACGTGTTGATGAAGTACGCGGACGGCTTCATCTTCGCGAACTCGGCCGCGCCGATCAGGCCATGCGTGCGTTCGTCGAGCAGGCAGTTCACCGACACGAAATCGGATTCGGCGAGCAGCGTGTCGAGATCCACCATCGTGACGCCGAGATCGTTCACAGCCGACTGCGGCACGAGCGGATCACACCCGATCAGCCGGAGGTCG
>CAUJJX010000182.1 GCA_963205165.1 Pseudomonadota bacterium | reverse complement strand
AGCGGGCCCTGCATCACCGAGGGTGATGCTGGCGGGCGTCAGCCCTCGAAGATCTTCCCGGGGTTGAGGATGCCCTTCGGGTCCATCGCGTGGCGCAGCGTCTTCATCAGCGCGATCTCTTCCGGCGTGCGCGAGTAGTCGAGGTACGCCTTCTTCAGCAATCCGATGCCGTGCTCGGCCGAGATCGAGCCGCGCCAGTCACGCACGCAGCCGTAGACGATCGCGTCGATGTCGTCCTCCGGGAACGGCGTCGCTGGCACCTTCACGAACATGTGGAGGTTGCTGTCCGCGAGGTGGCCGAAGCAGATCGTCTCGGCGCCGGGCCACCGTGCGGCGAGGCGGGCGCTGCACTCGATCACGAATGCCTGGATGCGGCCCGTCGGCACGCTCACGTCGTAGTTGCCGACCGGCTTCAGCTTCTGCACGAGTTCGCCCGACGAATCGCGGATGTCCCAGAGCTGCCTCGTCTCCTTCAGCGACTGCGCGACGACGGCGTCGGCCACGACACCCGCTTCGAGCGCCTGCTCGATCAGCGCGGAGAAATGATCGGCGTCGCGCGACGGGTCCGTGCCCATCGATTCGACGAGGACGTACGCGATGTGGTCCGGCCCGAGCGGACGTGTCTTTCCCTCGATCGCGCGGACGTAGAACGGTTGCCACATCGTCTCGAACGCCGACAGCGTGCCGCCGAGATGCGCGCGGGCGCTGCGCAGGAAATCGTAGATGCGATCGAAGTCGTCGAACGCGCAGAGCGCCGTGTTCGTCGTGACCGGCTTCGGGAATAGCCGCAGCACGGCGCGCGTGATGATGCCGAGCGTGCCCTCGCTGCCGACGAAGAGCTGCTTCAGGTCGTAGGCCGCGTTGTTCTTCAGCATCTTGTTGAGCGACGTGATGACCGTGCCGTCCGCGAGCACGGCTTCGATGCCCAGCAGGAGGTCGCGCGCCATCCCGTAGCGGAGCACGCGGTTGCCACCGGCGTTCGTCGAGAGATTGCCGCCGATGAGGCACGAGCCGCGTCCGCCGATGTCGAGCGGGAACAGCATGTCGGCGGCGTCCGCGGCCTCCTGCACGGACTGCAGCGGGACGCCGGCCTGGACGGTGATGGTCCCGGCGATCGGGTCGACCTCCTC
This sequence comes from Pseudomonadota bacterium, assembly GCA_963205165.1. Taxonomy (GTDB): domain Bacteria; phylum Pseudomonadota; class Gammaproteobacteria; order Burkholderiales. The sequence goes on along the minus strand of CAUJJX010000182.1, from coordinate 14,012 downwards.
GATGGCGCGCAGGCGTTCGAGCGACAGCAGCACGGCGCCGCGCACGGGGACGGCGCCGCCGGTCAGGCCGGTGAGTCCGCCCTGCGGCACGACGGGGATGCCCGCGGCGTGGCAGATGCGCAGCACGGTCGAGACATCCTGCGTGTCGCGCGGCAGCGCGAGTGCGAGCGGCACGTCGTCGGGGCCGGCCTTCACGAGCCAGTCGCCCTGGTGGCGCGCACCGATGTCGGTGCCGGTGCGGATGCAGTCGTCGCCGAGGGCGGCGCGGAGGGACTCGATCGGGGTCATGGCGGGCGCGGTCTCGATGCGGGACGCGGAGTTTGTCACGCCACCACCGCCGCCGCGACGGCGTCGATCAGTGGTGCGCAGGCACCCGTTGCTCCGGCTCGAACACGGCGCTGAACGTGCTGCCCTTGCCGAGTTCGCTCGCGATGTCGAGCTTCGCGTGATGGCGAGAGAGCACGTGCTTCGTGATCGCGAGGCCGAGGCCGGTGCCGCCGGTCTCGCGCGAGCGGCTGCGGTCGACGCGGTAGAAGCGCTCCGTCAGGCGGTCGAGGTGCTGCGGCGCCACGCCGATGCCGGTGTCGGTCACGGAGAACACCGGCCGGCCGTCGACGCTGGCCCAGCGGATGTCGATGCGCCCGCCTTCGGGCGTGTAGCGGATCGCGTTGCTGACGAGGTTGCCGAAGGCGCTGCGCAGTTCGTCGGCGCTGCCGGTGAGTGCGTCTGACGTCTCGACGTGCAGCGCGATCGCGTGGCGGCCGTTCGAGAGCGCGAGGGCGTCCTGGTGCAGGTGATCGAGGAGGTCCTCGATGTCGACGGGGTCCTCCTTGGGCAGCGCAACGGTGCTCTCGATGCGCGACAGCGTCAGGAGGTCCTCGACGAGCCGGCTCATCCGCACGGCCTGCTGCGTCATGAGTCGCAGCGACCGCCGGGTCATGTCGGGGTCCGGCTCGGTCATGTCGGTGAGCGTCTCGAGGAATCCGCCGAGCACCGTGAGCGGCGTGCGCAGCTCGTGCGAGACGTTCGCCACGAAGTCGCGCCGGGTCGTCTCGAGGCGCTCCCACTTCGTGATGTCGCGGCCGAGCAGCAGCTTCTCGTGGTCGCCGTACGACACGATCTGCACCGAGACGGTCGCGTCTGCATTGCCGCCGAGCGGCATGCGGATGGTCAGCGGATTCGTGTAGTCGTTGCTCGCGAGGTAGTCGACGAACTGCGGCTGGCGCAGCACGTACGTGACCTGCTGGCCGCGATCGCGGTGCGGGTCGAGACCGAAGTAGTCCTTCGCGCGCGGGTTGCACCACTGGATGTGGTTGTCCTGGTCGAGGAACACGACGGCTTCCGGCGCTGCCGCGCCCGCCTTCTGGAAGCGGGTCAGGGCTTCCTTGAGATCGGCCTCCGTCTGCGCCTGCGCCCGCTTCATGCGCCGCAGCTGCGAGAACACGTGCTGCCAGATGCCGCTGCCCTCCGGGATCGTCTCCATCCGGGGGGAGGCGAGCCAGGTCCGGAACAGCGAGAGGTTGTAGATCTGGTGCGCGACCATCACGGTCAGGACGACGGCGAGGATCGCGATGCCGACGGTGCGTCCGCCGATGAGCCCCACGACCCCCGCGAGCAGGAACAGCGGGAGCAGCGTGACGAGGATCTTGCGCCAGTGCGGATTCATGGAAGGCAGTGCGTCATCGGAGCTGGCGACTCGGGAATGGCCCCGGCGAGGAGGGGCCGGGCGCGGGATTATGTCACCGTGCGCGGCGACGGCACCGGCGTCAGAGCGTGGCTGACATCCGGTAGCCCGTCCCGCGGACCGTCTGGACGAGGTTGTCGAGCGTCGACGGTTCCAGCGCCTTGCGCAGCCGCCTGATGTGCACGTCGACCGTGCGCTCTTCCACGAACACGTGGTCGCCCCAGACCTGGTCGAGCAGCTGCGCGCGGGAGTGCACGCGCTCGGGGTGGGTCATCAGGAAGTGCAGCAGCCGGAATTCGGTCGGGCCCAGCTCGATCGGCTGGCCGTTGCCGGAGACGCGATGGCTCGCGGGGTCGAGGTCGAGACCGCCGAGCCGCACGACGTCGTCCGTGACCTGGGGCGCGCGGCGGCGCAGGACGGCCTTGACGCGCGCGTTCAGTTCGCGGGGCGAGAACGGCTTGGTGACGTAGTCGTCGGCGCCGGTCTCGAGGCCGGTCAGCTTGTCCTGCTCTTCCGAGCGGGCCGTCAGCATGATGATCGGGATCTGCTTCGTCCGGCGGTCGGCCCGGAGGCGGCGCGCGAACTCGACGCCGGAGATTCCCGGCAGCATCCAGTCGAGCAGGACGAGATCGGGGAGTGCGGTCTGGACGATGTGCATGGCCTGTTCGGCGTTGTCCGCCTTGAGCAGGTTGTGGCCTGCCTGCTTCAGGTTGTAGGCGATCAGTTCCTGAATCGCCGGTTCGTCTTCGACGACCAGAATCGTCGCGGCCATGGTGGTTCTCCGTGAGGCATCGGGGACCGGTCGCGCCGGACCGCATATCGGTCCCGACGCTCGGGCTGCGACGAATACTATGAACGCAATGTTACGGGTCCGTGACGGTCCGGTCCGATATCGGAGTCCGTTCGACCCGGCGCCGTGTCGCCGGCGGCTGCGGGCACACGTTTCCGTGACTTCGCGGGCTCGGGGCGCCGGGAGCCTCGGGGTATCATCCGGCCGCCCGGCCCTCCGCCGCATCGAATCGATCCCATGGCCAGTGCCTCCCCTCGTCCGACCGACATCGTTCTCCACCAGCAGTCCCGCGTGCTCGAGGTCGCCTTCGACGACGGCGCCCGCTTCGAGCTGCCCTGCGAGTTCCTCCGGGTCTACAGCCCGTCCGCCGAGGTGCGCGGTCACGGCAAGGGCCAGGAGACCCTCCAGGTCGGCAAGCGCGACGTGAACATCACGGCCATCGAGCCGGTCGGCGCCTACGCCGTGAAGCTCGTGTTCTCCGACGGTCACGACACCGGGCTGTATTCGTGGGAGACCCTCCACGAACTCGGCCGCGACCGCGACGCCCTCTGGCAGCAGTACCTCGACCGCCTCGCCGCCGCCGGCGCCTCCCGCGATCCCGCGGCCGGGCTCGACGTCCGCAAGGTCCAGTTCCGCGCGGCCACCCCGCGCTTCACGACACCGCCCACCGATGAGTAAGACCCACTTCGGCTACCAGCAGGTCGACGAGTCCGAGAAGGCGCAGCGCGTCGCGGGCGTGTTCGACGCCGTCGCCTCGCGCTACGACCTGATGAACGACCTCATGTCCGCGGGGCTGCACCGCCTCTGGAAACGCTTCGCCGTCGACGCGACGCTCACCCGGCCGGGCGACCGCGTCCTCGACGTGGCCGGTGGCACCGGCGATCTCACGAAGCTGCTCTCGAAGCGCGTCGGCCCGACGGGGGAGGTGTGGCTCACGGACATCAACGGTCCGATGCTCGCCACCGGCCGCGACCGCCTCGCCGACGAGGGGCTGCTCGTGCCCGTCGCGCGCTGCGACGCCGAGCACCTGCCGTTTCCGGATCGCACATTCGACTGCGTGACCGTGGCGTTCGGCCTCCGCAACATGACCCACAAGGACATCGCGCTCGCCGAGTTCCGCCGCGTGCTGCGGCCCGCCGGGCGGCTGATCGTCCTGGAGTTCTCGAAGGTCTGGAAGCCGCTCGCACCGGCCTACGACACGTACTCGTTCTCGATCCTGCCCAGGCTCGGCGGCTTCATCGCCGGCAACCCCGACGCCTACCGCTACCTCGCCGAATCGATCCGGATGCATCCCGACCAGGAAACGCTGAAGGGCATGATGGAGACCGCCGGGTTCGCGCGCGTCGAGTACTTCAATCTCACGGGCGGCGTCGTCGCGGTCCATCGCGGCTGGGTGGATTGATACCGTGCTGTCCCGTACCGCCGCTGCCGCGCTCGGACACATCCTCGCCTCCGCCCCCTGGGCTCGCGACATCCTCGCGCCCTTCGTCGGACGCCGGGCGCGCCTCGTCTGCGGCCCGCTCGTCGCGACCTTCCTCGTGACGGCCCACGGCGGCGTCGCGGGTTCCGATGCGGCCACACCGGCCGACGTCACGGTGAGCATTCCGCCGGGCGCCGCGCTGCGCCTCGCCGCGGGTGACGAAACCGCATACGCCGAGGCCCGTGTCGACGGCGACGCCGAGTTCGCCGTCGTCGTCCGCAGCCTCGCGACGGGTCTCGTCTGGGACTTCGAGGAAGACCTCTCGCGCGTGCTCGGCGACATCGCAGCGCATCGCGCGGCCGGTGCGATCCGGTCGGCCGCCGCGACGGGCCGCGACTCGGTCGACCGCGTCGGACGCGCCCTCGGCGAATACGCGACCGAGGAAGGCCGCCTCACGCCGCCGCGCGCCGAACTGGAAGCCTGGATGGCCGACGTCGACCTGCTTCGCGACGACGTCGAGCGCCTCGCGCAACGCGTCGCCCGCCTCGAACGCGGCAGCGACTAGTCGCTGTCGTTTCGACGATTCTCGAAGCATGCTGCCGCTCCTCCGACTCGCGAAGATCTTCTCGGTAGGCGTCCGCTTCGGGCTCGACGAGTTCGTCCTCGCCCACAGCCGGCTGCGCTGGCTCCGGTCGATCATCAGCACGCTGCTGTTCTGGCGCCGCCTCGACCGGCCGCGCGGCGAACGCCTTCGCGAGGCCCTCGAAGCGCTCGGGCCGATCTTCGTGAAGTTCGGCCAGGTGCTGTCGACGCGCCGCGATCTCGTGCCGCTCGACATCGCCGACGAACTCGCGCGCCTCCAGGACCGCGTCCCGCCGTTCTCGACAGCCGAGGTGCTCGCCACGCTCGAGCGCGTCTACGGCAAGCCCGTCGACCAGGTGTTCCTGCGATTCGAGCGCGAGGCCGTCGCCAGCGCGTCGGTGGCGCAGGTGCACTTCGCCGTCCTGCCCGACGGCCGCGAGGCCGCCGTGAAGATCCTGCGGCCCGGCATCGGGAAGGTGATCGCGCGCGATCTCGCTTTGCTCGAAACGGCCGCCGCCGTGATCGAGGCGCTGTGGGCCGACGGCCGCCGGCTCAAGCCGCGCGAAGTCATCGCCGAGTTCGACAAGCACCTGCGCGACGAACTCGACCTGCTGCGCGAGGCCGCGAGTGCCAGCCAGCTGCGCCGCAACTTCCGCGACTCCGACCTGCTGCGCGTGCCCGAGGTCTTCTGGGACTGGTGCGCGACCGACGTGATGGTGATGGAGCGCATGCACGGACTGCCGATCTCGCAGATCGATGCGCTGCGGGCGCAGGGCGTCGACGTCACGAAGCTCTCGCGGATGGGCGTCGAGATCTTCTTCATGCAGGTGTTCCGCGACGGCTTCTTCCACGCGGACATGCACCCCGGGAACATCCTGGTGAGTCCGGAGGGCCGCTACATCGCGCTCGATTTCGGGATCATGGGAACGCTCACCGACATCGACAAGAACTACCTCGCGCAGAACTTCCTCGCGTTCTTCCGCCGCGACTACCGGCGCGTCGCGCAGGCCCACGTCGAGGCTGGCTGGGTGCCGCCCGGCACGCGCGTCGACGAGTTCGAGGCCGCGATCCGCTCGGTCTGCGAGCCCATCTTCGACAAGCCATTGCGCGAGATCTCGTTCGGCAAGGTGCTGCTGCGGCTCTTCCAGACGGCGCAGCGTTTCAATCTCGAAGTGCAGCCGCAGCTCGTGCTGCTGCAGAAGACGCTCCTCAACATCGAGGGCCTCGGGCGCGAGCTCGATCCGGACCTCGATCTCTGGAAGACCGGCAAGCCCTACCTCGAACGCTGGATGTCGGAGCAGATGGGCTGGCGCGGCCTCGTGCGTCACCTGAAGGAAGAAGTACCGCAGTGGGCCGAGCTGCTCCCGCAGCTGCCGCGGCTCGTGCACCGCTCGCTCTCCGAACCCGCGCCCCACACGCTCGAGGCCGCGATCGTCCGCCTCGCGCGGGAACAGCGCCGCCAGACCCGCTGGCTCACGGCGATCGCCGTGCTGTTCGCACTCACGCTCGCCGGGATCGCCGCACTGCTCCTGCGCTGAAGGCAGGGCCTGTTCGCACTTGCGTCGCGTGGGCAGGCCACGGCCCCCCCCGGGCGCATCCGATCGGATCACGGAACGATTCGTTCGGCCCCCTGCTGTCATCAAACAGTCACGGTCGCTCCTCAGAATCCGCTCCGTTGCTCGCGCCCCGACCGGGTGCGGCCGCATCCCCGGGACCGCTCCCGGCCGGTGCGCGCAAGGATTCCAGCCCAATCGCAAGGAGCTTTCCGATGAATTTCCATCCCCTTTCCAGCGCCGGCGCCCCGCTGCGTCCGCTCGCCCTCACGCTGGCCCTCGTCGCCGCGTTCGCCTGTTTCCCGGCCCATGCCGAGGACGAGGCCGTGACGGAAGAAGCCCCGGCGCCGGCCGTCAAGAAGGACCGCATGACCGAACTCCTCGACAAGCTGAAGGAGAAGAACGTCATCGACGACGAGGAATACAAGACGCTGTCGGGCGATACGCCGGAAGGCCGTGCCGAAGCACGCGCCCAGCGTCGCCAGCAGGCCCTGCGCAAGGCGCAGGAGATCGAGAAGGAAGCCGCGGCCGCGAACTTCATGGGCCTGCGCTGGAACAATGGCCTGACCGCCCAGACGGCCGATGGCAAGAACAGCGTCTCGCTCTCGGGCCGGATCCACACCGACTATCGCGCGTTCAGCGATGACACCGCGGCGAGCACCTTCGACATCCGTCGGGCGTACCTGGGTCTGTCCGGCAAGTTCAACAACTGGATCACGTGGGACGTGACCGGTGACTTCGCGCAGTCGACGACGACGCTCGACGTGGGCTGGGTCAACCTGGCGTTCAGCGATGCCGCACAACTGCGCTTCGGCCAGTTCAAGATGCCGATGACGATCGAGGAGCTGACCAGCTCCCGCTTCATCGACTTCCAGGAGCGCTCGCTCGTCAACCGCATCGCCCCCGCGAAGGAGCGCGGCATCATGCTCCACGGCGTGCCGACCGCCGGTGTGACGTACGCGATTGCCGTCTCCAACGGACAGGGCAAGAACACGAACGAGACCTCGACCGCCAACGACAAGCCGGACCTGATCGGCCGTGTCAGCGTGAACATCGCGGAGATCCTGGGCTCGCAGGCGAGCAACGTGTACCACCTCGCGGTCTCGGGTTCGCAGGGCACGCAGCCGGCCTCGATGACCTTCAACTCGACGACCGAGCCGCGCGGTGCGCGCTTCTTCGATCTGGCCGCCGGGTCGTTCACCGGTGCCGGCGTCGACCGTCAGCGCATGGGCTTCGAGGCCTCGCTGGCGCAGGGGCCGCTGAAGTTCCAGGCGGAATGGCTGAGCGCGAACTACTCCGGTACCAATGCGAGCCGGGTGGCGTTCGACCGCAACATCGAGACGTACTACGTGAGCCTGCTGTGGATGGTGACGGGCGAGCGCTACGCCGAGTCGTATCGCAACGGCACGTACGGCCGCATCGTGCCGTACTCGATCTACTCGCCGGGCGGCACGGGCACGGGTGCCTTCGAGCTCGGCCTGCGCTACAGCGGTTTCAACGCGTCCGATTTCAAGCTCAACAACGCAGCCGGCACGGGCGTCCTGACGGCGAACAGCGGCACGACGCGCTACACGAACGGTGCCGAAACGCTGACGCTGCAGGCCAAGTGGATCGCGACGCCGAACCTGCGCTTCATCGCCGACTACACCGAGACGCGGTTCGACACGCCCATTCGTGTCTCGGGTGAGGACTTCCGGAAGGAGAAGGCCTTCACGATGCGGGCTGCGTTCGACTTCTGATCGCGAGGCACACCGCGGGTCAGGCCCGAGGGGCTGCGCCGGAAGGCGTGGCCCCTTTTCCTTTCGAGTGGCGGGACGGATTCAGGGTGCGACCTGTGACCGTTGTGTCGGGCGCCCCGATGCGACTGCCGGCGCGTGCCGCCGCCGAAGCCTAGTTGCCGTTGTGATCCCGCAGCAACCGGTGCCGCTCCTGGGCCTCCAGTTCGCTCGCGAGGCGCTCGCGTTCGATCTGGTCGCTTTCGCCGGTGTACAGCAGCGTCTTGGTGAACTCCCGGTAGGTCGTCGTGCCGGCCTGCAATTCGGCGAGGGCCTGCTCGATGTTCTCGTTGCTGGTCTGCCGATACATCGGCGGCGGTCCGGCCTTCTCGGCGATCCGGGCGTTGCAGCTCGCGAAGGCTTTCGCGAGCGCCTGGATCGCCGATCGCTCCTGTTCGGTCGGGTGGGTGCGTCGCGTCAGCATGTCCACGGGCTGCAACTGGCCGATCCGGATCGGCACGAGGATCTTGTCGCGCACCGGATCGATGGCCGGATCGGCGTAGAAGCGCTGGCATTGCGCCATTCCCGGCTCGGTCGTCGCGGGGCGCTTCGCCGGGGTGCCGCTGCATGCGGCAAGGCCCACGGCCGCGATCGCCCAGACCGCAAGTACCTTCTTGTGCATCACGACTGCTCCTGTGCTGTGGCGCCGACCTGTCGCCGGCGCGCGTGTGTTCACGGGACCTGCCGGCGATCTCCTGCGGCCGGCCGACCCGAGGCATACCAATGTTGTCACAGAGTTGTCGTGTCGGCGGTGCCGTTCCATCGATCGTGCGTGGCCGCCGGGCGGCCCGGCATCGTCGCGGCAGGCATCACAGGTTGATGTCGCCGAGCCGCGCTTCGCGCACGTAGCGGCGGCGCACGAGGCTGAAGACGAGCGGCACGATCACGAGCGTCGCGAAAGTCGCGAACAGCAGGCCGCCGATCACGGCGCGACCGAGCGGCGCGTTCTGCTCGCCGCCTTCGCCGAGGCCGCTCGCCATCGGCAGCATCCCCACGATCATCGCGAACGCCGTCATCAGCACCGGCCGCAGCCGCGCGCTCCCGGCTTCCAGTGCCGCGGACACCGGCGGCATGCCGTCGGCGAGGCGCTCGTTCGCGAACGAGATCATCAGCACGCTGTTCGCCGTCGCGACGCCGATCACCATGATCGACCCCATGAGCGACGGGACATTGAGCGTCGTGCCGGTCGCGAACAGCATCCAGACGATCCCGCAGAGCGCCGCCGGCAGCGCGCTGATGATGATCAGCGGGTCGGTCCACGACTGGAAGTTCACGACGAGGATCAGGTAGACGAGCAGCACCGAGAAGACGAGCCCCGCGCCCATCCGCGAGAACGCGTCACGCATGCTCTCGGCCTGACCCGACACTTCGATCCGGGTGTTGTTCTTCTGGTCTTCCGCCTTCGTGCGGAACTCGCCGAGCACGGCGTCGAGATCGCGCGCGACGCCACCGAGATCGCGGTCCTGGACGTTCGCGTAGACGTCGAACGCGAGTTCCGTGTTCACGTGGTTGATGATCGCCGGCACGCTCGTGCGCTTGACGGTCGCCATGTTGCCGAGCGGTACCGTGGGCGACTGGCCGCTGCCCTTCAGCGGGATGCCGAGCACGGCGTCGACGGAATCGAGCGCCGTCAGGTGCGGCTGCACCACGACGACCTGGTACGGGCGTCCGCTCTTCGGATCGTTCCAGTAGTTCGGGGTGATCACGACGCTGGAGCTGGACGCGATCAGGTAGTTCTCCGCGATCTCGCGCTGCGAGAGTCCCATCTGCGCCGCGCGCGTGCGGTCCACTTCGAACTCGAGCGCGGGCTGGTCCATGATCTGGTGGACGTGCACGTCGGCCGCGCCGCGGATGCCCTTCATCTTCGCGGCGATCGCCTGCGCGAGATGGAAGTTCCTGTAGTCGCCACCGAGGATCTTCACGTCGAGCGGCGCGGGCAGTCCGAAGTTCAGGATCTGATTCATCATGTCCCCGGGCTGGAAGTAGAACGACGCCTCGGGGAACTTCGCCGGCAGGATCTCGCGCATGCGCCGCACGTAGTCGGCCGTCTTCGTGCGATGCCCCGCCTTCAGCGACACCAGGATCTCGCCGTCCGACGACGTGATGTTGATGTTGTCGCTGTAGGCGAGGTTCGTGGACGGCGGGATGCCGATGTTGTCGATCACGACATCGAGGTCCTCGCGGTCGACGATCCGGCGGATCTCGTCCTCGACGTGCGAGAACAGGATCCCGGTGTCCTCGATGCGTGTGCCGGTCGGCGCATTCACGTGCAGCCGGATCTGCCCCGCGTCGACCGACGGGAAGAAGTCCTGTCCGACGCGCGTGAACGCCACGCCCGTCGCACCGAGCACCAGCGCGAAGCCGACGAGCAGCACGACCGGACGGTGCAGCACCTTCTCGAGCAGGCCCACGTAGCCGTGGCGGAAGCGGTCGAACGCCATGTCGAACTTCGCGTGCCAGCCGCCGTGCGTCTCGTCGTGATGTTCGGGCAGGAGGTGCTTCAGCATCACCGGCACGAGCGTGCGCCCGAGCACGTAGCTCGCCGCGACCGCGAACACGACCGCCAGCGCCATCGGGATGAACAGGTACTTCGCGGCCCCGCTGAGCAGCAGCACCGGCAGGAACACGACGCAGATGCACAGCATCGACACGAAGGCGGGCAGCACGATCTCCTTCGCGCCGTCGACGATCGCATCGAGCCGGTGCTTGCCCATCGCGAGATGGCGGTGCGTGTTCTCGAGACTCACCGTCGCGTCGTCGACGAGGATGCCGACGGCGAGCGCCAGGCCGCCCAGCGTCATGAGGTTCAGCGTGTGGCCGGCGGCGCCGAGCAGCACGACGGACAGCAGCACGGCCAGCGGGATCGTCGTCACGACGACGACGGTCGAGCGCCAGCTCCCGAGGAATCCGAAGATGAGCAGCCCGGTCAGGCCCGCCGCGATCAGGCCTTCCACGACGACTCCGTGGATCGCGTTCGTGACGAACACCGACTGATCGAACAGGAAGGAGAGCTTCAGCCCCTCCGGCAGCTTCACGCCGCCGAGGCGCTCGCGGACCTGACGCACGATGTCGAGCGTCGAGGCGCCGCCGTTCTTCAGCACCGTGAGCAGCGCGGACTTGCGGCCGTCGTGCCGCACGAGGCTCGTCTGCTCGTTGAAGCCGTCACGCACCGAGGCGACGTCGCGGATCGTGATGACCTTGTCGCCGACCACGCGGATCGGGAGGTCGCCGATCTCCTCGATCTTCTGGGGGCTGTTGTTGAGCCCCATGATGTATTCGCGGCTGCCGATCTGCGTGGAGCCGGTGGGCAGGTTGACGTTCTGGCGGATCAGCGCGTCGTTGATGTCCTTCACGGTCACGCCGCGCGCCTGCATCTTCTCGGGCTCGGCGTCGATCATGATCAGGCGCGGCCGGCCGCCGTAGGGCAGCGGCACCGTGGTCCCCGGGATCGGGATCACCTGGTTGCGCACGAGCCAGAGGCCCTGGTCGTAGAGCTCCTGCTCGGTCAGCGTGTCGCTGCCGAGTGCGATCTGCAGGATCGGCACGCTCGACGCGTTGTACTGCACGATCTGCGGGGCCGTCTGCCCCGGCGGCATGCGACGGATGATCGTCTGCGAGCTGCCCGTGATCTCCGACATCGCCTGGTCGATGCGCACCTTCGGCTGGAAGTAGATGCGGATGACGTTCTTGCCGTAGATCGTGTGCGACTCGATGCGCCGCACATTGCTCACGGTCGTGCTGATCTGCTGCTCGGAGAAGATCGTGACCTGCTTCTCGTAGGCCGCCGCGGGCATCCCCACGTACTGCCAGATCAGCGTGATGATCGGCTCGTCGATCTCGGGAAAGATGTCCTTCGCGAGCGGCCGGATGCCGGGCGCCCCGACGATCGCGAGCACGCCCGCGAGCAGGATGGCGAAGGCGAACACCACCACCGTGTAGGGCCGTGCGAGCGCAAGCCGGACCATCCACATCGTGCCTCCCCGACGCGTGCGCGTCTTTCGCCATGCGGCTGATTGTTGCCCGAGTATTACAAGAACGTGACAACATTGCACCCGGGTTCGGCGCTGCGTGCCGCGCCCGTTTCGGGGCACGACGACATGCACGGCCGGACGCGCGGAGGCACTGCGGCGGCGCCGCCGGCCGGTTCACCGGGAGGGTGAAATGGATTCATCGGAAGAAGCCGGCCCGCGCGCATCGCGGACCTTCAACTGGACACCCTTCGTCGTCACGGGCCTGCTGTGTTCCGCACTGCTCGTTGGCGGCCACCTGTCGCGCGGACACGCGAACGCCGCGGTCGCGACGGCCGCGAACGGCGATGCGTCGCTGCCGCTCATGATCTTCGTCCCGGCAAAGCGCGGGAAGGATTCCGCCGACGTCACGCTGCCTGCCAGCATCCACGCCTTCCAGGAAACCACCGTCTACGCGCGCACGGCCGGCTACGTGAAGCGCTGGGCTGCCGACATCGGCGATCACGTGAAGGCCGGGCAGGTGCTCGCCGAACTCGACGCGCCCGAACTCGATCGCGAACTCGAACAGGTGCGCGCGTCGGCCGCGCAGGCGCGGGCGCATCTCCAGCTCGCGCGATCGACGGCCGAGCGCTATCGCGCACTCGCGAAGGAAGACGCGGTGTCCGCCCAGGAAGCGGATGAGCGCAACGGCGCGTTCGCCGCGCGCGAGGCCGACCACGCCGCAACGCAGGCGAAGGTCCGGCAGCTGGAAAGCATGAAGTCGCTGCAGCGCGTCGTGGCGCCGTTCGCCGGCACCGTCACGGCGCGCAACGTCGAGATCGGGTCCCTCGTCACGCCGGGCAGCTCCAGCGCGACGCCGTGGCTCTACAAGCTCGCGCAGAGCGACACGCTGCGCGTGTTCGTGAGCGTCCCGCAGAACCAGCTGGCGGCCGTGAAGGCCGGGACCGAGGCCGAGTTGTCGATCCGTGAACTCGGCGGCAAGCCCATCGTCGCGACGGTCGCGCGCAACGCCGGCGCGTTCGATCCGGTGACCCGGACAATGCTCACCGAACTGCGCGTGCCGAACCCCGACGGTCGCATCTTCCCGGGCATGTACGGCAAGGTGAAGTTCCGCGTGAAGTACACCGATGCGCCGATCGTCGTGCCGGTGAACGCGCTGCTCGTCGGCGGTTCCGGGCCGCGCATCACGGTCGTCGACGAGCGTGACGTCGTGCACGTGCGTCCCGTCGTGCTGGGGCGCGATCTCGGCAAGGAGATCGAGATCCTCGACGGGCTCGCCGACAACGACCGCGTCATCACGAACCCGCGCGACGACGTCGGCGAGGGCACGAAGGTGAAGGCGGTGCCCGCGCCGAAGCGCGAGGAAAAGAAGTCCGACGAGAAGAAGCCTGACGCGAAGGACGCGAAATCGGCGGACGCGGGCCACGCCGCGACGCCCGCGAAGTGAGGGCGGCCGCCATGATCCGCACCGGCAGTGTCTTCGTGCTCGCACTGCTCGGTGCGTGCACCACCGTCGGTCCCGACTACCACCGGCCCGATGTCGGCGTCCCCGTGGCGTACCAGTCCGGCGGGCCGTGGCGCGAGGGCCAGCCCGCCGACGCCGTGATCCGCGAGGACTGGTGGACGCTCTTCGGCGACCCCGTCCTCGACGAACTGCAGCAGCGCGCGCAGACGGGCAGCCCGAAGCTCCAGGCCGCGGCCGCGCGCCTCGAACAGGCGCGCGCCTCGCTCGGCATCGCCGACGCGGCGCGGCTGCCGATCCTCGAATTCGCGCCGGACATCGCGCGCTACGGCGTCTCGGGCAATCGTCCCGACCAGCCAGAAAAGGTCCCGGGCAATCGCGACTACGACGTGAGCCGGTTCCGCGTACCGCTCTACGCGAGCTACGAGCTCGATCTGTGGGGGCGCGTGCGCCGCGCGACCGAATCGGCGCTCGCGCAACTCGAAGCGAGCCGCGCGAACTATCAGACGCTGCAGCTCACGTTGCAGGGCGACGTCGCGCAGACGTACTTCCAGCTGCGGGCGCTCGACGAGCAGTCGCGGCTCGCGAAGGCGGGCGTCGACATCCGCCGCCGCGCGCGTGATCTCGTGGCCGCGCGTCGTCGCGGCGGCATCGCGAGCGAACTCGACGTCACGCGCATCGAGGCCGAGCTGGCGACGAACGAGGCCGAGGTGTTGTCGGTGCAGCGCCGCCGGTCCGAGGTCGAGCGTGCGCTCGGCGTTCTCGTCGGTGCGACGCC
>CAUJJX010000181.1 GCA_963205165.1 Pseudomonadota bacterium | reverse complement strand
CGAACTGGTTGAATTGCGCGGGTCGCCGGTGTATCAATCCGTCATCTTCGCGAGGCGGCATCACGAGCGCCCACGGGACGAAGACGAACGGGCGAGCCGGCCTCGGTGCGTGCGTTCCACAACGACAAGCGGTCCGAACGCAACCTCCAGGAGACTCACCCATCATGCGCAGACTTCTCATCGCGGGCGGCCTCGTCGCCGTCTGCATTGCCGCGCCGGCGCCGGCGCTGGCCGTTTCGCTCTACTCGGGCAGCGGGTCCGTCGCGGACATCACGGGCACGGTGGACAGCTTCCGAAGTGCGCTCGGCACGCTGAATTCCGGCGCGATCAATGCCGCCAGCGGTCGTCGCGAGATCAACTGGGACGGCGTCCCGGACGCATCTGTCGATCCCGGGTTCATCGCCGGCAATTTCTTCAACTCCGGCAGCGGCGGTCGTGCGCGTGGCCTGGAGTTCTCCAGCCCGACGCCCGGTGCGCAGTTCATGGTGAGCGCCAACGCCGGCGGCAGCGAGGCCGTCGCGTTCGGGTATCCGGGCGACTTCACGGCCTTCAGTGCGCAGCGCATGTTCGCCGTCGTCGGCGGGCTGGACACCGAGGTCCGCTTCTTCGATCCGGTGAATCCGGGCGTCCGGGCGACGACCAGGGCCTTCGGCGCGGTCTTCCAGGACGTCGAAACCCCGGGCGACACGACGCTCAGCTACTACGATTCGAATGATCAGCTGTTGGTGAGCGTTGCCGTGGATGCCGGCGCCAGTGGCGACCTGAGCTTCGCCGGCGTGCTGTTCGACGCGGCCGTCGTCGGCAAGGTCGTGATCCACACGGGCAACGCGATCCTGTTCGCCGATGGCAGCTACGGTCCGGGCGTCGATGGTGTCGTGATGGACGACTTCATCTACGGCGAACCGCAGCCCGTGCCGGAGCCGTCGACGTACGCGATGTTCGCGCTCGGACTGGTCGGACTGGGCGTGGCGGCGCGGCGTCGTTCGCGCGGGTGATGCGGGGCAGGTGAGGGCACACGAAGCCGGACGAAGTCCGGCTTCGTTGTTTCGATGGAAGCCGGGCGGGAGTCCGGCTTCGCCGTTCCGGGCCGATCGAATCGCCGTCGCGATCAGGCTGTCAGCGACCCCATCAGCCAGGTCGGGCGCGCCGTGACGGGCACGCCGTCGAGATCCGCGAGACTCACCCCCTGCGTGATCAGGACCGAATCGATGCCGGCCGCGATGGCGCCCGCGATGTCGGTCTCGATCTGGTCGCCGATCATCACGGCGTCGCGCGTGCCCGCGAGCGCCAGCGCGTGGTCGTACAGATGGGGTTCGGGCTTGCCGAGCCGCACGAAACGCAGTTCCGGACGCAGCGGATAGCGCCGCGCGAGCGCCGCCTCGAACATCAGTGCGATGCTCCCGGCCGCGAAGCCGAAGGCGTCGATGCCATCCGGGTAGATGATGTCCGGGTTCGGCACGACGAGCCGCGGCGGGCGGCCTGCGTCGATGCAGCGGAAGAGCGTGGTGAGCGCGGCGTCCATGCGGTCGAGGAAGGGGAATCCCGTCTCGTCCGCGATGACCAGCACGTCGAAATCGGCGTCTGGCGGGACGATCTCGCCGCCCGCGAGTTCGGCGTAGCGCACGCCGTCCGGCGGGCCGAGCACGGCGCAGCGCGCACCGCGCAGGCCTTCGCGTTCGAACCACGGCGCGAGGAGCATCCCGGAGGTGACGATGCGGTCCGGATCGAGGTCGAGGCCCAGCCGGCGATAGCGCGCCGCGGCCGTCGCCGGGAGCTTCGACGCGTCGTTCGTGACGACGAACCACGGCTTGCCGCTCGCTTCGAGAACGTCGCGCGCCTCGACCGCCCCCGGCATCAGGCCCGTGCCGTGGACGAGCACGCCGTACGCGTCGAAGAGGAGGGCGTCGTAGCGCTCGATGAGCGCGGGGAGCGTCGTGCTGCGGACGGTCATGGCGGATTCCGTGAATGCGATGCCGTCGATGATCGCCGATCGGCGGCGCCGTTGTCGTGGTGCGCACACCGACGCGACGCGGGCGGCTCACCCACGCGGCTGCACCGGACGTGTGACGGGCACCCTTGGCGAATCCGCGCGTGCAACGTCACCGCGCGCGGCCTGCGAGGCCAATGAAAAAGGCCGGGTCGCCCCGGCCTTCGTTCACGCTACGCCACGCACCTCGTGACGATCAGCGATCCCACGGGTTGCCGCGCTCGGTATCGAGCCCGTACTTGTCGATCGCCTGCTTCACGATCGCAGGCGTCACCGAGCCTTCGTCCATCAGGGCACGCAGCGTCGCGACGACGACGTGGTGGCGGTCCACCTCGAAGAAGTCGCGGAGCGCGGCGCGCGAATCGCTGCGGCCGTAGCCGTCGGTGCCGAGCGTCACGTACTTCCGCGGCACCCACGTGCGGATCGAATCGGCGACGGCGCGCATGTAGTCGCTCGCGGCGATCACCGGACCCTGCGTGCCGTCGAGGCACTGCTCGACCCAGCTCTTCTCCACAGCGGCTTCGGGATGGAAGCGATTCTTCCGCTCGACCGCGAGGCCGTCGCGGCGCAGCTCGGTGAAGCTCGTGACGCTCCACACGTCGGATGCCACGCCCCAGTCCTGCTCGAGCAGGTCGGCGGCGGCGATGACTTCGCGGAGGATCGTCCCGGAGCCGAGCAGCTGCGCACGCGGCTTCGCGGCCTTGCCCTTCTTCGGTTCCTCGCCGGCGCGGAGCTGGTACATGCCCTTGATGATCCCGGCCTCGGCGCCCGCCGGCATCGCCGGGTGCGCGTAGTTCTCGTTCATCACGGTGATGTAGTAGAAGACGTCCTCCTGGTCTTCGAGCATGCGGCGCGCGCCGTCCTGGACGATCAGCGCGACCTCGTAGCCGTAGGCCGGGTCGTACGCGACGCAGTTCGGCACCGTCGAGAAGAGCAGGTGGCTCGAACCGTCCTCGTGCTGGAGGCCTTCGCCCGACAGCGTCGTGCGGCCCGCCGTCGCGCCGAGCAGGAAGCCCCGCGCGCGAGAGTCGCCGGCGGCCCACACGAGGTCGCCGATGCGCTGGAACCCGAAGCACGAGTAGAAGATGTAGAACGGCAGCATCGGCACGCCGTGCGCGCTGTAGCTCGTCGCCGCGGCGATCCACGACGACAGGGCGCCGGCTTCGCTGATGCCTTCCTCCAGGATCTGGCCGCTCTTCGATTCCTTGTAGTAGAGCAGCTCGTCCTTGTCTTCCGGATCGTAGAGCTGGCCGACCGACGAGTAGATCGCGATCTGGCGGAAGAGCGCCTGCATGCCGAACGTGCGCGCTTCGTCCGCGACGATCGGGACGATGTTCTTCCCGATGACCGGGTCCTTGAGCCACTGCGTGAGCATCTGCACGAACACCATCGTCGTCGACTGCTCGCGTCCGTTCGTGCCTTCGAGGAACTTGCGGATCGACTCGACCGACGGCACGGCGAGCGTCGGACCCTTCGGCACGCGCTTCGGCAGGTAGCCGCCGAGGGCCTCGCGATTCGCGTGGAGGTACTTCATCTCGGGGCTGTCCGCGGGCGGACGATGGAACTCGAGCTTCGTGACCTGCTCGTCCGACAGTGGCAGCGAGAAGCGGTCGCGGAAGGCGATGAGCGCCTCGTCGTCGAGCTTCTTCTGCTGGTGCGTCGTCATCTTGCCCTGGCCCCACACGCCCATCCCGTAGCCCTTCTTCGTCTGGGCGAGGATCACGGTGGGCTGGCCCTTGTGGTTCATGGCCGCGTGGTAGGCGGCGTAGATCTTCACCGGGTCGTGGCCGCCGCGGCGCAGGCGGTCGATGTCGTCGTCAGACATGCCCGCGATCAGCGCCTGGAGTTCGGGGTACTTGTTGAAGAACTGCTCGCGGTTCGAGCGGCCGTCCGTCGCGGCGTACTTCTGGAATTCGCCGTCGACCGTCTCGTGGAGGCGCTTCACGATCACGTTGTCGTGGTCACGCGCGAAGAGCGGATCCCAGTCGGAACCCCACAGCAGCTTGATGACGTTCCAGCCGGCACCCGCGAAGAGGCCTTCGAGTTCCTGGACGACGGAGCCGTTGCCGCGCACCGGACCGTCGAGGCGCTGGAGGTTGCAGTTCACGACGAAGACGAGGTTGTCGAGGTTCTCGCGCGCCGCGAGCGACAGGCCGGCGAGCGATTCGGGTTCGTCCATCTCGCCGTCGCCGGGGAACGACCACACCTTGCGACCGGCCGTCTCCAGGATGCCGCGGTTCTCGAGGTACCTCATGAAGCGCGCCTGGTAGATCGCCTTCAGCGGGCCGAGGCCCATCGAGCCCGTGGGGAACTGCCAGAACTCCGGCATGAGGTACGGATGGCAGTACGACGACAGGCCCGTGCCACCCGTCTCGCGACGGTAGTTGTCGATCGCTTCTTCCGAGAGCCGGCCTTCGAGGAACGCGCGGGAGTACACGCCCGGCGCCGAGTGCGGCTGGAAGTACACGAGGTCGCCCTTCTGGCCGGCGCGGAAGAAGTGGTTGAAGCCCACCTCGAAGAGTTCGGCGGCCGACGCGTAGCTCGCGATGTGACCGCCCAGTTCGGCGTTCGCGCGGTTCGCACGCACGACCATCGCCAGTGCATTCCAGCGGACGAGCGCGATCAGGCGCTGCTCGGTCTCGAGGTTCCCGGGGAAGGGCGGCTGCTCGGCCAGCGGGATCGTGTTGCGGTACGGCGTGTTCAGCACCGGCGGCATCGGCACGCGCTGATCGCGGGCGTGATCGAGCAGTTTGCGCAGCAGGTAGGTCGCGCGCTCCTTGCCCTCGTTCGCGACGACCGCTTCCAGGGCATCGAGCCATTCACGCGTCTCGACGGGGTCGAGGTCCTTGGGCAGCACGCGCCAGAACGCGGACCAGTCGAGTTGCTTGATGTCGGAAATGTCGGTCATGGGAAAGCGCTCCGGCGGTCGTTCGGGGGAGGGCGTCCCTCCCGGGGAAGGCGGCATCGTAGCGCGGAAGCCTGCGCATGGGATTTCGAAGGTGTCGTTGCTTTCGGGGCGCGTCGGCATGTCGTGCCGTGGCGGCGGTCGATAGCGGCAGACATTGTCGGAAAAGCCGCCCGGCAGTTCGTCGATGCATCGCTGGGCGGTGCCGCGCAGGCGTGCGATCATCCGTGTATCACGTTCACGGAGTTACCGGTGTCCGATCAGCCCCGCCTCGATGCCATCGACTGGAAGATCCTCGACCTGCTCCAGCAGGATGCCCGCATCACGAACGTCGATCTCGCCCGGCAGGTGAACCTGTCGCCGTCGCCGTGCCTCGCGCGGGTGCGCGCCCTCGAGAAGGCCGGATACATCGCCCGCTACGTCTCGCTGCTCGACCCGCTGAAGCTCGGCCTTCAGGTGAGCGTCTTCATCCAGGTGCGGCTCGAGCGCCAGATCGAGTCGGCGCTCGAACGGTTCGAGCGCGCCATGAGCGACCGGCCCGAGGTCATGGAGTGCTACCTCATGACGGGCGACGCCGACTACCTCCTGCGCGTGCTCGTGACCGACATCCAGGCCCTCCAGGACTTCATCGTGAACGTGCTTTCGCGCGTGCCGGGCGTCGGCAACATCCAGTCGAGCTTCGCGCTGAAGCAGGTGAAGTATCAGACGGCCGTGCCGCTGCCGAGCGGTGCGACCGGCGGACGCGCGGGCTGAGGGTTTCCCGGGCGTCTGCGCCCGCGACGTTCGTTTCAGCCGAGCGCCCGGAAGAACGGCAGGCTCGCCGCGAAGAAGTACTCCCCGCCGCGCATGTGCACGGCGTCCCCGAAGCCGAACCGGATGGTCCCGCCGTCCGGCGCTGCCGGCCACTTCTGCGCCCCACCCGAAGCCGACCCCAGCAGGGGATCCTGGCCGGTCAGCGGCATGGGGAATTCCCCGTCGTCGAACCAGTGCGCCTGGATGTATTCGAACTGCGTGCTGATCGACCGCTGGCAGCACACGAAGAGCAGGCCGCGCTCGACGTCGTCACCCGGCAGTGCCGTGAGCGTGTCGGGGTCCACGCCGTAAGGCATGCCGCGCCGCGCGATGCGGCGGTCGCGGAAGTTGTCCCGGATCGCGCGGTCCGAGCGCGGATTCGCCTTGCGGATGTGCGAGTGCGCCGGGCAGAGGAACGGCGGTGCGTTGTCGCCCGTGAAGTCGAAATCGTTCTCCGATCGTGCGTTCGCCGCGAGCAGCGGCACGCCGGCGCGCGTGCGTCCGATGATCATCGCCTCGACGCGTTCGCGGGCTTCCGGCGTCGTCGCGCCGAGCGCGCGGCACAGGGCTTCTTCCTGACGGAGGAAGGCGGGGACGTCCTGCTCGAGCTGGCGGAACACGATCATGCTGCCGGCGTCGCCGTCACCACCGAACGGGTCGGGCGCGAGCACGTTGCCGGGCCCGGACGACGGATTCCAGATGGACGTCCCGAGGGTCGCGCTTTCCTCGCGGACCTCGTGCGCGAGGAAGCGCGGCTGAGAGATCCCGTCGCGGAAGCCGAAGTGCTCGATCGCGTGATGGCCGCGTCGCAGACGATGGCCGTCGCGCCGTGCGACGAGACGTCCACCGGCCGGCAGCGAGCGTGCGATCGACGTCGCGGCCGCCTGCGCGCGGACCCAGTCGTCGTCCGCGACGGTCACGAGCGCGTGGATCACGGATGCCGGCGTGGCCTGCTGCAGATCGGGACTCCAGGCACTCGGCGGAGGGTCGTGCGCGAGGACACGCCGTCGCGCCGCCATGCCTTCGCGCAGCGGCGAGCACGGTTGGCTGTCGAGCCCCGTTTCGAGAAAGGTCGAAGGGTCGTCGAGCCCGAGGAGCGCGTACCCGCGT
Source organism: Pseudomonadota bacterium (assembly GCA_963205165.1). Taxonomy (GTDB): domain Bacteria; phylum Pseudomonadota; class Gammaproteobacteria; order Burkholderiales. The sequence goes on along the minus strand of CAUJJX010000181.1, from coordinate 2,563 downwards.
CCGGACAGCGCGACCGTGTGGAGCGTCCCGGGGTCGCCGCCCGACGCACGCTGTTCGAGCTGGTCGGCGGCGCTCGTCAGCAGCGGCGCGATATCGGCCAGCCACCGCCGCGCCGAGGCGCGATCGTCACCGAGATGGACGAACAGCAGCACGGCGTGCCGGCGGTCGTGGTCCTGGAGGATGTCGGCCTGCACGCGACCGAGGGCGGACAGCGCGTCGGGCGTGAGTTCGAGAGGCGCGCGTTGCTGGTGCAGCGGAGTCATGGCGATGTCGGATGCAGGCGCGTGCCGCGACGGGCGCGAACGGGCCGGGTCGATGTCAGGGACGGCCGGGAGCGGTCGATGATCCGCGCCGGCCGTCGGGGAAGGCTTGTGGCCGGCGCGGCCATGGGCCTGGTCACACGGCGGACGCCTGTGCGAACAGGTCCGGGTCAGCCCCCGGTGCAGCGATGCCGGCCGGCGATGATCTGCCACACCGACGCCGCGAGCATGTCGGTGTTGGCGCGACGGTTCGAGACGATCGTGATCGACTTCGAACTCAGCACGGCGCCCATCGACTCGGGCAGCGTGTACTCCTTCGCGATCGGGACCTGCTGCTTCGTGACCGGGTCGGTCGTCAGCGCGGACATCGGCAGCAGGTAGCCGTCGCGGAACAGCACCAGCACCTGCGAGATCTGGTTCTCGTCGCGGCTGTGGTCGGCCTTCGCGGGCACCAGCTTGTCGATCTCGGCCAGCAGTGCCTGCTGGATCGCCGGCGTGATGGGGCAGTTCTCGATCAGGGGAACGTCGAGTTCCTTGTCGTGCGCAGGCATCGGGTGGTCCTTCTTCATGTGGGCGAGTGGATGGAATCGCTCGGCGCGGCCGGCTCAGAATTCGAGGCCTGCGCGCACCCAGAGCATGCGCACGGGCAGGAAGCGCACGAGGTCCGGACGCGCCTCGCTGGCGCGGAAGCTGTCGTCCTGGAAGGGGAAGCGGCGATCGAAGGCGTTGCGGACCTCGATGGCGACGAAACTCGCCGACCCCGGCCGGCGCCATCCGGCGGCGAGGTCGAGCGTCTCGAAGTTCGACGTGCCCTGGTTGGTGTAGAAGGCGTCGCGCACGACGCGCTGGCGGCCGACGTTGACGGTCGAGATGGCGAACCAGCCCGCGTCGTGGAACCAGCGCACCGACGGCGAGAGCGCCGTCGTCAGCACCTGCAGCGGGACGGCGTCGGGCGTGCCACCGGGCGCGACGAACGGCTGGCGGCGCGAGTAGAGATCCGATGTCGCCTCGATCCCCACGGCGAAGCGGCTGCCGATCGTGCGGTTCGCGATCGCCCGGATCACGGTCTCGCGGACCGGGTCCAGGACGAGGTCCGGATTGAACCGCGGCCGTTCGTACCTGCGATGCACGACCTCCGCGAGAAGCGTCGTGCGGGCGTCGGGTTGCCAGTCGACCCCGATGCCGCGGTTGACGGCGGTCGTGCCGTTGAGGTCGTCGTAGAACTGTCCGAAGCCCGCGACATGCGTGGGCTCGAGCGTCGCGTTGGCGACCTGCGCGCGCTTGAGCGTCCAGACCTCGGTCGCGCGGAATGCGAGTGTCGGGGTCGGGCTCCAGCGCAGTCCGAATTTCGGATTGATCCGCGACTTGTCGAACGAACCCGCCTCCTTGTAGCCGTCGAACGCGGCACCCGCGGTGAGCGCGAGGGCCCGCATCGGATGCCACGTGGCGTAGCCATAGGCGGACGTGTTGTACAGATGCACATCGCTGGTGCTGTCGCAGGCGGGTGGCGGACAGGACGACGGGACGGTGTCGAAGGTGGACAGAAACTTCCGGCCGATGTCCGCGTAGCGCAGCCCGGCGGTCCACGACCAGCGCGCGGCGCGGCCGAGCACCTGCAGTTCGGTCTGCGTCCCGCGGTAGTCGTAGTGGTCGCGGAAGTAGACGCCGTCGTTCGGGAACGTGCTGTCGTAGATGTCGCGGCCCCGCAGATGTGTCACCGACAGCAGGACCGTCGTGCTCGCCGACGGCGCGAGCCGCAGCCCCAGGCGCGTGGTCGAGTCGCGATACTGGCGTCGCCCGATGTCGGTCGGTTCGGTGCGTTCGAAGTTGTGCCCGAGGTTGTCGTGCTCCGAGTGTCGGCCGCGGGCTTCCAGCTGCACGCCGACGGCGTCGTTCACGGCGAAGTCGACCATCGCGCTCGCGATGCGATGGCCGGTCTCGTCGTTCGCGCGGATGCCGTCGGACCGGTAGCCGAACACGCCCGCCTGCATCGATAGCCGGCCCGACTGGCCGTACACCGAGGCCTCGCCGCCCAGCGTGCCGCGGTTGCCGCCGGTGATGCCGACGAGTCCGCCGTACCCGTCGCGACCGAGCAGCGACGATGAACCCGTTGCGCCGGCCAGGAGCGGCTCCGCGCCGGGGGCGATACCGAGATTGCTCGTGGCGGCGCGCGTGTCGATCGGATACGCGGCCGTCGGCTGGAGCAGCTTCGCGACGAGCGTCTCGCTCACGCGGTTGATCTCCTGCCGCGGTGCGTACGAGAGCGACCGCGACAGCGCACGGTGCGCAGCGGAATCCGTCGG
>CAUJJX010000180.1 GCA_963205165.1 Pseudomonadota bacterium | reverse complement strand
AGCCCCGGCAGCCACGTCGTGATCGGCGGGAACACGATCGTCAGGACGAGCACCACGAGGGCCCAGGCGAGGAAGGGAAGGATCTGCCACATGACCGGGGCGATCCGGATCTTGCCGACGCTCGACACGACGAAGAGCAGCAGGCCGATCGGTGGATGCATCAACCCGATCATGAGGTTCAGGACGACGACGGTGCCGAACTGGATCGGGTCGATGCCGAGCTGCATCCCGAGCGGGATCAGCACCGGCAGGAAGATGATCATCGCCGGCAGCGGTTCGATGATGCAGCCGATCAGCAGCAGGAACGCGTTGATGATGAGCAGCACGATCACGGGGTTCGTCGAGAAGCCCTGGATCGTGTCGACGACGGTCTGGCTGATCTGGCTCTCGGCGACGAGCCACGAGAACGGCCCCGCGGCGGCGAGCAGGAACAGGATCACGGCCGTCGATCGACCGGCCTCGTAGAAGAGCTTCGGCAGTTCCTTCAGGCGGATGCCGCGGTAGATGAAGAGGCTCACGAGCAGCGAATAGACGACGGCGACGGCCGCGGCCTCGGTGTCGGTCGTGAGGCCGAAGCGGATGCCGCCGATGATGATGACCGGCATCATCAGCGCCCAGCCGGCACGGCCCGTCGCGCGCATCTTGCCGCGCAGCGGCATCGATTCACCGACCGGGAAACCCTTCACCCGCGCGACGATCGAGCAGACCACCATGAAGCCGATCGCGAGCAGCAGGCCCGGCACGATGCCGGCCATGAACAGCTTCACGACCGACTGGTTCGAGAGCTGCGCGTACACGACCATCGGGATCGACGGCGGGATGATCGGTCCGAGGAGCGCACCGGCAGCGATGACGGCGCCGGCGAATCCGTCGCCGTAGCCTGCACGTCGCATCGCCGGGATCAGCGGCTTGCCCGTCGCGACGGCATCGGCCACCGCGGAGCCGGAGACGCCCGCCATCACGAGGTTCGTCAGGATGGACACGTGGCCGAGACTGCCCTTCAGGCGGCCGACCATGGCCTGCGCCCAGTCGATGAGCCGCAGCGTGAGTCCGCCCTGGTTCATCAGTTCGCCGGCGAGGATGAAGAGCGGCACCTGCACGAGGGCGTACGTGTCGACGCCCGCGATCATCGACAGCGGGATCATCGCCGGGTCGACGGAATCGCCACCCGAGACGACGCCGAGCCACGCGGAGAACAGCATCGAGAAACCGACGTCGAAGCCGACGACGAGCGCCAGCATGAACGCGACGAAGAGGAGGATCAGCATGGTCAATCCACCTCGGCGTGCAGATGCTGGACGGGCAACCGGCCGACGGCCCGCTGCGCGATCCGGAGCACGAGGAACAGGACGAGGACGACGCACGATCCGAAGAGCGCCGCCGCCGGCCACGCCTCGGTGACGAAGGTGCCGAGACGTTCCTGGTCGGCGCCGATCTCGATGAGCCGCGAGCCGTGCCAGCCGATGATCGCGGTGAGGGCGAGCATCAGCACGTCGAACACGTACTCGAGCGCGCGCCGGATCGTCGGCGGGAGGTGCGCATCGATCAGGTCGACCCGCACGTTGACGCCGCCTTTCACGGCGAGCGCGAATCCGACGAACGTGAGCCACACGAGCATCACGCGGGCGTAGGCATCGGGCGCGGCCATGGGCAGCGTGACGAAATGGCGGTCGACGAGCTGCGACGCGACGATCAGCAGCAGGCCCAGCACGAGCGCGGCGATGAGCGTTTCGAGCAGGCGTTCGACGAGATGCAGCGATCGATCGAGCAGGTCGGTCACGCGGGTTCCCCGGAGGATTGGATCGACGGCGCCGCGGCGCGTCCGGAACCCCGGATCGCGGACGACGCGCGTCGTGTCATGGCTGGAAGCGCGGACCGCGCAGGTTCATGCGGTCCGGCGGGGCATCACTTCTGGAGGTCCTTGATGCGCTGGACGAGACCGACGGGCCAGACCTTGCCCTCGTAAGTCTTGTAGACGTCGGCCCACGCCTTCTCGAACGCGGCGCGATCCGGCACGACGTAGTTCACGCCGGCCTTCTTGAGTTCCTCGAGGCCGTGGCGGTCGATCTCTTCGCCGAGCTGCGTCGCGAGCTTCCCGCCCTCGACGGCGGCCCGCTTGAAGAGCGCCTGCTGCTCGGGCGTGAACGTCTTCCACTTGCGCTCCGAGACGTAGAAGGTGCCGTTGTCGTACGCGTGATCGGTCGCCGACCAGAACTTCGACACCTCGTGGAGGCGGAACGAGAGCGTGAGATCGAAGCCGTTGTCCTGCCCTTCGACCTGCCCGCGGGAGAGCGCCATGTACATCTCGTTCAGCCCGAGAGGCACGACCTTGACGCCGACCTTCTCGAACATGTCGCGGAAGATCGGGATGGGCGGGATGCGCAGGCGCATGCCGGCGAGGTCTTCGGGCTTGCGGATCGGGCCCTTCGTCGTGGCGAGGGCGCGCGGGCTGCGTGCGCCGCCGACCGTGAAGATGCGCACGCCGGACGCCTTCGCGCACTGCTCGTAGTACTCGGCCATGAGCGGCCCGTTCATGATCTCTTCCGCGTGGCGCTTGCTCTTGAAGAGATACGGCAGGTACGCGATGTTGAGTGCGCCGCAGCCCTTCAGCTGACCGGAGTTGCCGACGCCGAGATAGGCCATGTCGACGGTGCCGAGCTGCATGCCGGCGATGAGCTGCTGGATGTCGCCGATCTGGCTGTCGGCGTAGACCTGCACCTTGATCGCGCCCTTCGATTCACGGGCCACGACCTCGGCGAACTTCTCCATGCCCTTGTGCAGGTTGCTGCCGGTGACGAAGGGCGTGCCGAAACGGATGCTGGTGACGGCATGGGCCGTGGATGCGGCGGACAGCAGGCCGGCGATCGCCAGCGCGGCGACGAGGGAACGCTTCATGGGGATACTCCGGAAGGAAGGGCAGCGGCAGGACGGCGTTGCGCGGCGCGCGGCGCTACTTGCCGCTCTTGAAATCGAACGCGATGTCGAGGTAGCGGCGACCCGTGAGGTCCTTGGTGCTGCTCAGGACCTGACCGTGCCACGTCGCCTCGAAGGTCCAGCGGCCGGAGGACGGCGTCACGAAGAACAGCGGCCCCTCGGCATCGGCCTCGATCAGCGCGTTGCCCATCGTGTCGAGCATGCGGAACTTCACGCCCGAGATGTCCTCGGCGTGGACGCCGTCGATCGTGAACTGGATGCGCACGGGATACCGCGCGGACAGCTTGGCGAACGCCTCGGCCTGCGGACCGGCACCGCCCGTCACGTAGTCGAAGCCGCTCTGCTTGTGGCGCTTGATGCCGACGGACGCTTCGTCGGCCGCGTGGACCGTGACCGCGAACGCGGCCAGCAGCCCGAGTACGAAGTGCTTCATGCAACCCCTCCTCCATCGTGTTCTTCTGTGGCGGTCGACGCGGATCTGCAGTCATCGGACAGTGCGCCGCCGCTCCTGTTTCGAGGATAGCACGCAGGTTCCGGCGGGCCGCGCCGGCGCCGGACGACCACGCGCATCCGGCATTGACCGAGTCGCTTGACGCGGTCGGCGCCGACCGCGAGATTGGGAACGGCAACAACCCAATCACACTGCGGGAGCGCGGCATGTTCGAGTCGGCGGAGATCGGTCACAAGGTGTCGAAGGCGGACTACCGGAAGGAGGAACCCGTGCTGCGGGCCGCCCTGCTCGAAGCGCAGTACCGGCTGCTCGAACACGCCGGATTCCCGGTGGTCGTCCTCGTGAACGGCGTCGACGGCGCGGGCAAGGGCGAGACGGTGAACCTGCTCAACGAGTGGATGGACCCGCGCCATGTCCGCACCGAGGCGTTCGGCGCGCGGCTCCCCGAGGAGTCCGACCGTCCGGAGATGTGGCGCTTCTGGCAGGTCCTGCCGCCGAAGGGCCACATCGGGATCCTGTTCGGCTCGTGGTACACGGACCCGATCCTCGGTCGCGTGATGCGGCACACGAAGCGCGCGGGCTTCCAGCACCGGCTCGAGCGCATCCGCCACTTCGAGCGGATGCTCGTCGCCGAAGGCGCGCTCGTGCTGAAGTTCTGGTTCCATCTCTCGCACAAGGCGCAGGCGAAGCGACTCGAGAAGCTCTCGAAGGATCCCCGCCAGTCGTGGCGGGTCACGCCCGACGACTGGCGGCGCTACCGGCACTACGACGAGTTCGTCCCCGTTTGCGAAGCGGCACTGCGCGAGACCAGCACCGGCGAGGCGCCGTGGCACGTGATCGACGGCAGCGACCCACAGTACCGCGCGCTGGCCGCCGGCCGGATCCTGCTCGACGGACTCACGCGCCGCCTCGACGGTCCGCCGCCCGCGTTGTCACCCGCCGCGCCGCCGCCGGTCCCGGACATCGACGGACGCGATGTCCTCAACACGCTCGACTACTCGCGGAAGCTCGGCCGCGAGACGTACGAACGCCGGCTCGAAAAACTGCAGATGCGCCTGAACGGGCTCACGCGCGATCCGCGGATGCGCACGCGTTCGCTCGTCGTCGTGTTCGAGGGCATGGACGCCGCCGGCAAGGGCAGCACGATCCGCCGGATCACGCAGGCGATGGATGCGCGCTTCTACCGCGTGGTGCCGGTCGCCGCACCGACCGACGAGGAACGCGCCCAGCCCGATCTCTGGCGCTTCTGGCGGCACGTGCCGCGGCACGGCCGTTCGGTGATCTTCGATCGCTCGTGGTACGGGCGGGTGCTGGTCGAGCGCGTCGAGGGCTTCTGCGCCGAGTCCGACTGGATGCGCGCGTATCGCGAGATCAACGACTTCGAGGAGCAGCTCGTCGAGGGTGGCGCGATCGTCGTGAAGTTCTGGCTGGCCGTCACGCCGGACGAGCAGCTGCGACGATTCCGTGAACGGGAAGCGACGCCGCACAAGCAGTTCAAGATCACGCCCGATGACTGGCGCAATCGCGAGAAGTGGCCGCTCTACGAGCGCGCCGTCGCCGATCTCGTGGCGCGCACGTCGACCGACGTCGCGCGCTGGGAGGTCATCCCCGCCGAGGACAAGCTGTTCGGCCGGGTCGAGGTCATGCGACGCCTCGTCGACGCCGTCGAGCGCGCCCTCGACGGTCAGGCTGCGGGCGCGCGATAGCGGCACGGTGGCCGGCGCGATCGGGATCGGCGCCGGCGGTGCCGGGGCCGGACCCCGACGGCGCGGACGGTCATCCGGAAACGACGAAGGCCGGCAGATGCCGGCCTTCGATCAGGCGTCTCGCGACGACCGCGTCACTTCGCTGCGGGCGTCTCCACCTTGGCCGATTCGAGCTGCTTCGGGCAGAGCGTCTCCATCGCCTCGTTGTGGCACCAGTGGGCGTTCATCCCGAAGTTCTCCTTCAGGCACTGGTAGATGGCGTCGCCGATCTCCTTTGTCCACGTGCAGTTGGCGTTCTTCAGGTGCATCCGTTCCAGGGTGTTGGTGCCCTGCGGGAGGGCCTCCGCCGGCGCGGATTCGGCGGCGAACGCCGGGAACGCCACGAGGCAGACGGCACAGGACAGGAGGAGCGATCGGATCAGGGATTTCATGGGCAATCCTCGGAAGGAGTCGAAAGGAAGAGGGAATCGTTGCTCGGGACGCCCGGCGGCGGTCGATGCCGCAGTGCGCAATCCGTAGTCGTCGGCTTCGAGTATAGGTCGGGCCGGCGCGTTCCCGGCGCCGCGACTTATTCGGCGTCGGGCTGCCGCGCCGGGGCCGCCTGCTGGAAGGCCGGCAGCGCGCTGCACGCCGCGTCGATCCGGACGATCGTCGGGAACGCCGACAGGTCGACCTCGAACCGGCGGGCGTTCGCCACCTGCGGCACGAGCGCGATATCGGCGTAGCCCGGCGCATCCCCGTGGCAGAAACGCCCGGTGCCGGACTCGGTCGCGAGGCGACGCTCGAGTGCCGTGAAGCCCGTCGTGACCCAGTGCCGGTACCACGCGAGCTTCTGCTCTTCGGACAGCCCGAGCGTGCCTGTCAGGTACTTCAGGACGCGCAGGTTGTTCAGCGGGTGGATCTCGCACGCGATCAGCAGCGCGAGCGACCGCACGCGACTGCGCTCGATCGGCGAGGCCGGCAGCAACGGCGGCTCGGGATGCGTCTCGTCGAGGTACTCGACGATCGCGAGCGACTGCTGGAGCAGTTCGCCGTCGTCGTCCAGGATCGGGACGAGCGCCTGCGGACTGATGTCCCGGTAGGGCGCCTCGAACTGGAGTCCGCGGGCGATCTGCACCGGCACGTATTCGTACGTCAGGCCCTTCAACGCGAGCGCGATCCGCACGCGGTAGGCCGCCGAACTGCGGAAGAAACTGTAGAGCTTCATGGTGTGTCTCCGTCGCGAAAGC
>CAUJJX010000179.1 GCA_963205165.1 Pseudomonadota bacterium | reverse complement strand
GGAGACGAGTAGCGGAACCAGTTGACGGACACGAATGCAGCGACTCCGTGAGTTATTCGATGGCGATCCGGACGGCTGCCGACGCCGCCCAGGGTGACACGACCAGCGCGATCATCAGGCAGGCGCCCATCAGGGACAGGTGGCCACCGGGTCCGGTTCCCACGGCGACCGCCTCGACCGCGCCGGCCCCGAAGATCAGCACGGGGATGTACAGCGGCAGCACCAGCAGCGCGACGAGCACGCCACCGCCGCGAACGCCGAGCGTGAGGCCCGCGCCGACCGCCCCGATGAGCGAAAGACACGGGGTCCCGATGAGGAGCGACACGAACAGCACCGGCAGCGTGTCGGTGTCCATGCCGAACTGGAGGCCCAGCACCGGCGCCATCAGGACCAGCGGCAGACCGGTGAGCAGCCAGTGCGCGACGACCTTCGACAGCACGAGCATCGACAGCGGTTGCGGCGTGAGCACCAGTTGCTCGAGCACGCCGTCGGCGAAGTCGGAGCCGAACACGCGGGGCAGCGCGAGCATCGACGCGAGCAGCGCCGCGACCCAGAGGATACCGGGCGCCATCACCTTCAGCATCGCGGGCTCCGGCCCGACGCCGAGCGGGAAGAGGCTCACGACGATGATGAAGAAGAAGAATGTCGTGAGCCAGTCGGCGCGGCGGCGCCAGGCCTGGAGCACGTCGCGGACGAAGACGATGCGCAGCGCGTCGGTCATGTCAGGCGTCGAGCCGCAGGCGGCGCACGTGCCCCGCCGGGATCGGGACTTCCTGGTGCGTCGTCAGGACAGCGATGCCGCCGCCCGCGATGTGCGCGCCGAGCCGGGCCGCGAGCCGCGAGACCGAGTCGGCGTCGAGGGCCGCGAAGGGTTCGTCGAGGATCCAGAGCCGCGGGGCGTCGTCGACCCAGAGCCGGGCGAGCGCGGCGCGACGACGTTGTCCCTGCGAGAGCACGCGTGCCGGCAGGTCGCGCCGGTCGGCGAGCCCCGTGCGTTCGAGCGCGGCGTCGAGATCTGCGCTGCTCGCGCTGCGACCGGCGAGCCGCAGCGCGAAGCGGAGATTCTCGACGATGGTCAGGTCGTCCTTCAGGGCGTTCGGATGGCCGAGGTAGAGCAGGTCGTGGTGGTAGGACTCGCCGGCCTTGCGGATCGCGGTGCCGTCCCAGCGGACCTCGCCTTCCTCGGGCGGGGTGAGACCGCAGAGGATGCGCAGGAGCGTCGTCTTGCCGCTGCCGTTGCGACCCTCGATCCAGAGCACCTCGCCGGGTTCGGCCCGGAAGCTCACGTCGCGGAGCAGCCAGCGGCTGCCCTTGAGACAGGCGACATCTTGGGCTTCGAGCATCGGGAAGACAGGAGGGGCTGCGGCGAAGCGCGGAGTATAGCGACCGACCGGCTCCCCGGGGCGTCCGGAAGCGTCCGGCGGACGCGCAGTTTCGGGAGTCCGTGAACTCGCCTGGTCGGCGCATTCGACCGGACATCGCCGCCCCGCTCGACGTGTACCGGCAGCGCACGGCGGCGTCCGATGGGCGTCCGGAAGTCGTGCCATGCCGCGCGCGTATTCCGGCGCCCGGGACCGCCACGCCGATGCGGCGCCGAATGCCCCTTTCCGGGCAGGGGCCGGCCGGATGGTATCGTTCCGACCCTTCGAACTCACATATCGGGCAACCATGGCAGTCACGAATGCGCAACCGCGGGACACGCAGGCACCTGGCGGTGCCGGGCGGAATTCGCGGGCGCATCGCCGGCCGACACCCTCGCATCGGGGGGCCGGTCACGCCCGCTCCGGTCGTGCTGACGAAGCGATGACACACGAAATGAACACCAGCATCGCTGCGGCGTCGGGGCAGCAACGGGTCCCGCCGATGGTCCGAGGACTGCGCTTGCCCGCACAGGGAAAGTTTCACCGCTGATGGCCAGCCGGCACCACAAGCACCGTCGCAAGGCTCACGGCCGCGCACATCCGGCCGATGCACGGTCGCGTGCGCTGCCGGCCAGCGGTCGCGGCCCGGCAGAAACAAAAAAAGCGCCCGAAGGCGCTTGTCTTGTCACTGCTGGCGGAGAGGGTGGGATTCGAACCCACGGTAGGCTCACACCTACGCCTGATTTCGAGTCAGGTACATTCGACCACTCTGCCACCTCTCCGGTGGGCGCGCATTCTAGCATCGCACCATCGAGGTTCAAGGCTTTTCTCTCGACCTCCGTGAAGCGGATGGCGGCGACCGCCTGCCTGCTCGCACTCGCGGCTTCCGGCTCGCTCCGGAACACGGCGTCCTCCGCCTGGACGCCGCCGACGGCAGAAGTCCTGCCCGATCCGCTCGTGGAACTCGTCGTCATCACCCGGACCACGCCGTCCGTCGAGGCGCCCGCCCGGGACGGCAGTCTCGCCGGCCTCGAATACGATCTCGTGACGCGCTTCGCCGCGGATCTCGGGACCAAGGTCCGCTTCGTCGAGGCGACGAGCTACGCGGACGCGCTCGCCCGGCTGCGCGGCGGATCGGCCCACATGCTCGCCGCGGACATCGCCGCGACGGCCGAGCTGAAACGCGATTTCCTGTTCGGCCCGCCCTATCGCACGTCGAAGCAGGTGCTCGTCCGCGCGAAGTCCACGCCCCGCGCCTCGAGCCTCGACGCGCTGATCGCGAAGCGCGTGGCCTACGCCCCCGAGTCGAGCGGCGCGAAACACCTCGAAGCCGCCCGCCTCGCCCGCCCGGCGCTGCAATGGCGGGAGATCGCGACCGATCATCCCGAGCAGGTCCTGCGGGAGGTCACGGACGGTCGCGCGGACTACGCCATCACCAGCACCCACCTCCTGGACCTCGCCCGCGGCGTGCATCCCGGCCTCGAGACGACGCTGACGGTCGGTCCGTCGGACCCCGTGGCATGGGCATTCCCGAAGACGACCGACCGGCGGTTCCTGCAGAAGGTGCGACGCTTCTTCGCCCGGATCGCGGCCGACGGCACGCTCGACCGCCTGATCGACCGCTACCACGGCCACGCGCTGCGCCTCGATGTCGCGGAGGCCAGCGAATTCCGCGACGCGATCGGTGCCCGCCTCGAGCCGCTGAAGCCGCTGTTCCAGCGCGCACAGCACGAGACCGGCATCGACTGGCGGTTCCTCGCGGCGCTCGCCTTCCAGGAATCCAAATGGGATCCGCGAGCCACGTCGCCGACGGGCGTCCGCGGACTGATGATGCTCACGGAAGAGACCGCTGCGCGCATGGGTGTCCGCGACCGGACCGACGCCCGGGAAAGCGTCACGGCCGGCGCGCACTACTTCAAGACCCTCCGGGATTCCATGCCGGCCCGCATCCCGGAACCCGATCGATCCTGGCTCGCGCTCGCTGCCTACAACCAGGGTCTCGGCCATCTCGAGGACGCCCGGGTCCTGGCACAACGGCTCGGGTTGAACGCTGACACGTGGGTGCACGTGCGGCAGGCCCTCCCGCTGCTGGCGGACGAGGAGCACTTCTCGACGCTGAAGCACGGGTACGCCCGCGGCGGCGAGGCACTGGTCCTGACGGAGAAGGTGCGGGCGTACTACCAGGCACTCATCGCGCAGGAACCCGCGTGGACGCCGCCGCCGGTCACGCTCGCACGCGAACCGGCGCCGCGACGCCTGCCGTTCTTCTGGCCGTTCCGCTACATCGAGGACGCCTTCGTTCTCTAGGCGTTCAGGCGCGCGAAGCCGTCGAGTTGGACGGTGCCGCCTGCCCCGCGACCGACAAGCGAGGCACGCGCGCCGACTAGGGCCTGTTAACACTAAGGCTGCCAGTGCGAACGAACGTCCCGGCGCGCAGGGCAAGGCGGACGACGCAGCCCGGACTGGACGTCCGGGCAAGAAGGACAACGCCGCCATGCGCGCCGTGAAGTTCGTTCCCCCCGGGTGGCCGGCGTGAACGCCCCGATACGCGTTGCAAATCCTCGCCGGGTGTTCAACCCGGCTGCGGTTCGCGCCTTGCTCGAAGCGTTCGCGCCGGCAACGCATCTGGCTTCCGTAGCGTGAACAGGCCCTCGCGCCCCGGTATCCTGCCGGACTGTACCAATGCCGCGCCACCCGTGACGACACCGATCCCCGACACGTTCATCAACCTGCCGCTGCGTCCGGCCGACGCCGCGTCGCCGCGCCTGCGCCGCCGGTTCGGTGCGCCGCTGCGATGGCTCGTCGCGCGCGATGCGGACGAGGTCGCGGCGACGATCGACGCCGCGCACGCCGAGGCCATCGGCGGCCGCTGGTGCATCGGCTGGGTCGCCTACGAGGCGGCGTCCGCGTTCGACGCGGCGTTCGTCGCCGGCGAGCACGTGCACGCGGCGAATGGTGTCCTCGCGGCGTTCGCGGTGTTCGACGAAGCGTTCGACTGCGTCGATGCGGAACACGCCGCATGGACCACCGACGACTGGCGCGTCGCCCCCAGCGCCATCGATCCGGACGACCCCGGCTTCACGCGCATCGTCGAATCGATCCGCGCGCACATCGCCGACGGCGACGTCTACCAGGTGAACCTCACGACGCGGCTTGCGGGCACGCTGACGGGCGATCCGTCGGCGTACTTCCGCGCGCTGCATCGCAGCCAGCCGCACGGCTACGCGATCCACCTGCCGCACGCCGTCGACGGCATGCCGGCCTGCGTGTCGAGCGTGTCGCCGGAACTGTTCTTCCACTGGAAGGACGGCGTCGTCACGACGCAGCCGATGAAGGGCACGGCGCCGCGCGGCGCGGACGACGCCACCGATCGCACCTCGGCCGACGCGCTGCTCGCGACGCCGAAGGAACGCGCCGAGAACCTCATGATCGTCGACCTGCTCCGCAACGATCTCTCGCGCGTCGCGGCACCCGGCTCGGTGCGCGTGCCGCGGCTGTTCGAGCTGCACGCACTGCCCACCGTGTGGCAGATGACGTCGACGATCCGCGCACGCACACGTCCCGGCCTGCGCCTCGCAGAACTCTTCGCCGCACTGTTCCCCTGCGGGTCGGTGACGGGCGCGCCGAAGCGCGCCGCGATGGCCGCGATCCGTTCGCTCGAAGCCTCGCCGCGCGGTGTCTACTGCGGCGCACTCGGCGTGATGCAGTCCGGCGGCGAGGTCACGTTCAACGTGCCGATCCGGACGGTCGTGCTGCGTGCGGACGACCCGCGCGATCCGGCGCAATGGCGCATGGAATGCGGCATCGGCAGCGGCATCACGTACGACTCGCGTGCAGCGTCCGAAGCGCAGGAATGGCGCGACAAGCAGGCGTTCCTGCGACGCGCGGCACGGCCCTTCGAACTGCTCGAATCATTGCGACTGGAAGACGGCCGGTACTGGCTGCTCGACGGGCACCTCGCACGACTCACGCAAGCGGCGAAGCACTTCGGCCATCCGTTCGACGTGGCGCGGGTGCGCGATGCGCTCGACGCGACGACGCGCACTCTGCCGACGGGCGTGCACAAGGTCCGGCTGCGCGTGACCGACCGCGGCGAGGTGCTCGTCGATGCGAGCCCGCTCGCGCCGACGCAGGAACCCGTGCGGCTCGCGTTCGCGTCGCGGCCCATGCCGCCGGCGGACGAGTTCATCCTTCACAAGACGACGCGACGCGAGGCCTACGCGGCGTTCACGCCGACCGGCGGTGCGTTCGACACGCTGCTCTGGAACGCCGCGGGCGAGCTGACCGAGACGACGATCGGCAATGTCGCGCTGCGCATCGACGGCCGCTGGCTC
>CAUJJX010000178.1 GCA_963205165.1 Pseudomonadota bacterium | reverse complement strand
CTCGACCTGCGGCAGCCGGACGGGCAGGACATCGTCCGGAAGCTCGTCGCCGAGGCCGACGTGCTCGTCGAGAACTTCCGCCCCGGCACGCTCGAAGGCTGGGGGCTCGGCTGGGACGAACTCTCCGCGATCAATCCGCGGCTCGTGATGCTCCGCGTGTCGGGCTACGGCCAGACCGGCCCTTACCGCGACCTGCCGGGCTTCGGCGTGATCGGCGAGGCGATGGGCGGGCTCCGGCATCTCACCGGCGAACCGGGCCGCGTGCCGGTCCGCGTCGGCGTCTCGATCGGCGACACCCTCGCGGCGCTGCACGGCGCGATCGGCGTTCTGATGGCGCTCTACCACCGCAAGGTCCACGGCGGACCGGGCCAGGTGATCGACGTCGCGCTCCACGAGGCCGTGTTCAACGTGATGGAAAGCACGATCCCCGAGTACAGCGCGTTCGGCGTCGTGCGCGAGGCCGCGGGCTCGGCGCTGCCCGGCATCGCGCCGTCGAACGCGTACCGCTGCACCGACGGCTACGCCCTGATCGCGGGCAACGGCGACAGCATCTTCAAGCGGTTGATGGACGTCATCGGTTGCCCCGACCTCGGCAACGCGCCCGACCTCGCGGACAACGCCGGTCGCGTCGCGCGCGTCGCCGAGATCGATGCGGCGATCGAAGCCTGGACGCAGTCGCGCACCGTCGCCGACGTCCTTGCGACACTCGCCCCCGTCCGCGTGCCGGCCGGCAAGGTCTACACCGCGCAGGACATCCACGAGGACCCGCACTACCGCGCCCGCGACATGATCCTCACGCAGCACACGCGCGACGGCCACGACGTCGACGTCCCGGGCATCGTGCCGAAAATGTCCGCGACGCCTGGCCGCATCCGCACATCGGCGCCGCACCTCGGCGACGACACCGACGCCGTGCTCCGCGAGATCGGGCTGACCGATGCGCAGGTCGCGGCGCTCCGCGAACGCGGGGTGGTGGCATGAGCACCGTCTGGAACGGCGCGCGTCGCCGCATCCACATGCAGGAAGTCGGTCCGCGCGACGGGCTCCAGATGGAATCGGTGTTCGTCCCGACGGCCGACAAGATCGCGTTCGTCGACGCCCTGTCGCGCACCGGACTCGCGAAGATCGAGGTCACGGCGTTCGTGTCGCCAAAGGCGATCCCGGCGCTGCGCGACGCGGAGGACGTCATGCGCGGCATCGCGCGCGTACCGGGCGTCGTTCACACGGCGCTGGTCCCGAACGTCCGCGGTGCCGAGCGCGCGATCGACGCCGGCACCGACGAGCTGAACCTCGTGATGTCGGCGACCGAGACGCACAACCTCGCGAACCTGCGGATGACGCGCGAGCAGTCGTTCGCGGGGCTCGCCGAGGTCGCCTCGATCGCCGTCGATGCCGGCGTGGCGGTGAACATCTCGCTGTCGTGTGCCTTCGGCTGTCCGATGGAAGGCGATGTCGCCGACCTCGTCGTGCTGCGCTGGTGCGAACGCTTCGTCGAACTCGGCGCGTCCGGCATCACGCTCTGCGACACGACGGGGATGGCGTACCCGGGGCAGGTCGCGGCACTCGCGCGCACCGTCCGCAACCGCTGGCCCGGCACGCAGCTCACGATGCACTTCCACGACACGCGCGGCCTCGGCCTCCCGAACAT
Organism: Pseudomonadota bacterium; assembly: GCA_963205165.1. Taxonomy (GTDB): domain Bacteria; phylum Pseudomonadota; class Gammaproteobacteria; order Burkholderiales. Next base: position 1,333 of record CAUJJX010000178.1, on the reverse strand, counting down.
CCTCGCGGCGATCGATGCCGGCGTCGACCGATTCGACGCGTCCGTCGGCGGACTCGGCGGGTGTCCGTACGCGCCGGGTGCGAGCGGCAACGTCTGCACCGAGACGGTCGTCCACGCGCTCGAACTCATGGGCTACGACACCGGCGTCGATCTCGCGGCACTGCTCGACGTGTCGCGCCGCGTGCCGGCGCTCGTCGGCCACGACGTCGCGAGTCCGATCGTGAAGGCCGGCCGGCGCCTCGACCTGCATCCCGAACCTGCGTCGGTGGCCGCGTTGCGCGCTGCCGCGGCGGCGCGCGTCGCGTGACCATCGACATCACTGTTCCGATGCGACGCCGCGGCGATGTCCGCGCGCGGCGTACCCCTCTTTTCGAGACCCCGCATTCCCATGACTGCTGAAGGCCGGTTCGACTACGTGATCGTCGGCGCGGGTGCCGCGGGCTGCCTGCTCGCGCATCGCCTCGCCGCCGACGGCCGCACGACCGTGTGTGTGCTCGAGGCGGGGCCGCCCGACCGCAATCCGTGGATCCACATTCCCGCCGGCTTCATCAAGGTGGGCTACGACCCGAAGTACACGTGGCAATTCACGACGGAGCCGAGCGAGGGTTCGGCGGGGCGCCGCGTCACGACGTACATGGGCCGCACGATCGGCGGGTCCAGTTCGATCAACGGCTTCAACTACACGCGCGGCCTGCCGCTCGACTACGACACGTGGGCCGCGATGGGCAACGCGGGCTGGTCGTACGCCGACGTGCTGCCGTACTTCAAGCGCACGGAGCGCCGCATCGGCCGCTTCGATCCGCGCTATCGCGGCGGCGACGGCCTGCTGCCGATCACCGATTGCGACTGGCGGCATCCGCTCTGCGACGCGTTCATCGCCGGCGCCGGATCGCTCGGCCTGCCGCTCGGCACCGACTACAACGCGGAAGACCAGGCGGGCGCGGGCTACTACCAGCGGTGGATCCTGAACGGTCGACGCGTCAGCGCCGCGAAGGCCTTCCTTCGGCCGGCGATGCAGGGTGGCAATGTCGATGTCCGCACGCACGCCCACGCGACGTCGGTCGTGTTCGACGGACGCCGCGCGACCGGCGTGCGCTACACGAGCGGACCCGGCGCGCCGGAGAAGATCGTGTCCGCGCGGCGCGAGGTGATCCTGACGGCCGGTGCGGGCAACACGCCGAAGCTGCTGCAACTGTCGGGCGTGGGTCCGGCGGCGCTGCTGTCGTCGCTCGGCGTGCCGGTCGTGCAGGCGCTGGCCGGCGTCGGCGAGAACTTCCAGGATCACTACATGGTGCGGTCGGTCGTGCGCGTGAAGGGCGCGCCGACGCTCAAC
>CAUJJX010000177.1 GCA_963205165.1 Pseudomonadota bacterium | reverse complement strand
GCGAGCAGGGCCGGAAGTATCGAGGACGGCTTCATCGGGCCATCACACGCGTTCGGCCGAACGTTCGGCGAGCAGGCCGCCGGGCTTCCAGGCCATCAGCAGGATGACGGCGCCGAATGCGAAGACGTCCTTGTAGGCGCTGGCGAACGGGAGGGCCACGGCGCCGATGGTCTGGAGTGCCGCGAAGATGAACCCGCCGAGGATGGCGCCATAGACGTTGCCCAGCCCGCCGATGACCGCCGCGGAGAATCCGATCGCACCGAGCAGCAGGCCCATGTTGAAACTGATCTCGCTGTAGTGGAGCCCGTTCACGACGCCGGCGAGTGCGGCGAGTGCGGAGCCGAGCGCGAACGTCGCGAGCACCGTCGCGCGGAACGGGATGCCCATGGCGGACGCGGTCTCGGCGTCCTGGGCGACGGCGCGGATCGCGAGTCCGAGGCGGGTCTTCTGCACGAGCAGGTGGGTCGCGACGATCGCGCCGACGCCGATCGCGAGCAGGATCGCGCTGTCGTGACGGAAGGTGAATGCGCCGAACTCCATCGCGCCGGTGGGCAGGAGCCGCGGGAAGGGCTTCGGATTCGATCCCTGCGGATAGAACAGGCGCACGGCTTCGCGGATCACGGTGCCGGCCATCAACGTGATCAGCAGGACATTCAGCGTCGGTGCGTCGCGCAGCGGCAGCACGAGGAAGCGTGCGATCAGCGCGCCGAGCAGCGCCGTCACGGCGATCGCGCTCACGAGGATCAGCACGAGGACGATGGTCGAGTCGATGTCGAACGCGGCGAGCCCCGTCGACGTGGCGAGGGCGGTGAACGCGCCGAGCATCACGACGTCGCCGTGCGAGAACTTGATCACGTCGAGGACGCCGAAGAAGAGCGTGAAACCGACGGCGACGAGGGCGTAGATCACGCCCAGCATGGTGCCGTTCAGCAGATGCTGCGCAAGGACCGCGGGATCCATCGTCGGGCCGGAGCTACTTCTTCGGCGCGAGCGCGCGCTTGCCGGCAGCGTATTCGCTGTCTTCCCAGACGACCCACCTGCCGCCCTGCACGACGAACTTCGTGATCAGCGGCACGGCGTTCTGGCGATGGTCGTCGAAGGTGATCTTGCCGACGATCGAGTCGTAGTCGCGCGTCTTGTTGAGGACGCTGCGCACCTTCTTGCGGTCGGGGCCGACCTGTTCGACGGCGTCCATGATGAGGTTCGCTGCGGCGAACGCGAACGGACCATAAGCTTCGGCCGGGTCGCTGTACTTCGCCTTCGCGTACTGGTCGATGAAGTTGCGCCCGCCCGGAAGCTTCTCGGCCGGCGCACCTTCGCGGAACACGACGGTGCCTTCGGCGAGCGGGCCGAGGCCGGCGATGTAGGCGTCCGAGATGATCCCGGACGTCCCCTGGAAGACGGCGCGCACGCCGAGCTTGTCCATCTGGCTGCGGATCCGGACGCCGAGGGGTGTGATCCCGCCGAAGTAGATGACCTCCGGCTTGAGTTCCTTGATGCGGGTGAGCTCGGCGGAGAAATCCTGCTGGTCGGCGGTGACGCCGAAGGTCCCGAGGATCTGCCCGCCGTTCTTCTGGAGGTGCTCCGCGAAGTAGCGGTTGTGACCTTTGCCGTAGTCGGTGGTGTCGTGAATGATCGCCCAGCGCTTGAACTTCAGACCGGTCATGAAGCGCGCGGCCGTCTCGTTCTGGTTGATCATCGTGCCGTTGACCCGATGGATTTCCTTGTAGTCGTTGGCGTACGTCACGTCCGGGAGAACGGCACCCCACACGACGGCCGGCATGCCGAAGCGGTGATAGACGTCGACGGTGCCCATCGCGACGGTCGAGCAGTAGTGGGTGACGCCGGCGACGATCGTCTTGTCGGCCGCGGCCTTCGTCGCGACCTGCACGCCGATGTTGGGCTTGCACTCGTCGTCGAGCGCGACCAGTTCGTACGTGTACTTCGCTTTCGGATCGGCGTTGCGGAGCCGCACCGCGAGGTCGGCGGAGTTGCGTCCGCCGAGGCCGTTGGCGGCGACGCCGCCGGTCAGCGGGCCGATGAATGCAATTCGCACGGTGTCCTTCGCGAGGACGGAAAGCGGAAGCGCGAGCAGGCATCCGAACAGCGCACGACGCAGCATGGTGGTTCCCCGGGGGTTGGTGCCGACAGGCTGCGGAGCGTAGGGATGGGGCGGCATGGTGTCAAACCGCGGAGTGCTCAGTTGCGATGGCTGGACGCAATGACATGGGTGCCGTCGCACGTCTTGATTCGCGGCGCGACGGAAACCGGACCTGCTTTGGACGGCGGCGGCATCGCCCTGATCGGATGTCTCGCCCGTAGATGATCAAAGCATTGGCAAGAAAAAAGGCGACCCGCAGGTCGCCTTTCCCTCGTGCCTTGCGACAGCCGCGATGATCAGCGGCGACGCAGCTTGCGTACTGCAGCGAGTTCCGCGGCCAGGACAGCCAGTTCGGCTTCCACGGTCGCGACTTCCGCCTTGTCCTTCGCATTGCGGAGCGCTTCTTCCGCAGACTTCTTGCCTTCGAGCGTGCGCGCTTCGTCGAGGTCGGCACCGCGGATGGCCGTGTCGGCCAGCACCGTGATCGACCCCGGCTGCACTTCGAGGATGCCACCGGCAACGAACACGAACTCTTCCTGTCCGTTGTCGGCGCGCTCGATGCGCACGGCGCCCGGCTTGATGCGGGTGATCAGCGGCGTGTGGCGCGGCAGGATGCCCAGCTCGCCGGATTCACCCGGCAGCGCGACGAAGTTGGCTTCGCCGGAGAAGATGTTCTCTTCCGCGCTGACCACATCGACGTGAATGGTTGCCATGATCGTGTCCTTGGGAGTTCGGGGATTCGAAGAACCTCGTTACTGGATCTTCTTGGCCTTCTCGAACACCTCGTCGATCGTTCCGACCATGTAGAACGCCTGCTCGGGCAGGTGATCGCATTCGCCGTTCACGATCATCTTGAAGCCACGGATGGTTTCCTTGAGCGGAACGTACTTGCCCGGGGAACCCGTGAACACTTCGGCGACGTGGAACGGCTGCGACAGGAAGCGCTGCATCTTCCGGGCGCGGGCCACGGCCAGCTTGTCTTCCGGCGAGAGTTCGTCCATGCCGAGAATCGCGATGATGTCGCGGAGTTCCTTGTAGCGCTGCAGCGTGCCCTGGACTGCGCGGGTCACGGTGTAGTGCTCGTCGCCGACGACGTTCGGGTCGACCTGGCGGCTGGTCGAGTCGAGCGGATCGACGGCCGGGTAGATACCCAGCGCGGCGATGTCACGCGACAGCACGACGGTGGCGTCCAGGTGGGCGAAGGTCGTGGCAGGCGACGGGTCGGTCAAGTCGTCCGCAGGGACATAGACGGCCTGGATCGAGGTGATCGAGCCGACCTTGGTCGACGTGATCCGCTCCTGCAGCTTGCCCATTTCTTCGGCGAGCGTCGGCTGGTAACCCACGGCGGAAGGCATCCGGCCCAGCAGCGCGGACACCTCGGTACCGGCCAGCGTGTAGCGGTAGATGTTGTCGACGAAGAACAGGACGTCACGACCTTCGTCGCGGAACGATTCGGCGATCGTCAGACCGGTCAGGGCAACGCGCAGACGGTTGCCGGGCGGCTCGTTCATCTGGCCGTAGACCATCGCGACCTTCGAGTTGGGCAGGTCCTCGAGGTCGACGACCTTGGAGTCCGCCATCTCGTGATAGAAGTCATTCCCTTCGCGGGTGCGTTCACCCACGCCGGCAAACACGGAGAGGCCGGAGTGCGCCTTCGCGATGTTGTTGATGAGTTCCATCATGTTGACGGTCTTGCCGACACCGGCGCCGCCGAAGAGTCCGACCTTGCCGCCCTTGGCGAACGGGCAGATC
>CAUJJX010000176.1 GCA_963205165.1 Pseudomonadota bacterium | reverse complement strand
AGAGCGAGTGGATCATGAGGTCGAGCAGCTGCTTGACCTCGGTCTGGAAGCCCAGGGTTTCGCGGGTATCGGTCGTCACGGTGCAATGCCTCCTAGTGAAACGTTCCGCGGCAGAATGGGGGCGATGGCGCGGGTTTCAAGTGCGGGCGGGATCGAAGATGCATCCGGGTGGTCGAAGGGCCTTGCGTCGCTCGAACGCCGAAGGGTGGCGGGACAGGCCCCGGGGCAACGGCTCGCCCGCCGCCTTTCGCCTTTCGCCTTTCGCCTTTCGCCTTTCGCCTTTCGCCTGACGCCTGACGCCTGACGCCTGAAACCCAACGCCTTCCCCAGGGAGGATCCCCATGCCCCGCCTCTTCGCCGCCCTCCTCTTCCTCCTCGCGACCTCGGTCGTCGGCGCCGCCGACCTGCCGCTCGATCGCATCCGACTGCCTGCCGGCTTCGCCATCGAGGTCTACGCGCGCGTGCCCGGGGCGCGCTCGCTCGCCCTCGGCGACAAGGGCACGGTCTTCGTCGGGACGATGAACGCCGGCCGGGTCTACGCGCTGCGTCCCGCGGCATCCGGACGGACGGCCGACGTCTCGGTCGTGGCATCGGGCCTGAACACGCCGAACGGCGTCGCGTTCCGGCAAGGTGCGCTGTACGTCGCCGAGATCGACCGCATCCTCCGGTTCGACGACATCGAAGGCCGGCTCGAGGCGCCGCCGCGGCCCGTCGTCGTGACCGACCGCTTCCCGTCGGACCGACATCACGGCTGGAAGCGCATCGCCTTCGGTCCGGACGGATTGCTGTACGTGCCGGTCGGGGCGCCCTGCAACGTCTGCGAACCGGACCCGGACCGGTACGCGCTCATGGCGCGCATCCGCCCGGACGGAACGGGCCACGAGGTGTTCGCGCGGGGCATCCGCAATTCGGTCGGCTTCGACTGGCACCCGGTGACGGGCGAGCTGTGGTTCAACGACCACGGCCGCGACATGCTCGGCGACGATCTGCCGTCATGCGAGCTGAACCGGGCACCGAAGGCCGGACTGCACTTCGGCTTTCCGTACTGCCACCAGGGCGACACGCCGGATCCCGAATTCGGATCGAAGCGTCGGTGCGCGGAGTTCGTCCCGCCGGCCTGGAAGCAGGGCGGGCACGTCGCGCCGGACGGGCTGCGCTTCTACACGGGCAGCCAGTTCCCGGCGGAGTACCGGCACCGGTTGTTCGTCGCACAGCACGGCTCGTGGAACCGCAGCCAGAAGAGCGGCTACCGCGTGATGATGGCGACGCTCCGGGACGACCACCGGACCGTCGGGGCGTTCGAGCCGTTCGCCGAGGGCTGGATGGCGAACGAGCAGGCCTGGGGACGCCCGGTGGACCTGCTCCAGATGCCCGATGGCAGCCTGCTCGTGAGCGACGATCTCGCCGGGGTCGTCTACCGGATCCGGTACGGTCGTTAGCGCCGCGTATTTCATCCGGCGCATCGACATTCCGTCCCGTGGAATCCCGCGCAGGGTCGGTGCTATCCTGCGGTCGACCACAGAGGGCAAGGATGCCCCGGGCCGGGACAGCGATTCGACAGGCTTTGCGGCGTCGGCGAATCGGCAGCACTGTCCGTTGCACCACGACAACAAGAAGAATTGACGGAAGACCAGACGGGGGGACCGGGTGTCGAGCCCGGAGGAAGGGGGCGATCCCTTCCGCCGTCGCAACCTACGGCGCGGACCATGCGGGAAGAAAAGCTCGAGTACAGCATCCAGGAAGTGTCCGAGAAGCTGGGCATTCCGGTACAGAAACTCCGCCGCTGGGATGCCCAGGGCGTGCTCATGGCACGTCGCACGGAGGGCGGGCATCGCCGGTACACGAAGGAGATCGTCGACGGCCTCGCCGCATCGACGCTCGGCGGATCCCTCGATCGCTACAACGACGAACTGGAACACGCCCGCAAGGCGCTCCAGGAGAAGCGGCGGATCATCCAGCTGCTCGTCGAGAGCGAGACCCGCTACAAGGATCTCGTCGAATCGTCCCACGACCTCGTGTGGACCACCGACCCCCAGGGTCGCTTCAACTACCTGAACGCCGCCGCCCGCGACATCTTCGGGCTCTCCCCCAAGGAGCTCGACCGGCGCTGCTTCTTCGACTTCGAGGACACGTCCTCGCACCTCGCGAACCGCCGCTTCCTCGCGCAGCTGAAGCGTGACGGCGAGGTGAAGAACTACATCACGCAGATCAAGGACGCCGACGGTCACGAACGCTGGGTCGGCATCAACGCGAGGCTCGTCCACGACGAGGCCGGCGGTCTCGTCGGGATGCGCGGCACGGCACGCGACATCACGGAACAGCAGCGCGCCGCGATGCAGACCGAGTACTTCGCGACGCACGATCCGCTGACGGGCCTCCCGAACCGCGTGAGCCTCCAGAAGGCCGTCCGCCTGGCGCTCGAGGCACGCGACAAGGGCGCCGTCCTGTTCCTCGACATCGACCACTTCAAGTACGTGAACGACAACGTGGGCCATCGCCGCGGCGACCAGCTGCTCGTCGCCATCGGCGGCGTCCTGCGCGAGGTCGCTGAGGGCTTCGATGCCCAGCTCTACCGGCTCGGCGGAGACGAGTTCGCGGTGCAGGTCCCCGGCGCCCTGCGGCCGCGCGCCCAGGAGATCGCGGATGCGCTGTTGACGCGGCTGCGCCAGTACCCGCTGCCGATCCCCGGGGAAGACACCCGGTTCATCCCGCTGACGGCCTCGGCCGGCATCGCGCTCTACCCGTTCCATGGAAGCGATGCAGCGAGCCTGCTCGCATCCGCCGACATCGCGCTCTACCAGGCGAAGGACGCCGGCCGGAACCGCGCCGCGATGTACGGTCAGGAAGGCGAGGCACTCCGCGCGACGCACCGCCGCGTGCTGTGGGCGAAACAGCTCCGCGAAGTGCTCGACGAGGACCGCATCCAGCTGTACGTGCAGCCCGTGATGCGCCTGATCGACGCGGAGCCGATGCACTACGAAGTGCTCGTGCGCATCGAGGACAGCAACGGCCGTCTCGTGTCGCCCGGGCAGTTCATCGAGGTGGCCGAGTCGCTCGGGCTCATCCAGGAGATCGACCTGCGCGTCGTCCAGAAGCTGATCCACTACCTGAGCACGCCCGAGCGCCGGCAGATGCGGTCGCGGTTCTTCGTGAACCTGTCGCGCGTCAGCATCTCCGATCCGGAGTGGGTGCGCCGCTTCCACGCGCTGCTCGAGTCCGCCGACATCTCGCGCGGGCAGCTCGTGTTCGAGATCTCCGAAGCCGCCGCCATGGCCGAGGTGTCGATCAGCAAGAACTTCATCCGCGAGCTGAAGCTGAAGGGCTTCCGCTTCGCGCTCGACAACTTCGGCGCGGGGTTCAGCTCGTTCTACTACCTGCGCCAGTTCGACGTCGACTACATCAAGATCGACGGCAGCTTCGTCCGCGACCTCACCCGCGACGCCGCCAACGCGATCTTCGTGAAGGCACTCTGCGATGTCGGGCAGGGGCTCTCGAAACAGGTCATCGCGAAGTGGGTCGAGACGCCCGAGGTGCTGTCGAAGCTGCGCGAGATGGGTGTTGCGTACGCGCAGGGCAACCTGTTCCAGGCGCCCTACCCCATCGCGGCGCCGGAAACGCGCGAGCCGGTGTTCAGGCGGGCCGTGAACGAATAGAGACCCTGTTCGGGCTGAACGGGCCTTCCGGGCCGGTATGGCAGAAAACGAAATCGGCGACCACGCGAGCGGTCGCCGATTTCATTTGGTGCTCCCGAATTCGTGGCGGCGCCGGCTGACGCCACCGGGAATCGATCCGCAGGCGATCAGCCGGGAATGGCGGCGCCTTGGCGCAGGCGATCCGCCCAGAGCAGTCCGAGCTGCGTCTTCACGTCGGTGATGACGCCGCGCATGACCCACTCGAGGGCTTCGTCGAGCGGCACGACCAGCGTCTCGAGGAACTCGCCCTCGTCGAGCGCGCGCGCCGTGAAGGTCAGGCCGCGGGCGAGGAAGATCTGCACCGCCTCGTCCGAGTAGCCGACGCACGGATGCGTCGTGCAGAGATGGCTCCATTCGGCAGCGTCGTAACCCGTCTCTTCCTTGAGCTCCCGTTGCGCCGTGAGCAGCGCGGGTTCACCGGGTTCCAGCTTGCCGGCAGGCAGTTCGAAGCAGTGGCGATGCAGCGGATAGCGGAACTGGCGCTCGAGCAGCACCGACCAGTCATCGAAGAGCGGCAGGATGACGGCCGCGCCGGGATGCACGATGTACTCGCGCCGGGCCGGGTTGCCGTCGGGCAGGCGGACCTCGTCCTCGCGAACCTCGAGCATCCGCCCCTTGTACCGCACCGTCGAACTGACGGGATGCTCGGTGAAATCCTGTGCTTGTTCAGCCAACGGTGCAGTTCCTGGTGGTGGAAACAGTCGCGCCGCGGAACCTTGTCGGTCGCGCGGCGCGCATCGAGATTGTGGCGACTGCCGTGTCGGACCGACGCGTTGCCTGGTCCGACCCTACAGGGACGCCTGCATCGCCTGCTGGCAGATCGTCATCAACCACCCCGGGACGATGCCGACGACGAGTGCGGCAAGGCCGTTGAGCGACAGCAGCAGGCGGGCGCCGACGGGCGCAACGATCGGTGTGCCATCGACCGGCTCGTCGAAATACATCAGGCGGACGATGCGGAGATAGTAGAACGCGCCGATCAGCGACAGCAGGACAGCGACGATCGCGAGGCCGAGGAATCCGGCGTCCATCGCGCCCTGGAGCACCGCGAGCTTCGCGTAGAACCCGACCGTCGGCGGGACGCCGGCGAGCGAGAACATCAGCAGGAGCATCACGAAGGCGTACCACGGGCTGCGGCGGTTGAGGCCCCTGAAATCCTCGATGCGGTCGGCTTCGAAGCCCTCGCGCGACAGCAGCATGATCATGCCGAAGGTACCGAGCCCGACGAACGCGTAGACCGACACGTAGAACATCGCGGCACCATAGCCGTCGATCGTGCCGGACAGCAGGCCCAGCAGCACGAAGCCCATGTGCGAGATCGTCGAGTAGGCGAGCATCCGCTTGATGTTGGTCTGCGCGATGGCGGTGATGTTGCCGAGCGCCATCGAGAGCACCGCGAGGATCGCGAGCATCTGCTGCCATTCGACCAGCAGGGACTGGTGGCCGAGTGATTCGACGAGCAGGCGGATCGCGAAGGCGAACGCGGCGAGCTTGGGCGCCGTGCTGATCAGCAGCGCGACGGCCGTCGGGGCGCCCTGATAGACGTCGGGCACCCACATGTGGAACGGCACCGCACCGAACTTGAAGGCGAGGCCGGACACCACGAAGACGAGGCCGAACACGAGGATCGCGAGGTTCGCCTGACCGGACGCGATGCGCTCCGCGACACGGGTGATCTCGAGGGAGCCGGTCGCGCCGTAGATCATCGACATGCCGTAGAGCAGCATCCCGGAGGCGAGTGCGCCGAGCACGAAGTACTTCATGGCGGCTTCGGTGGCGTCGTTGGAATCGCGCTGCAGGGCGACGAGCGCGTACATCGAGAGCGACAGCAGTTCGAGGCCGAGGTACAGCGTCAGGAAGTGATTGGCCGAGATCATGACCATCATGCCGAGCGTCGCGAACAGCACGAGGGTGAAGAACTCGCCGCGGAACATTCCGCGGGCGGTCACGTAGGACCGCGAGTAGATCAGCATCGTCGCGACGGCGATGTAGACCATGACCTTGAGCGTGTCGCTCATCGGGTCGTCGACGAACATGCCGTGCATCGCGACGGTGACATCGCCGGTCGAAGTCAGGACGGTCACGACAGCGCAGGCGCCGAGTGTCAGGAGCGACAGCAGGTAGGTGCCTGCGCGCTGATCGTCGCGCAGGAACAGGTCGGCGATGAGGATCACGCAGACCATGACCAGCAGCAGGATCTCCGGCCAGACCGGGACGAAATCGGCAGCAGTGAGGATCACGCGGTTCTCCGCTGAAGGTTTCCGGGGGCGACGATCAAGGCAGCTTGCTCCGGGCCAGGTGTTGCAGGAGTTCCGTCACGGGGGCTTCCAGCACGGCGTTGAAGGGGGCGGGATGGATGCCCATCCACAGCACGGCGACGGCCAGCAGTGCGAGGAACAGCGTCTCGCGCGGCTCGAGATCCTTGAGTTCGGCGACATGCGGATTGCCGATCGCGCCGAAGATCACGCGCTTGTACATCCACAGCGTGTAGGCGGCACCGAAGATCAGCGTGCTGGCGGCGGCGAAGGCGAACCAGAAGTTCACCTTCGAGGCGCCCATGATCACCATGAACTCGCCGACGAAACCGCTCGTGCCCGGCAGACCGGCGTTGGCCATGCCGAACAGCATCAGGAACGAGGCGAAGATGGGCATCGTGTTGACGACACCGCCGTAGTCGGCGATCTGGCGGGAGTGCATGCGGTCGTACATCACACCGACGCAGAGGAACATCGCACCCGAGATGAAGCCGTGCGAGATCATCTGCAGGATCGCGCCCTCGTAGCCGAGGCGGTCGAACAGGAAGAGCCCGAGCGTCACGAAACCCATGTGCGAGATCGACGAGTACGCGATCAGCTTCTTCATGTCGGTCTGCACGAGCGCGACGAGACCGATGTAGACGACGGCGATCAGGGACAGCGTGATCATGAAGCCGGAGAGTGCATGGCTGGCATCAGGCGCGATCGGCAGGGCGAAACGGATGAAGCCGTAGCCGCCGAGCTTCAGTGCGATGGCGGCCAGCACGACGGAACCGCCCGTCGGCGCTTCGACGTGGGCGTCCGGCAGCCACGTGTGCACGGGCCACATCGGCACCTTCACGGCGAACGCCACGAGGAACGCGAGGAACACCATCACCTGCGCCGTCATGGCGATGGGCAGTTTCTGCCAGTCGGCGATCGCGAAGCTGCCACCGCTTGCGCGGTAGAGGTACAGCAGCGCGATCAGCATCAGGAGCGAACCGAGCAGCGTGTAGAGGAAGAACTTCACTGCCGCGTAGACGCGGTTCGGGCCGCCCCAGACGCCGATCACGAGGAACATCGGGATCAGCGTCGCCTCGAAGAACACATAGAACAGCAGCGCGTCGGTCGCGGCGAACACGCCGTTCATCAGGCCGGACATCACGAGGAACGCCGCCATGTACTGCGCGACGCGCTTCTCGATCACGCGCCAGCCGGCGAGCACGACGATGATGGTCGTGAAGCTGTTCAGCAGGATCAGCAGCAGCGAGATGCCGTCGATGCCGAGGCTGTAGTTCACGTTATAGCGCGGGATCCAGGTGCTGGCCTCGACGAACTGCATCCCGGCGAACGCGACGTCGAAATGCATCGCGAGCGGCAGCGTCACGACGAAGCCGGCGATCGCACCGAGCAGGGCGATGGTGCGTGCAAGACCCGCATTGCGATCGGAGCCGGTGGCGAGGACGAGCGCGCCGGCGAGAATCGGGACCCAGATGGCGAGCGTCAGAAGTGGCATGGAACTCATAGGGGCGTCACGTCCGAACGAACCAGAGGGTCAGGAGGGTGAACACGCCGAAGATCATCACGAAGGCGTAGTGGTAGACGTATCCGGACTGGAAGCGGCGGATGAGCCTCGAGAACCAGCCCACCAGCTTCGCTGATCCGTTCACGAAGAGGCCGTCGATCAGGGCGACGTCACCGCCGCGCCACAGGCCCTTGCCGATCGCGCGGGCGCCCGAGGCGAAGACGGCGTTGTAGATCTCGTCGAAGTAGTACTTGTTCTCGAGGAGCGTGTGCAGCGGCTTGAAGGTGCGGGCGAGGGCGGCCGGGATGTCCGGGCGCTTGAGGTAGAAGAACCACGACAGCACGACACCGGCGAGCGCGAGCCAGAACGGTGCCGTGCCGAAGGCGTGGATCGCCATGGCGGTCGCGCCGTGGAAGTGATGCCGCAGATCGGCCATCGCCTCGTGCGGTTCGGCGACGTGGATCACGCCCTTGAAGTAGTCGCCGAAGAGCATCGGCTCGATCGCGATGAAACCGATGACGACCGACGGGATCGCGAGCAGCACGAGCGGGACCGTCACGACCCAGGGCGACTCGTGCGGCGTGCCTCCGTGACCGTGGCCATGATCGTCGGCATGGTGGTCGTCGTGGCCATGGTCGTCCGCGAAACGCTCCTTGCCGTGGAAGACGAGGAAGTACATCCGGAAGGAATAGAACGCGGTCACGAAGACGCCGGCCAGCACCGCGAAGTACGCGAAGCCGCTGCCGGGAATGTGCGACGCACCGACGGCCTCGATGATGGAGTCCTTCGAGTAGAAGCCCGACAGGAACGGCGTGCCGATCAGCGCGAGGGAGCCGACGAGCGACGTGATCCAGGTGATCGGCATGTACTTGCGCAGGCCGCCCATCTTGCGGATGTCCTGGTTGTGGTGCATCCCGATGATCACGGAACCCGCCGCCAGGAACAGCAGCGCCTTGAAGAAGGCGTGCGTCATCAGGTGGAAGATCGCGACCGAGTAGGCGGACGCACCGAGCGCGACGGTCATGTAGCCGAGCTGCGAGAGCGTCGAGTACGCGACGACCCGCTTGATGTCGTTCTGGACGATCCCGAGGAAGCCCATGAACAGCGCCGTGATCGCGCCGATCACGAGCACGAACGACAGTGCGGTCTCGGAAAGCTCGAACAGCGGCGACATCCGGGCGACCATGAAGATGCCCGCGGTGACCATCGTCGCGGCGTGGATCAGCGCGGAGATCGGCGTCGGACCTTCCATCGAGTCGGGGAGCCAGACGTGCAGCGGGAATTGCGCCGACTTGCCCATCGCGCCGACGAACAGGAGGATGCAGGTCACGGTCATCATGGACCACTGCGCGTCGCCCCAGATCGAGATCGTGGTCGCTGCCTTGGAAGGCGCGGCTGCGAAGACCGTCGCGTAGTCGAGCGAACCGAAGTGCGCGAGCACGAGGCCGATGCCGAGGATGAATCCGAAGTCACCGACGCGGTTCACGAGGAACGCCTTGAGGTTCGCGAAGATCGCGGTCGGTCGGGTGTACCAGAAGCCGATCAGGAGGTAGGAGACGAGACCGACGGCCTCCCAGCCGAAGAAGAGCTGCAGGAAGTTGTTCGACATCACCAGCATCAGCATGGCGAACGTGAACAGCGAGATGTAGCTGAAGAAGCGCTGGTAGCCGGGGTCGTCGGCCATGTAGCCGATGGTGTAGATGTGCACCATCAGCGACACGAACGTCACGACGAGCAGCATCGTGGCCGTCAGCGAGTCGACGAGGAATCCGACTTCCATCTTGACGTCGCCGGCGACGAGCCACGTGTACCACGTGCCGTTGAAGGTGTTGCCGGCCTGGACGTCCTGGAAGACGAGCACCGAGCAGACGAACGCGACGAGCACGCCGAGGATCGTGACGACGTGCGCACCGGTGCGTCCGATCAGGCGACCGAAGAATCCGGCGAGGATGGCGCCCGCGAGGGGGGCCAGGGGAATGACGGGATAGAGGCCGTTCATCTCAGTTCTTCAGGCGCCCGAGGTCATCGACGTTGATGCTGCGGATATTGCGGAACAGCACCACCAGGATGGCGAGCCCGATGGCCGACTCGGCCGCCGCCACGGTCAGGATGAAGAACACGAACACCTGCCCCGAGTAGTCCTGCAGATAGTGGGAGAACGCGAGGAAGTTCGTGTTCACCGCCAGCAGCATGAGTTCGATGGCCATGAGCAGGATGATCACGTTCTTCCGGTTCAGGAAGATGCCGATGACGCTGATCGCGAACAGGACAGCGCCCAGCACGAGGTAATGGGTGAGCGGGATCATGGTCAGCCTGCGGCCTCGTCGGTCGGGAGCGGCGCCGCGGCGGGCTTCTCGCTGGGCATGGAGACCATCCGCACGCGGTCCTGGCGGCGGACTGCCACCTGGCGTCCCGTGTTCTGGAACTTGGTGTCCTTCCGGCGACGCAGCGTGAGCGCGATGGCCGCGACGATCGCGACGAGCAGGATCACCGACGCGAGTTCGAACGGATACACGTACTGCGTGTAGATCAGCTTCCCGAGCTCGCGCGTGTTGCTGTAGGTCTCGGGCTTCGCGGCCGGCGCCGGCATGCCGTCGAGTCGGAAGTAGCGGCCGGCGAGGATCACGGTCATCTCGGCGACCATGATCCCGGCCACGACGAGCGCGGGCACGAGGTAGTCCCAGTAGCCTTCGCGCAGCCGGTCGATGTTGATGTCCAGCATCATCACGACGAACAGGAACAGCACCATCACGGCGCCCACGTAGACGAGGACGAGGGCGATCGCGAGGAACTCGGCCTCGAGCAGCATCCACAGGCCGGACGCCGTCACGAACGCGAGCACGAGGAACAGCGCCGAGTGCACCGGGTTGCGTGCGGTGATGACCTTCAGGGACGCGCCGACCAGGATCAGCGAGAACAGGTAGAAGACGAACAACTGGAAGCTCAAGTCGGCTCTCCCGATTCGACGGTGCCGGGGGTCATGAGGCACGCGCCGCGAAGCGACGTCGAGTGCGACAACAGCGCGGACGAACGCATGGGGTCAGCGGAATGCGGCATCGGCGGCGCGGTCCTGGGCAATCTGCTGCTCGTATCGGTCACCGATGGCGAGCAGCATGTCCTTCGTGTAGACGAGGTCGCCACGACGTTCGCCGTGGTACTCGAAGATGCGGGTCTCGACGATCGAGTCGACCGGACAGGATTCCTCGCAGAAGCCGCAGAAGATGCACTTCGTGAGGTCGATGTCGTAGCGCGTCGTGCGGCGGGTACCGTCGTCGCGCTGCTCGGATTCGATCGTGATCGCGAGCGCGGGGCACACGGCCTCGCACAGCTTGCAGGCGATGCAGCGTTCCTCGCCGTTCGGATACCGACGCAGTGCGTGCAGGCCGCGGAAACGCGGGCTCTGCGGTGTCTTCTCGTCGGGGAACTGGATCGTGATCTTGCGATGGAACAGATGGCGCCCGGTGAGCGCCATGCCCTTCACCAGTTCGAACAGCAGGAAGGTTCGGAAGAATTCGCGGATTCGGTTCATGGTGCGCGCCTCACTTCCACGGCCAGTACGGCGTCTGCATCCAGCCGCCGATCACGATCAGCCAGACCAGCGTGACGGGGATGAAGACCTTCCAGCCGAGACGCATGATCTGGTCGTAGCGATAGCGCGGGAACGTCGCCCGGAACCAGAGGAACAGGAACAGCACGAACGCGACCTTCGCCGCCAGCCACGGGAAGCCGCTCGGCAGGAACGGGACCGGCGACAGCCAGCCGCCGAGGAACATGATCGAGGTCATCGTGGCGATGAGGATCATGTTCGCGTATTCGGCGAGGAAGAAGACGGCGAAGGCCATCCCGGAATATTCGACGTGGAAGCCGGCGACGATCTCGGACTCGCCTTCGGCGACGTCGAACGGCGAGCGGTTCGTCTCGGCGACGCCGGAGATCAGGTAGACGAGGAACATCGGGAACAACGGCACGAAGTTCCAGGACAGCAGCCCCCAGGCGCCCTCCTGCTTCCGGACGATCTCGCCGAGATTCAGCGTGTGCGCCATCATCAGCACGCCGACAAGCGCGAAGCCCATCGCGATCTCGTACGACACGATCTGCGCGGCCGACCGCATGCTGCCGAGGAAGGCGTACTTCGAGTTGGATGCCCAGCCGGCGATGATCACGCCGTAGACACCCATCGACGTGATGGCCATCACGTAGAGCAGACCGGCATCGACGTTCGCGAGCACGAGGTCCGGATCGAACGGGATCACGGCCCACGCGGCGAGCGCCGGCATGATCGACAGGATCGGCGCCATCAGGAACAGCACCTTGTTCGCGCCCGTCGGGATGACGATTTCCTTCGTCATCAGCTTCAGCGCATCGGCGATCGGCTGGAGGAGACCCTTCGGCCCCACGCGGTTCGGCCCGAGCCGCACCTGCATGTACCCGATGACCTTGCGCTCGACGAACGTCAGGTAGGCGACGGCGATCAGCATCGGCAGGACGATGGCGACGATCTTCACCATCGCCCACACGAGCGGCCAGACCGGGCCGAAGAATTCCTGGATCTGTGCGAAGAGTTCCATCATCGGGCGCCCGCCTGCGCAGCGGCGGCGAGCCGTTCCACGCGAATCGAACCGGTCATCGGACCGAGCGCCGCAGTGAGGGGATGGGCCGCGGCGATGCGGACCGCTCCATCCGGCACGCGGGCGTTCTCGGCGGCGAACAGCAGGATCGTCGCGTCGCCCTGAGACACCCGCACCTGGTCGCCGTCGGCGATGCCGAGCGACGCGAGCGTGCGCGCGTTCATGCAGGCCTGGGGCGGCGCGGCATCGCGGGTCTTCTGGAGCGACAGTGCACGACGCACGAGCGAGTCCGCGAAGTGGATCGGGACATCACCGATGCGCTCGAGACCCGAGGCGGCGTGCGAGAGCACGACGCCAGGCGCAGCGGCGAGTTCGTTGCCGAGGCGGTCGATCACATCGGTCGCGCCGGCAAGGGCCGCAGCCTTGACGTCGTCGGCGCTGTCCTGATCGAAACCGGCGAGATCGAACAGGTTGCCG
>CAUJJX010000175.1 GCA_963205165.1 Pseudomonadota bacterium | reverse complement strand
ATCGACTGGGACGACTGCATCGGCGGCGATCCGATGGACGATCTGGCGCTGCTCGCGTGCTTCCACGACGGGGCCTTCCTGCGGCACGCGTTCGACGGTTACGCGTCGGTGCGGGCGCTGCCGCCGGACCACGTCGCGCGGTTCTGGCTGCACCTGCTGCGCAACATGCTGTTCAAGGCGGTGATCCGGGTGGGTGCCGGCTACTTCGATCAGGGCAGCGGGTTCTTCCTGATCGGGGCGGGCGCCGACGGCACTTCACTGAAGACGCACACGCTGGCCCGGCTCGATGCGGCGCTCGCCGGGCTGCGGGAACAGCGGGATCCGTTCGCGCTCTGACGTTGCCGTTCGCGAGGTCACCGACCCAGCGTGAACCCCGCGTAGCCGTTCGCCGCGACCTCGTCGCAGATGCGGCGGTAGCGCGCCATCCCGCCGGCGTAGGGCATGAAGACGCGCGGCTTGCCCGGCACGTTCGCGCCGAGATACCACGAGTGCCGGGCCTGCGGCAGCAGCGTCGCGGCAGCGGCGGCTTCCACCTTCGTCATCCATTCGTTCGTGGCCGATTCGCTCGCCTCGATGCGGTCGAGCCCGCGGTCGCGCAGGTGCGCGATGCAGTCGGTGATCCACTCGACGTGCTGCTCGATCGCGACCGGCATGTTGCAGAGCACGGACGGGCTGCCCGGCCCCGTCACGGTGAAGAGGTTCGGGAAGCCCGCGACCTGCAGCCCGAGATAGTTGCGCGGCCCCGCGTGCCATGCGTCGGCGAGCGACACGCCGTCGCGTCCGCGGATGTCCATGCGCAGCAGCGGCCCCGTCATCGCATCGAAGCCCGTCGCGAAGACGATCACGTCGAGCGGGTACTCGGTGCTGCGCGTGCGGATGCCCGTCGGCGTGATCGCCTCGATCGGATCGGCACGCACGTCGACGAGCGTGACGTTGTCGCGGTTGAAGGTGTCGAAGTAGTTCGTGTCGATCGGCGGGCGCTTCGCGGCGTACGGATGATCGATGTCGGCGAGCAGCCTTGCCGTGTCGGGGTCCTTCACGATCTCGCGGATCTTGCCGCGCAGGAACTCCGCGGCCGTGTCGTTCGCGGTCTTGTCGAGCAGCAGGTCGCGGAAGGTCGCGCGGAACTGCAGCCCGCCCTTCGCCCACGCCGCTTCGTAGATCGCCTGGCGCTGCTCGGGTGTGACGTCGAACACGGAGCGGTTCTCGATCCGGAACGGATGCGCGTTCGGCGTGCTGTGCGTCACCTCGCGGATGGCTGCGCGGTTCTCGCGGACCCAGTCCTGGAATTCCGCGGTGAGCGGCGCGTTGCGCGCCGGCACGCTGTAGTTCGCGGTGCGCTGGAAGACCGTGAGATGCGCGGCGGATTCCGCGATGACCGGCGCGGCCTGGATGCCCGTGGACCCCGTGCCGATCTGCCCGACGCGCCTGCCCGCGAAGTCGACGCCGTCGTGCGGCCACTGCCCCGTGTGGAACCAGCGTCCGTCGAAGTGCTCGCGCCCGGGGATGTCCGGGACGTTCGCCGTCGACAGGCAGCCGACGGCGGTGATCAGGAATTGCGCAGTGAGTTGCATGCCGTCCGCGGTCGTCACGCGCCAGCGGTTCGCGGCGGCATCGAAGTGCGCGGCCGTGACGCGGGTGCCGAAGCGGATGTCGCGCTTCAGGTCGAGGCGGTTCGCGACGTGGTCGAGGTAGCGCCGGATCTCGGCGTGATCCGGATAGCGCTCGGACCATTGCCACTCGCGATGGAGTTCCTCCGAGAACGTGTAGCAGTACGAATGGCTTTCCGAGTCGCACCGCGCGCCGGGGTAGCGGTTCCAGTACCACGTGCCGCCGACGTCGTCCGCCACTTCCAGGATCTGCGCGGACAGACCGAGCCGGTCGCGCAGGCAGTGCAGCTGGTAGAGGCCGGAGAATCCTGCGCCGATGATCAGCGCGTCGAGGTCGTCCGTCGGCAGCGTCGTGTCGGTCATGCTCGTTCCCCGGGAGTCGGTCGAAGGAAGTCGGGATTGCAGCGATGTCACCCGGCGCGCCCGATCGCGTCGGGTCGGCCGGGCCCGGCGGAACGCGCGCACATCGATGCGCACGTCCGCCGGAAGGTGCTACGGATTGCCGAGGTAGTCGCGCTTGCCGATCTCGACGCCGTTGTGACGCAGGATGTTGTACGCCGTCGTCACGTGGAAGTAGATGTTCGGGATCGCGTGGCCCAGCAGGAACTGCATGCCGGTGTAGCGCGTTTCCTTCTCGCCGCGGCGCGTGACGATCTCCTTGTCTTCCGTGCCGTCGATCTGCGCGGGCGTGAAGGTCTGCACGAACGCGATGGTCTTCGCGATGCGCGCCTTCAGCTCGGCGAGCGTCGTCTCGGTGTCTTCGTACGCCGGGATCTCGACGCCGGCGAGCCGTGCGACGACGCCCTTCGCGGTGTCGGACGCGATCTGCACCTGCGATTTCAGCGGCAGCATGTCGGGGAAGAGCCGCAGGCCCGGCAGGACGGCGGGGTCGAGCTTCTTCGCGTCGGCGTGGGCCTGGGCCTTGTCGAGGATGTTCGAGAGGTTGCCGAGGGCGTTCACGAGGCGCGGGACGCTCGCCTGATACATCGAGATGGTCATGGTGATTCCTGGAAGGCGTTCTGGGACAACCCGCGCGGTTGCGCGGTCCGGCTGACGATCTGCCGGTGACTCGGTGGCGTTGGGTGTCACGCGGGTCGGTGGCGTTCGATCGGGGCAGGCCGATGATGCCCGCGAAACGCCGGCGCGGGGCATGGATGCACGGATCCGATCGGGGCGTGCCCGCGCCCGGGCGGACAGGGTGGGCGATGCGGAGGTTTGCGTGATCCGTCGCGGAGAGCGGCCCGGTCGTCGATGCCCCCGGCCGTTGCCATGCAAAAAAACAGCGCCCGGAGGCGCTGGGAAGAGAGGAGACGGCTCCCTTCCGAAAAGCCGTACCTGGGACGCCCGCTGCGCTCGGGAACGCGTCGGGCGGCCGTCCGCGTTCAGTTCAGCAGCAGGTCGCTCCGGCGGCGTCGGGGGCCGTCGTAGTCGGCGAGATCAAGCCCGGCGTCGGACGAGCCAGCCAGCGCGGACGCGCCCGCCGGAAGCCCGCCGTCACCCCGCAGTTCGTAGTGCGCGACCTCGCGGAGGAGGGCTTCCGCGCGCAACGCGTCGACCTGTGCGCTCGCGGCCGGCACGAGCAGTTCGAGGAGCTTCTTCACCGCGAGGTAATCGCGATCGTCCGCGATCGGGCGGGCGAGGTGGGCGAGCCGGCCGGCATGGTCGATTTCGGCCTCGGCGGCGAGCCAGTCCTCGAGTTCGTGGCCCGGCACGAAGCCGCGCTGCTCGGCGCGGAGGTAGGCCGCGAATTCGACACGCATGCGGCGCACGTCCGGATCGAGCAGGGTCAGCGCGGACTCCGGCGATAGCGGCCTGTCGAGACCGGCGAGCAATGCGCTTTCCTTCGTGCTTCCCTTCGATGATCTGGCCATGACTGACCTCCTGGATCGATGCAGCCACCTGCGAACGACGTCCGGATGGCGGGCGGACACCTGCAGCACGAGGACGCCGATCGTCGCGTCGCTTCCGCCATACACATGATTCACGCTACGCCTTGCCGGGCATGGGGGCGTGACAAAAATCAAGCGGTGACTACATGCCCTGGTCCCAGCGCGCCCGCTTCACCAGTCGCAGCAGGCCGGCTGGAACTTCTCGCCGAGGAAGTCGATGACCGCCCGGACCTTCGGCGCCATGTGCTTGCGCGTCGGGTAGATCGCGAAGATGCCCAGTTCGATCGACCGGTATCCGGGCATCAGCTCGACGAGTCTTCCGGCCGCGAGGTCGTCGCCCACGAGGAAGCCGGGCTGCAGGATCACGCCCTGGTCGGCGAGCGCGGCTGCGCGGCACGTGTCGCCGCTGTTGGCGCGGATGCACGGTTGCGTCCGGACGCTCACCGGTCCGTCGGGACCGTCGAAGTGCCATTCGTCCTTCGTCGACCAGTACGTGTAGCCGATGACGGCGCGGTCCGCGAGTTCGCGCGGATGCCGCGGCGTGTCGTGGGCCGCGAGGTACCCGGGCGATGCGCACAGCACCATCCGGGTCGTCGCGAGGCGCCGGCTGACGAGCGCCGAACTCGGCAGCGTCGCGATGCGGATCGCGAGGTCGAATCCTTCCTCGACGAGATCGACGATCCGGTCGGACAGCGTGATGTCGAGCATCACCTGCGGATGCCGCGTCCGGAATTCGCCCCACAACGGCGCGAGATGCAGGTTGCCGAACGTGAACGGCGCGTTGATGCGCAGCAGTCCGCTCGCGACGACGTTGCGCGAGGTGATCTCCGCCTCGGCCTCGTCGACGAGGCCGAGCAGTTCGCGGCAGCGCGCGTGGAAGACCTGGCCTTCTTCGGTGAGCGACAGCCGGCGGGTCGTCCGGTGCAGCAGCCGGACGCCGAGCCGCGCCTCCAGCTCGCCGACGTAGCGCGACACCGCCGCCTTCGACATCGAGAGTGCATCCGCCGCCTTCACGAAGCTGCCGGCGTCCACGACGGCGGCGAAGGTCTGCATCTCCACGAACTTGTCCATTGTGCGGATTCCCGGAACAGTGGATTCCAGATTAGGCGGTTTATCCCGGATCGGGCAACGCCTAGAGTGCGTCCGAAGGCATCGGCGTCGATCGTCCCGGGCCTGTCGACACGACGGATTCTGCGCACCCGGTGATCGCCGTCGGTCGCGTCCGGCACGAAGTCCACGCACCATCCGCCCCTCGCACCGGCATCCGCCGGGCCTGCGGGCAACATTTCGAGGAATCCTGAAATGAACCGCCTTCCCTCGCTCTTCGTCTCCCACGGGGCGCCGACCTACGCGCTCGAGCCGGGCGACTCCGCGCCCGTGCTCACGCAGCTCGGCGCCGCGATGGCGCGTCCACGCGCCGTCCTCGTCGTGTCGCCGCACTGGATGACGCGCGACATCGCCGTCTCCACGATCGCGCAGCCGCAGACGGCCCACGACTTCGGCGGATTTCCGGACGCGCTCTACCGGCTCGCGTATCCGGCCGCCGGGCATCCCGAACTGGCGAACATCACCGCGGATCTGCTGGTGGGCGCGGGCTACGCCGTCACGCGCGACACGCAGCGCGGCCTCGACCACGGGGCGTGGGTGCCGCTGATGCACCTCTATCCGGACGCCGACGTGCCGGTGTTCCAGGTCTCGATGCCGGTGTCGCTCGACGGCGCGTCGGCTTGGCGGCTCGGTGCCGATCTCGCGCCGCTGGCGTCGCAGGGTGTCCTGATCCTCGGTTCGGGGAGCATGACCCACAACCTCGGCGAGTTCCGTGGCGGCGGCGTCACCGCGGTTTCGCCGTACGTCACCGAGTTCGTCGACTGGGTCCGCGACGCGCTGCTGGCCGGCGACCGCGATCGCCTCGTGAACACGCTGACCCGGGCGCCGCATGCGCTGCGGGCGCACCCGACGCCGGACCACTTCCTCCCGCTGCTCGTCGCGGCGGGGGCGGCTGCACACGATGCGCCGGTGACGGTGCTGCCCGGCGCCGTGCGCTACGGGATGCTGTCGATGGAGTCCTACCTGTTCGGCGCGGCGGCGCAGTAGCCACCACCGCCCCCTGCGACCGCACGCCAACCCGCACGACATTTCGAGGGATACGCCCGCATGTCCGCATCGATCGTCATCCAGCAGCCGCACGGCGACGCCGACCGGTTGCTGCTGCTCTTCCACGGCGTCGGCGCGAACGCGCGGACCCTCGTCCCGCTCGCCGAGCAGCTTGCCGACGCGTTCCCGCAGGCCTTCGTCGTGAGCGTCGACGGCGCGCAATCGTCCGATCTCGGCGCCGGCCGGCAGTGGTTCTCGGTGCGCGGCATCACGGAAGAAAATCGTGCGGAGCGCATCGCCGTGGCCATGCCCGGCTTCCTCGACGCCATCCGCCACTGGCAGGACGTCGCGCGGGTCGGCGTCGACGCGACGTCGCTGATCGGGTTCTCGCAGGGCGCGATCATGGCGCTGGCGTCGACGCAGACGCTGGAGCCGCCCGCGGCACGGGTCGTCGCGATCGCGGGGCGGTTCGCGCGGTCGCCGTCACGTGCACCGAAGTCCGTCGCCGTGCACTTCCTGCACGGCCAGGTCGACACCGTGATTCCGCACGTGCATTCGGTGATGGGCGCCGAACGCTGGGGTGCGCTGGGCGGGAAGGCGACGCTCGACCTGTTCCCGTTCGCCGGCCACGGCATCGAGCCCGAGATGGCCGCGCGGGTCGTCGAACGGTTGCGGAGCGGCGTGCCCGGCTGAATTCGCGACCGGGCGCGTGGGTCGCCCGACCGCGTCACCGCATCACGTGATGTCGATGTGCCACGTCGGCACGAAGGCCAGGTGCTCGTCCTTCTCGATGTAGCCCATCGGATTCGCCACGACGCGGCAGCGACGGCGCACGCCCTCGACGAGATGCGGGACGACGTAGTCGTGCGGGCAGTGCAGGTGACCGTGCATCCACACGTCGGCAAATTGCAGGAGGTCGTCGAGTGCGTTGCAGAACCCCGCCGTGCCGGGCGTCGTGCCGTAGCGCGGATCGTGGCTGAGCAGCGTCGGCGCGAAATGCGTGACGGCCACGGTCGTCCCGTCGAACGGCACCGCCAGCGCGGCACGCAGCCACGCCTGGCAGTCGAGCGAGAGATCGCGCATGCCTTCGGCGAGCATCGGCACCCCGTCGCGCAGCGTCGTGGCCTTCGCGAGATAGTGGTTCGCCGCCCGGAACGCCTTGCCGCGCAGCCGCAGCTGCCACGTGAGCAGGCTCTCCCGGCCCGGCCCGTCGCCGACGAGCGCGGGGTCGGGCGGGAGGCTAGCCAGCACATCGAAGTCGGCCCACAGCGTCGTCCCGATGAACCGCACGCCATCGATCACGAGGGTTTCCTGCTCGAGCCACGTGATGCCGAGCCGGGCGCACGTGTCGCGCAGCCGCGCGTACGTCGCGTCGAATTCGAGTCCGTCGAACTCGTGATTGCCCGGCACGTAGAGCACGTGCTTCCAGGGCTTGCCGGATTCCAGCGGGGAGAAGCGGCCGAGGCCGAAATCGTCGTCGGTCAGTCGGGAGCGGTCGTGATACGACCCGATGTCGCCGGCGAGCACGAGGACATCCGCGCCCGGCGCCGCCTCGGGGACGAAGTCCGGGTGGCGCTCGAGATGCAGGTCGGACAGGAGCTGGATTCGCATGGACCGGAGTATCCGGGGCGAGGGCGTCCGGAATCCAGTGTCGCGA
>CAUJJX010000174.1 GCA_963205165.1 Pseudomonadota bacterium | reverse complement strand
GCCGCGAACCAGGCGAAGAGCGCGTTCCTCGCGAACATGAGTCACGAGATCCGGACGCCGATGAACGCGATCATCGGGCTCACGCACCTGATCCGCCGCGAGGTGCGCGACCCGCACCAGATCGAGCAGCTCGAGAAGGTCACGGCCGCCGCGCACCACCTGCTCGGAATCATCAACGACATCCTCGACTTCTCGAAGATCGAGGCGGGCCGCATGACGCTGGAGGCCGTCGACTTCGAGACCGGGCAGGTCGTCGAGAACATCCGCAACCTGCTGGCCCAGCGGATCGCCGCAAAGGGTCTCGAACTGAAGATCGACCTGGGCGAGCTGCCCGCGGCGCTGCACGGCGACGGACTGCGCCTGACGCAGGTGCTGCTGAACTTCACGGTCAATGCCGTCAAGTTCACGGACAGTGGCACCGTCGTGATCCGCGGTTTCGTCACGGGCCGCCAGCCCGAGTCGCTGCGTGTGCGCTTCGAGGTGTCCGACACCGGCATCGGCCTCACGGAGGACCAGCAGGCGCGGCTCTTCAAGTCGTTCGAGCAGGCCGACACGTCGACGACCCGCAAGTACGGCGGCACGGGGCTCGGCCTCGTGATCTGCCGACGCCTCGCCGAACTGATGGGGGGTGAGGTCGGCGTGCGCAGCGAGGCAGGCCGGGGATCGACCTTCTGGATCGAAGCGCCGTTCGGCATCGTCACCTCGCCCAGCCGCACCGTGCGTTACAGCGAGAGTCATCGCGGACTGCGCGTCCTGGTGGCCGACGACTCGGCCGAGGCGCGCGAGACGATGGCCGACCTGCTCGCCGGTCTGCGGATGCGCGCCGACGTCGTGCCCACCGGTGACGCCGCGATCAGCACGGTGATCGCGGCCGACCGCACCGGCGATCCTTACCGGCTCGTGCTGCTGGACTGGCAGATGCCCGGGATGGACGGCATGGAAACCGCACGCCAGCTTCGTCAGGCGCCCCTGCGCCAACGCCCGGCACTCGTGCTGGTGAGCGCCGTCCCGGATGTGCCGATGGCACAGATCCGGTCCACGGGCTTCGACGGATTTCTCGCGAAGCCGCTCACGAAGACCGGCGTCTACGGGATGCTCGACCGCGTGCTCGAACACGACACGGCCGTCGAGGAACCCGCCGAACTCGATGCGGCGATGGCGCTTGGCCTGCGGCGCGGGACGCGCATCCTGATGGCGGAAGACAACCCGCTCAATCAGGAAGTCGCGGTCGAACTCCTCGGCGACGTCGGCCTGCAGGTGTCGGTGGCGAACAACGGCGAGGAAGCCGTGAACCTCGCGAAGACGGGCACGTACGACCTCATCCTGATGGACATGCAGATGCCCCGCATGGACGGCCTCGAGGCGACGAAGCAGATCCGCGCCCTCCCCTGCTGCGCGACGACGCCGATCATCGCGCTCACGGCGAGCGCGTTCGCCGAGGACCGCGAAATCTGCCTGCAGGCCGGCATGAACGACCACATCGCGAAGCCCGTCGATCCGGACATCCTCTATCGCACGATCCTGCGCTGGCTGCCCAAGCTGCCGACGTCGCCCGCCATGCCGGAGGCGCCTGCGACACCCGGTGCCCAGGGCCTGGAAGACGGGCAGCGCACGCTCGAACGACTGAAGACCGTCCCGGGACTCGATACGGTCGCAGGCCTGCACTCGGTGCGCGGCGACGTCGCGACGTACCTGCGTCTGCTGCGGCAGTTCGCCGCCGGTCATCGGGACGATCTCGACCGGCTCACGACGGCCCTGGCCGACGATGATCGCGAGACGGCCAGGCGGATCGCGCACACGCTGAAGGGCATCGCCGGCACGCTCGGCATGAGCGACATCCGGACGCACGCCACGACCATCGATGCGGCGATCCTGGCGAACAGCGCCATCGACGCACTCGCCGGCGACCTCGCGGTACTCGCCGGACTCGTCGAGCGCATGGTGGATGCGCTCGAGGCGCGATTCGCGGCAACGCCGGACGACGAACTGGTGGTAGACGTCGGGAGACTCCGGGCCGACCTCGTCGAACTGCGCCGGCTGCTCGCGGCCGACGACATGGCGGCCGGCACGCATTACCGCACCATGCAGGCCGGCGCCCGGAAGGTCTGGGGCCAGGCCGCGGCGGACCTCGGGCGGCTGATCCAGAACTTCGACTACGACAACGCGTTGCGGCGCGTCGACGACCTGCTGGCGGGACATTGAAGGCAGACAGGAACACGATGAGCGCTGGCACGCGCGGCGCGCTGGAACAGCACACCCCCATGATGCAGCAGTACCTGCGAATCAAGGCGGAGCATCCGGACAAGCTGCTGTTCTATCGCATGGGCGACTTCTACGAACTGTTCTTCGAGGACGCCGAACGCGCCGCGCGCCTGCTCGACATCACGCTCACGAAGCGCGGTGCCTCGGCGGGCGAGCCGATCAGGATGGCGGGCGTGCCCTTCCACTCGATCGAGCCGTATCTCGCGCGACTCGTGAAGCTCGGCGAGTCGGTCGCGATCTGCGAACAGGTCGGCGACCCGGCGACGTCCAAGGGCCCGGTGGAACGCCGCGTCGCACGTGTCGTGACACCCGGCACGCTCACCGATGCGGCGCTGCTGGACGACCGTCGCGACAACGTCCTGATGGCGATCGTCCCGTCGAAGGGCCGCGTCGGGATCGCATGGCTCTCGCTCGCCTCCGGCAACCTCCGCGCGATGGACACCGCAGCGACGGCACTCCCCTCGGAACTCGCGCGCCTCGTTCCCGCGGAGATCCTGCTTCCCGACACCGCGACGGTGTCGGGGCTCGACGGCATCGACATCGCGACGAAGCGCCTGCCCGACTGGCATTTCGATCATGCGTCGGCCACGCGGCTGCTCGCCGAACATTTCGGGACCCGCGATCTCTCCGGCTTCGGTGTCGACGCTGCGGACCTCGCCGTCGGCGCGGCCGGCGCGCTGCTCCAGTACGCACAGGCCACGCAGGGCACGACGATCCGCCACGTGAACGCGCTCGTCGTCGAACACCCCGATACGTTCGTCGTGCTCGACGCCGTCACGCGCCGCAATCTCGAAATCAGCGAGACGTTGCGCGGCGAAACGTCACCGACGCTGCTCTCGACGCTCGATCGCTGCGCCGGCGCGATGGGCAGCCGCCTCATGCGGCACTGGCTGCATCACCCGCTGCGCGATCGTGCGCCGCTGCGTGCGCGACTCGATGCCGTCGACCGTCTCCGCGGCGGACGGGCCGACCTGCTGCGCATCCACCTCGCCGAAATCGCGGACATCGAGCGCATCGTCGCGCGCGTCGCACTGAGATCGGCACGTCCCCGGGATCTCGCGGGCCTGCGCGATACCCTGAAGGTGCTTCCGGACGTCCGCGATGCGGTGTCCGCGATCGAGAGTCCACGGCTTGCCGCGCTGCGCACCGCGCTGGAACCTGACCCTGCCATCGGCGCCCTGCTCGCCCGCGCGATCCTCGAAACGCCTGCAGCGATGGTGCGCGACGGTGGCGTCATCGCGGACGGCTACGACGCCGATCTCGACGAACTGCGCGGCTTGCAGAACAACGCCTCCGCGTATCTGCTCGATCTCGAACAGCGCGAGCGTGCACGCACCGGCATCGCGACTCTCAAGGTCGAGTACAACCGGGTCCACGGGTTCTACATCGAGGTCACGCACGCGAACACCGAGCGCGTGCCGGACGACTACCGCCGCCGGCAGACGCTCAAGAATGCCGAGCGCTACATCACGCCGGAACTGAAGTCCTTCGAGGACCGCGCGCTGTCCGCCCAGGACCGCTCGCTCGCACGAGAGAAGCTGCTCTACGAGGCGCTGCTCGATGCACTGATGCCGTCCATCGCGACCTTGCAGGCGACTGCCGGGGCACTCGCGGAACTCGACGTGCTGTCGACGTTCGCCGAACGCGCCGACGCACTCGACCTGGTGGCACCGGAGCTCGTCGACGAGGACGGCATCCACATCGAGGCCGGGCGTCATCCGGTCGTGGAGTCGCAGGTCGACACATTCGTCGCGAA
Source organism: Pseudomonadota bacterium (assembly GCA_963205165.1). GTDB lineage: Bacteria > Pseudomonadota > Gammaproteobacteria > Burkholderiales. The sequence continues at coordinate 3,585 of CAUJJX010000174.1, read as the reverse complement.
CGACGCGCGGCTCTCGGCGTCGCGAAGGCTGCTGCTCATCACCGGGCCGAACATGGGCGGCAAGTCGACGTACATGCGGCAGGTTGCGCTCATCGTGCTGCTCGCGAACTGCGGCGCATTCGTCCCGGCACGGCAGGCGCGCATCGGTCCGGTCGACCGCATCTTCACGCGTATCGGCGCAGCCGACGATCTCGCCGGCGGACGTTCGACGTTCATGGTCGAGATGACCGAGGCCGCGAACATTCTCCACAACGCGACGCCGCGCTCGCTCGTGCTGATGGACGAGATCGGCCGCGGCACGTCGACGTTCGACGGGCTTTCGCTCGCCTGGGCGATCGCGCGCCACCTCGTGGAACGCAACCGCTGCGCGACGTTGTTCGCGACGCACTACTTCGAGCTGACGCAGCTCGCCGAGGAATTCCGGGAAGTCGCGAACGTGCACCTCGACGCGATCGAACATCGAGACCGGATCGTGTTTCTACATGCGCTGGAGGAAGGGCCCGCGTCGCGCAGTTACGGGTTGCAGGTCGCGCAACTCGCGGGCGTACCGGGCAGCGTGATCCGGGCGGCACGGCGCAAGCTCGGCGATCTCGAGTCCGCGGCAACGCCGCAGGGCGATCTGTTCAGCGCATCGTCGAGCGCTGCGCCCGCAACGGCGCCGACTGTCGAGAATCATCCGGTCGTCGAGGTGCTCCACGCGACGGATGCGGATGCGCTGTCGCCACGCGAAGCCCAGGCACTGATCTACCGCCTGAAAGACATGCTGGCACCGCCGGACCACTGAACGGGTCGGCGATCTGCACTTCGCCGGATCCAGTTTCGTGAGTTGACGGGCAGCGTTAACCAGCGGACTGCAATTTCGATGATTCGATTGCGACGACTGTCGGACGCAGCGCACGGCACGTCACGAAGATGAAGGGCATCGTCCCGCGGACGCGCACGACTCGCGACATCAGGCACCGCCTCGTAGGCGTACGCGCTGCCAAGTCCGGACAGGCAGCGTGGCGGTGATTCGGTGGTGAAGCGGGAAGTCGTGGCCACAGGCATCGACAAGAGACCCGGCTGGGGCTGCGGCTAGGACGGCACGTCCGGAACGAGGGCTCGCGCACGATTCATCGCATCGCGAAGCACCTCGGGATCTCCCACGTGGTTGGCGAGCAGCAGGATCAGATGGGCATTCGCCATTTCGCTCTGCTCCGGCGTCAGGTCGCGATGCATCTGGATCAGCGCTTCGTAGAAATCATCGGGCTGCGCCATGTTCGGTTCGATGATGAGGCCGGGCATGATCATCCTTGCGATGGTTCGTTGCAGGTGGCGCGGGCGACCGCCGCGCGGATCAAGTCGGCGTCGAACTGTCGCCATCGTCCGCAGACATGCTGGTCGGGCCGGAGCAGGTAACAGGTGCCTGGCTGCGCATCGAACCGTCGCGCGACCAGACCCTCGCAATCCTCGACGCACTCGACGCCCCGCGGCCGCGATTCGTGGGCGTCCGCTGCGATGACGACGATCGACAGCACGGGAATGCAGTCTGTCCGCAGCGATTCGAGGCTTTCGACGACAAGGCGGTCCAGTGGCGATCGACCCGCGAACACGATGACCATGAACTCGCCACCCGTCATCGAGAGAAACCATCCGGGCCGGCCGTTGGTCCGGATCGGGGCATCCATCGCCGGCGCACCGGGCACCATACCGCCCTCGAATTTGTCGACATCGGTCGTGTTGAGCACGGACTCGCGGAGGATTGCGGGGACCGACAACCGTCCGCTGTTCACTAGACGACGGGCAAACGGATGGTCCTTCGCGAGCCTCAATACGGCATCGCGAAAGATCCGGCTGGCCTTGCTCTTAGGTGTGATGAAGTCCGTCGACCGCGTTGAATTGAGGATGTTCTCGTCGGCCGCGAACTCGCGTTCGGCACCGTAGGTGTCGAGCAGACGTTCCGGCGCCCTGCCTTCGAGAACCAGCCGGAGTTTCCAGGCAAGATTGTCGGCGTCCTGAACGCCCGAATTCGCACCGCGCGCACCGAACGGCGACACGCCATGCGCCGCATCGCCCGCGAAGATCACGCGTCCGTGGCGGAATTTCTCCATTCGTTGGCACGCGAACGTGTAGACACTGACCCAGTCCAGGGAGAACTCCGCGTCCGGCCCGAGCAGTTCGCGAATTCGCGGAATCACTTTCTCCGGTGTTTTCTCGACCTCGGGATCCGCATCCCATCCGAGCTGGAAATCGACGCGCCAGACGTTGTCCGGCTGCATGTGCAGCAGCACCGACTGATTGCGATGAAACGGCGGATCAAACCAGAACCAGCGCTCGGCAGGAAATTCCGCCTTCATCCGGACGTCGGCAATCAGGAAGCGGTCGCGAAACAGAGTCCCCTTGCTCTCCAGCCCCATGTGCCGCCGGATGGACGATCGGGAACCATCGCACGCCACGACGTACTCCGCATGCAACGAGTAGGGGCCATCTGGCGTGTCGACGGACAACGTCACGCCGTCGTCGGACTGGGCGATCCCGATGACCTTGTTGCGCCATCGCATCTCGAGGCGAGCGAGCGCGGTGCCGTGTTCGTAGAGAAAACCTTCGCAGAAATATTGCTGAAGGTTGATGAAGGCTGGTCGCAGGTGACCTGGGTCGGGGAGCAGATCGAAAGCGTAGATCTGTTCATCACCAAAGAAGATTTTTCCGACGTTCCAGGAAACACCCTTCTCGACCATGCGCGCCCCACATCCGAGGCGGTCCCATATTTCGAGCGTGCGCTTCGCGAAACAGATCGCCCGTGACCCGCTCGAAAGGCGATGATCCTCATCGAGGAGGACAACGTCGACGCCCTGGGTCACAAGATCGATCGCGACCGTAAGCCCGACCGGCCCGGCTCCGACGACGACGACCCGTTGGCTTCCTGCCGAATCACAGGACCGCGTGTCGGAGGGGACGTAGGGCAACTCGAGACGTCTGAAGTCAGCAGTCATTGCCATCATCCTCGGCAAACCGCAGCGAGATCGACGTTCCGTCGTGCCAAACGTGCATCCGCTGCAACATCAGACTCAGGAGGCATGGTCCACACCGCGCTGGCTGTCCAATTTCAACAGGTTGCACCTCGTTCCGGACTGACGGGGGCAAGAGTCACGAAATCGGCGAACACGCACGTACCCAGACGTGCCGGACAACTGAATGGTGACCAACATGCCCGCCCTGTATGCACCGATTCGAAATCGGTCGATTGACGATCGAGAAAGGTCACAGTCCGAGTCAGCGGCGCATCCTCGCCCGCGACGAAGCATCTGGCGCCACAGTGGAACTTGAGAAACACCCGATCCGGCATCACGCTGCACGAGATGCTCGACCCTGAGGGTATTCTGGCCGAGCGGTCCGAGGAAAGTGGAGTCAAACAGCCTGAGTTGGTGTGCTTCTGTGTGTGCGCGGGGGTTCGGGGTGGCTGTGGTGTTCGGGGTGGTTCGAATGTGTGAACGGTACAAATGCCAACGCCCCGGCGCTTGTAAAAAGCGTCGGGGCGTTGGGTACTGAGGGAGCCTTGCGGTGACCTACTTTCGCACGGGTTGCCGCACTATCATCGGCGCAGTC
>CAUJJX010000173.1 GCA_963205165.1 Pseudomonadota bacterium | reverse complement strand
CCGAACTGCGCCCAGCCCTCCGGCGCGACGCTGACCGCGGTGCGCAGGTACACGTCGAAGTTCTGCGAGCCGTCGGGGCCCATGTCCTTCCACCACTCGATGTAGTTCGGCTGCCAGTGCTCGAGCGCGCGCTGCAGCGTCTTGTCGTGCGACAGCTCGACGTTGTTGGGAATCTTCTCGCTGTAGTCGATCGTGGACATGGCGTGCTCCGGAGTTTGGCTGGCGTCGGTGGGACGACGGATGCGGTGTCCCGGTGCGGATCTCGTGCACCGGGTTCGATGGAATCGGGTCAGACGCGGTTCATGTCGAACTGCGCCTTCTCGCCCTTGCCGTAGAGCTTCAGCGCGCCCTTCTCGCCGACGGCGTTCGGACGCTGGAAGATCCAGTTCTGCCAGGCGGTGAGCCGCCCGAAGATGCGCGTGACCATCGTCTCGGCACCGTTGAAGCGCAGGTTCGCTTCCATGCCGGTGAGCGCGTCGGGCGACATCGCGGCGCGCTCCTCGATGGCGATCCGGACCTCGTCGGCCCAGTCGATGTCGTCCGGCGCGGACGTCACGAGGCCCAGTTCGAATGCGGCGTCGGCATCGAGCGGCTCGCCGATGCGCGAGCGCACCGCATCGATCGCAGGCGCCTCGTCGTAGAAGCGGCGTCCGAGACGCATCTGGCCAGTGCCCATCGGGTAGAACGCGAAATTCGCATCCGACACCGCGAGCTTCGGCGCGCGATCCGGTTCGTCGGGCAGCGCGAGCATGTACGTGCGGTCGCAGGCCAGCGCGAGTTCCAGCAGGGTGCCCGCGAAGCACGAGCCCGGCTCGACGAGCGCGAACAGCGAACGCGACGACACGTCGAGCCGCGAGAAGGTGCGACTGAGCAGGCCGATCGTCTCGCGCACGAACCAGTGGTCGGCATGCGCGAGCAGCACGGCGTCGGTCGCGAGCACGGCAGCAGCATCGCCTTCCGTCTTCAGCAGCCAGATGCCGATGTCGAGCTCGTTCGTGCGCATCGACAGGATCGCGTCGTCCAGCTCGCGCGCCATCTCGAGCGGCCACCAGCCCGCCGCCGCAGCCTCGATCTGCGCGATCGTCGTCGGCTGTTCGCCGACCGGCGCACGGACCGTGAAGGTCGCGGTGCGCTTCGCTCGATCGATCTCGACGGTCACGTGGCGATAGCGCAGCGCGTCGGCCTCGATGGCCCGCTGGATCGGCACGAGCGCGACGCCCTTCGCATCGGCGGGGCGATCGCTCAGCGCAGCGAGCGCGGCGGCACGGGCGCGAACGTGCTCCGCGAACTGCGCCGGCTTCACGACCTCGTCGACGAGCCGCCAGTCGCGCGCCTTCTTCCCGCGCACGCCTTCGGTCGTCGTGCAGAAGACGTCCGCGAGGTCGTGCCGCACCTTGCGCTTGTCGGTGATCCGGGTGAGTCCGCCGGTGCCGGGCAGCACGCCGAGCAGCGGCACCTCGGGCAGCGACACGGACGACGACCGGTCGTCGACGAGGACGATCTCGTCGCACGCGAGTGCCAGTTCGTAGCCGCCACCGGCACACGCGCCGTTCACGGCGGCGATGAACTTCAGCCCGGATCGCGCACTGGAATCCTCGAGACCGTTGCGGGTCTCGTTCGTGAACTTGCAGAAGTTCACCTTCCACGCGTGGCTCGACACGCCGAGCATGAAGATGTTGGCGCCCGAGCAGAAGATGCGGTCCTTGGCGCTCGTGACGATCACGCTGCGCACTTCCGGGTGCTCGAAGCGGATGCGGTTCACGGCATCGTTCAGCTCGATGTCGACGCCGAGGTCGTAACTGTTCAGCTTCAGCTTGTAGCCGGGCCGCAGCCCGGCGTTCTCGTCGATGTCCAGCGTCAGCGTCGCGACGCTGCCCTCGGTGGAATACGACCAGTGCCGGTACTGCGACGGCGCGATCTGGTAGTCGACACGGGGCGCGGCAGTGGAATCGGGCGCGTTCATGACTCTCCTCGGGGCCGGCGACGGCCGGAACATGCAACATCGTGCGGGTTCGCAGAGCGTCGGATGATAGTGCGCTCGCGCCCCGCGTCAACGAGAAACAGCACTTTACTGCAGGCCCGTCACGACGGACTCAGCGACCGATCGCGGCGCGCAATGCAGCGCGCAGCCCGGCGAAAGCGTCGTCCGGCGAACGGCCCCCGGTGTCGAACGCGAGGTCCGCCTGTCCGTAGAAGGCGGCGCGCCCCGCGAGGATGCGCCGGAGGTCGTCCATCGCCTCGGTGTTGCCGGCCATCGGACGCAGGTCGCCCTGCGCGAGCACGCGACTCATGTGCTCCTCGGGCGACGCCTGGAGCCAGATCGCGTAGCAGTGGCCGAGCAGCAGGTTGAGCGTCGCGGGGTCGGACACGAGTCCGCCCGGCGTCGCGATCACGGCGTCGGGGTAGAGCTGGATCGCCTCTTCGAGCGCACGTCGTTCGTAGCGGCGATAGGCCGCAGGGCCGAGCAGGTTGTGGATCTCGCCGAGCCCGCAGCCGGCCACGCGCTCTATCTCGACATTCAGTTCGACGAAAGGCACGCCGAGGTCGTCGGCCAGACGGCGGCCGAGCGTCGACTTGCCGGCGCCGCGCAGGCCGAGCAGCGCGATGCGGGACGTCCGGGCACCGGGGCGTCCGGCATCGCCATAGAGTTCGGTCAGCGCGAGGCGCGCGCGGCGGAGGTCGTCGTCACCGCGTCCGCGCAGGAGGTCGCGGATCAGCAGCCACTCGGGCGAACTGGCGGTCTCGTCGCCGAGCAGTTCGACGAGCTCGCAGTCGAGCGCCCGCGCGACCTGCCGCAGCACGAGCACCGAGACGTTGCCGACACCCAGTTCGAGGTTGGCGAGATGCCGCTCGGACACGTCGCTCGCGAGCGCGAGGGCGCGGCGCGTCAGGCCCTTCCGGGCACGGAGCGAACGCACGCGCTCGCCGAGTGCCACGAGGAAGGGCTCGCGCGATGCGTCCGGCGCGGCGGCGTCCTCGATGCGAAGGTCGATGTCTCCCATGGCGTGGCGATGCTTCCCGGAGTGGGTGGTCGGTGACGTGCAGTATCTTGCTTGACGCTCGTCGAGCGCCCGGATAAGTTTGCTACATGCACTTTAGTTCCACAACCCGGCGCCGCCATCCCGGCGCGATCACCCCGGGTCCCTGCAGGCCCTGACGCCGGCAACACCGTCGCGACGCAATCGCGCCCCGACGGCACACAACCTCGACACCCCCGAGAACCCGATGACCGAATTGCTGAACAACCCCGTGGCCGGACACTGGATCGCCGGCCACGGCGACGGCACGACCCTGCTCGACCCGGTGCTCGGCACCGCGCTCGTCCGCGTGTCGAGCGCGGGCCTCGATCTCGCGGAGGCCTTCGCCTTCGCACGCAATACCGGCGGCGCGGCATTGCTCGCGATGAGCTACGGCCAGCGCGCCGAACGCCTCGCCGGCATCGTGAAGGTGCTGCAGGCCAACC
>CAUJJX010000172.1 GCA_963205165.1 Pseudomonadota bacterium | reverse complement strand
TCGGCGTCCTTGATGCCGGCCATCTTCAGGGCATCGCGATAGTCCTGCATCGTGATCGCGTAGCCGATGGGCAGGTTGCCGCCCTTCAGCTTCACCATGTCGATGATGATGCCGCGCGTGAAGAACGATCCGACCTTCTCGGTCCCGTTCTTCTTCATGCCGTAGGGGCCGCCGACGTCCTCGAGACGACGGCCGTTATAGAAGTAGTTGCCGTCCTTCCAGCCCTTGGACTCCTTGCCCTCGATCTTGATCATCGGATGGGCGAGCGAGTCGAACTGCGTGCCGATCTGCCCGATCTGGGCCGTGACGAGTTCGTCCATGAAGGTCTGGCGATAGTTGTCGCCCGACCACGCGAGATCGTGCGTGGGCTTGCCGCCGCCGGGGATGGTCAGCGAGTACAGGCGCCCGGGGAAGAGCGGCGTGCGCGAGTGGTAAGGCATGCCGAGCGTGGTGACCTGGCCCTTCCGGACGAGGCTCGCGGCGGCAGCCCGCTTCGCCGGCGTGATGTAGTTCGTGGCCCCCGCTTCGTCATCCTTGCCGAATTCGCTGGGCCACCACTTCTCGTCGACCGGGTTGTTGTCGGCGTGCGCCGCACCCGCGAGGGAACCCAGAGCGAGGGCACTGCTGACCGCAACGGCGATGTGCTTCAGTTTCATGTTTCTTCTCCTCCGTACTACGTCATGGATCGGCGACCGACTGTCGTCGAACTCCCGTGCCTTCGCGGCGGTCGCGAAGGCGCGGGACGCCCGGGAGGGGGCGTCCCGCAAACGATGCCGCGCCGCGATCAGAGATTGCCGCGCGCCATCTCGCCTGCGATGAACTCGGCCTGGCGGATGGCCAGCGCCACGATCGTGAGCGTCGGGTTCTCCGCCGCGCTCGTCGTGAACTGGCTGCCGTCCGAGATGAACAGGTTGGCGATGTCGTGCGTCTGGCCGAAGCCGTTGCACACGCCCTTGGCCGGATCCGCGCTCTGCCGGCACGTGCCGAGGTTGTGCGTCGACGAGAACGGCATCCGGGTGTAGACCTTCCGCGCGCCGAGCGATTCGTAGAGCGCCGTCGACTGCTTCCACGCGTGCTCGCGCATCGCGCGGTCGTTCGGGTGGTCGGTCTTGTGGACGTGCGCGGCGGGCATCCCGAAGCGGTCCTTGAGCCTGCTCGACAGCGTGACGCGGTTGGACTCCTGGGGCATGTCCTCGCCGACGATCCAGAGACCGGCGACGTTGCGGTACGCCTCGATGTCGCGGGCGTATTCGCGGCCCCAGCCACCCGGCTTCGCGAACGCCGGGTAGCCCGGCATGCCGAAGGCCGGCAGCGTCTCGAGCTCGTAGCCGGCGACGAAGCCGCGCTTCTCGTCGTAGCGCGATTCGTCCTTGATGATGCCGGCCATCTGCGTGCCGCGATGGAGATTCACCTCGCCCGGCATCACGGCGTACACGGCACCCGTCAGGTGCGACATGTAGTTGCGGCCCACCTGGCCGGACGAGTTCGCGAGACCGTCGCTGAACATGTTCGACGCGGAGTTGAGCAGCAGCCGCGGCGACTCGATCGAGTTGCCGGCGACGGCGACGATGCGCGCCTTCTGCTCGTGCATCGCGCCGTTCGCGTCGGCGTACACGACGCCCGTGACCTTGCCGCGCGCGTCGTGATTGATGCGGATCACCATCGACTCGGGCCGCAGCTCGTAGTTGCCCGTCGCCTCGGCCTTCGGCACCTCGGTGTAGAGCGTCGACCACTTGGCGCCGATCGCACAGCCGCTCATGCAGAAGCCGATCTGCCGGCACGCCGGACGGCCGTCTCGCTCGCGCGAATTGATGGCCATGTTGCCGGTGTGATAGTCCTTGTAGCCGAGGTTCTTCGCGCCGGCCGCGAGCACCTTGTAGTTGTTGTTGCCGGGCAGCCGCGGGATGCCGTGCGTGCCCGTGACGCCCATCTTGTCCTCGGCGCGGTCGTAGTACGCGTCGAGGTCGTTGTACGTGATGGGCCAGTCGTCGAGGTTCGCGCCGGGCAGGCGGCCGTAGTTCGTGAGCGCCTTGAACTCGTGCGGCTGGATGCGCAGCGCCGCGCCGGCCCAGTGCATGGTCGTGCCGCCGACCGTCTTGCAGATCCAGGCGGGCAGGTTCGGATCGAGATCGCCGGAGCCCTCGCGCGGATCGAGCCACGAGATCTTCGCGAACATCTCGCCGCCGTTGGTGATGTCGCCGAGACCGAGCCGCCGGCCCGCTTCGAGACACACCACCTTGATGCCCTTCTGGGCGAGTTCGTTGCCGAGCGTGCCGCCGCCAGCACCGGAACCGATGATGACGACCACGGAGTCGTCGTTCAGATCGAATTGCGCCATCGCATCACTCCTTGGGCAGCCAGCTGATGTCGTCGAAGCCGCGCTCGAGATAGCCGCCGTGCTCCACCGAGGAACCCTCGAATCCGAAGATCTTCCAGATGTCGGGGTTGCCGTAGAGACCGCCCAGGGTCTCGCCGTACATCGTCGAGAAGAAGGGTGACTTCTCGATGGTCTTCAGGATGCGCGTGCGGGCCTTCTCGTCGAGTTCCACGAAGGACCGGTTGTCGAAGTTCTTGCGTGCGAGCCGGTCGAGCCGGGCCGCGCCTTCGGTGACCTGCGTCTTCGTGTCGTCGCTCGCCGCGGCCTTCTCGTCGACGGACGTCACGACCTTGCCGTAGAACGAGTCGGCCAGGAAATCGTGGGGGAACAGCGTGCGCGCCATGGCGAGCAGTGTTCGCGCTTCGCTGTCCGACAGCGCCTTCAGGTGATGCGCGGACCACGCCGTCCCGGAGAGGGTTGCAAACCCCGTCCCCGCGACGAGCGACATGAACGCACTGCCACCGGCGACCTTCAGGAATGCACGCCGGCGCAGCTCGAGATCGTCGTTCGACATTTCTCCTCCCGTCTGTTGTGAATCGAGCGATGCGTGATGCGGATGTCCGGCGGATACCGTGTTTCCGACTGCTCATGACCACTTTTTTCTGGGCGCGCGCCGGACGAGCCGCTGGGGATTTAATGGAGCGGTCGGGGGGAAGTCAATGCAATTCGGGTCGCGAGAATTGGCGACCGATCAGCGTGATGCAGCGCACATTTCAACGCCGTGGCGCGCACCGGGGCAGGGCGCCGGACGCGCGCGTGAGAACGCCGTTCACGTGCTGCGATGCGCTATCCGCAGATCGTTGAAACAGGATGCGGTCACCGGCGCATCCGCCGGCGCGCGCACGCGTCGATGCGTCAGTCCAGCGCCCGCAGCTTGAACCTCTGGATCTTGCCCGTCGCCGTCTTGGGCAGTTCCGCGACGAAGTCGATCCAGCGCGGGTACTTGTACGGCGCGAGCCTGTGCTTGACGTGCTGCCGCAGTTCCTCGGCGAGCGCGGGCGTCGGCGCATGGCCGGCCTTCAGCACGACGAACGCCTTCGGCTTCACGAGCTGGTCGGTGTCGGCGCGGCCGATGACGGCCGCTTCGAGCACGGCCGGGTGCGTGATGAGTGCGCCCTCGACCTCGATCGGCGAGACGTAGATGCCGCTCACCTTGAGCATGTCGTCGTTGCGACCGCAGTAGACGTAGCGGCCGTCCGGGTCCACGCGGTACTTGTCGCCGCTGCGGGTCCAGGGGCCGAGGAAGGTCGTGCGGCTCTTGCCGCGCTTGTTCCAGTAGCCCTGCGCGCTCGTGGGGCCGCAGACCTGCAGCTCGCCCTGTTCGCCGTCCGGCACGGGGTCGCCGTGTTCGTCGACGATGCGCAGCAGATAGCCGGGCACCGGGCGGCCCGTCGTGCCGTGACGCACGTCGCCGGGACGGTTCGACAGATAGATGTGCAGCATCTCCGTGGACCCGATGCCGTCGAGCAGCTCGATGCCGAAGTGCGCCTCGAAGCGCCGGCCGATGTCCTCCGGGAGCGACTCCCCGGCGGACGTCGCGATGCGCAGCCGGAGGTCGTCGCGCGCCGGCAGGTCGGGGCTCGCGAGCATCGACGCGAACAGCGTCGGAACGCCGTAGAACACGGTCGGCTGGTACTGGCGGAGCCGCGCGAACACGGCGGCGGGCGTGGGCCGCTCGGCCATCAGCACGGCCGTCGCGCCGATCGCGAGCGGGAAGGTCATCGCGTTGCCGAAGCCGTACGCGAAGAAGAGCTTCGCGGCCGAGAACACCACGTCGTCCTCGCGGAGCCCCAGGATCGGCCGGGCGTACAGCTCGACGGTCTGGATGAGGCTCGAGTGCACGTGCAGCGTGCCCTTCGGCGCGCCCGTCGAACCCGACGAGTAGCCCCAGAAGCAGACGTCGTCGGCCTTCGTCGCGGCGGGTTCGACGTGCGGTGCGGCCGACGCGACGAGCGTCGCGAGATCGAGCATGCCGTCCGGCGCGCCGCCCGACACGACGACCGTTTCCAGCGTCGGGATGCGGCCGATCAGCGGCAGGAACTGCGGCAGCAGCGCGGCCGACACGACGAGCGCCCGTGCCCGGCTGTCGCGCAGCATGTACTCGTAGTCGTCGGTCGTGAGCAGCGTGTTCGTCGCGATCGGCACGATGCCGGCGTGGACGCATCCGAGGAAGGCCACGGGGAAATCGATGGTGTCGAGCAGGCACACCATAACGCGTTCCTCCATGCGCAGCCCAAGGCCCAGCATCGCCGTCGCGGCGCGCTTCACGCGGTCGGCCACCTCGCCGAACGTGTACTGCCCGGCGTCGTCGATGTAGGCGATCTTGCCGGTCCGGCCTTCGAGCAGGTTCCGCTCGATGAGATCGTGCGCGGCGTTGTAGTCCTCGGGAATGTGGATCGACGGCGGACTCGTGCGATGGTCGGCGTGGCTCAGGGCGGACATGGGAATGCGTGCTCCGGTTCGGAGGAGTGTGGTCTGGATTCGGTGGCGGCAACCGCTGCGACGGCGCGTGGTCGGCACCGTTCAGCGGCGAGCGATTCCTACAGCGTGCCGTACCGCTTCAGCACGACGTCGAGG
>CAUJJX010000171.1 GCA_963205165.1 Pseudomonadota bacterium | reverse complement strand
GCTGCTCTTCGTCGTGTCGAGCGTCGGCAAGATCCGGATCGCCCCGGTCATGTGGCAGATCCTTCCCTTCCTCGCCTGGGCCCTCGTGGTGCTCGTCCTGACGATCGTGTTCCCGCCGATCACGACGTGGCTGCCGGGGCTGGTGCAGTGACCATCCGTTCCGGAGCCACGATGAGACGCATCCCGATCCTGCTGCTGTCCGTCGCGCTGTCGTCTTCCGCGACGTGCGCGTTGGCCGCCGACGCAGCGTTCCACTCGGTCACGCCCGACCGGATCGAATGGAAGGAACTCCGCAAATCGCCGCCGCTGTACCGCGCGATGATCCACGGCGTCCAGGAGCAGGCGGGCAGCTTCACGTTCCGGGTTCGCGCCGCAGCGGGCCACAAGCTGCTCCCGCACACGCATCCCGACGAACGCGTCATCACGGTGCTCGAAGGCACGTACTGGTCGGCCGTCGGCGACACGTGGGATGAAGCGAAGCTGATCGCCTTTCCGCGCGGCAGCCTCTATGTCGTGCCGGCCGGCGTGCCGCACTACAGCGCCGTGCTCGAAGGCGAGACGGTCTTCCAGGAAAGCGGCACCGGGCCGAGCCGCAACGACATGATTCCGCAGGCGCGGTAGGGCGGACGCCGCCACAGTCCCCGGTGCACCGGGCGACCGGGCATCGTCGCGGCACGATGCAGATGTATCTGCCGCGACGCCGGTCGATCGAAACCCTGCGGCGCGCCGCGCGCCGATCGTCGGGTTACTTCAGCGGCTTCCAGCCCGGATGCCGGAAGTGCTTCCCGTAGGCATTCAGCGCCATCGCGGCCTTGTGCGCCCCGACCCGCGGCGCGAGGTCGCCCTTGCCCTGCATCGCATCGGCGCCCGCGACGAGATCCGCGACGACGATGTGCAGCATCGCATCGGCCTTCGGGTCGAGCTTGCACTCGGCGACGATGCGCCCCACGCGCTGCTCGACGGTCGCGCCGAGCGCCGCGAACTCCTCCGGCTTCAGCGTGTTCTCGTGGATCCCGTGGAGCTGCGCCGCGAGCGCCGTCCGGATCGCCGACATGTGATCGCGCAGCGGCGCGTCGGTGGGCCACTTGCGGCCGTGATCGAGCGTCAGCTTCGCCGGACCTTCGGCGCCGTGATGGGCCTCGTGACCGTGGTGCTCGTCGGCGGCGAGGGCGAGCGGCGCGACGGCACCGAGGGCCGCGGCGACCGCGAACGACAGGATGGTTTTCGTGTTCATGGTGGTTTCCTCCGTGAGGGCGCGATCATCGCGCGGAGCGGGGCCGGACGCATTGAATCTGGATCAAGCTCCCGCGGTTCGACCGCGTGCATCCGGGTCCGTTGCAGGGCCGTTCGCCAGGGCGTCGCACGATCTCGCCGACGCTGCCCCTCGGCATCTCGTGGTGCCGATCGGCGTGCAGCCTTCACCTGGATCAATGCTCGCGCAATGCAGCGACCGTAAGGTCCGCCCACCTCGGCCGGTTCACACGTCGGCGCGTCCGCGCCGGCACAGGCCCCACCCCGGAGACTCGTCATGCATCGACTCGTTGCACTCACCCTCGCGTTGTCGTTCGGCGGAACCGCGCTTGCCGCTGACGTGGACGACGCCCGTCTGAAATCCGCCGATGCCGATCGCGGCAACTGGCTCTCGTACGGACGCGACTACGGCAACCAGCGCTTCTCGCCGCTCACCCAGATCTCGAAGGCCAACGTGAAGCGCCTCGTGCCGCGCTGGATCTACCAGAGCGGCGTGAACGGCACGTTCCAGGCGACGCCGATCGTCGCGGACGGCGTGATGTACGTCTCGCTGCCGTTCGACCACGTCGTCGCGATCGACGCGAAATCCGGCCGTGAACTGTGGCGCTACCAGCACAGGCGCCGCACCGAGAAGATGTGCTGCGGCCCCGCCAACCGCGGCGTCGCGCTCGCGTACGGGAAGGTCTTCATCGGCACCGTCGACGCGCGGCTCGTCGCACTCGACGCGAAGTCCGGGAAGATCGTCTGGGATGCCCCGCTCGTCGACGATCCGTTCGGCGGCACGACCGAGCGCGCCGACCAGCTCGCGGCCGACGATCCGCTGCGCAAGCAGAAGGTGAGCGGCTCGACGGGCGTCGGCGCGAACATGGCGCCCATCGTCTACGACGGCAAGGTCGTCATCGGGATCACCGGCGTGGGCTACGGCCTGCACCTCGATTCCGACCGGCCCGATGCGCCGCTCGGTGCCGTCGTCGGCATCGCAGGCCAGAGCCAGCGGGCCGGTTTCTATGCGGCGTTCGACGCTGCGACCGGCAAGCGCGTGTGGCAGTTCGACTCGACTTCGCCGACCGCCTGGGAAGGGCAGTTCCGGACGCACACGCCGGACGGCGAACCGCTGCAGCGCGACATCGCCCGCGAGAAGGCGACGTTCGCGCAGCACGTCGATGCATGGAAGCGCGGCGGCGGGTCCGCGTGGACGACACCCGCGGTCGATGCGGAACGCGGCCTGATCTTCCTCGGCATCGGCAATCCGTCGCCGCAGATGGACGACGTCACGCGGCCCGGCGACAACCTGTTCACCGTGTCGCTCGTCGCACTCGACGTGGCGACCGGCAAGCTGCGCTGGTACTACCAGCAGGTGCCGCACGACATGTGGGGCTACGACGTCGCGAGCCCGCCCGTGCTGTTCGACACGGTCATCGACGGCGAGCGCGTGCCCGCCATCGGACAGGCCGGCAAGACCGGCTGGTTTTACGTGCTCGACCGCCGCGACGGCAGGCTGCGCTACAAGTCGGAAGCCTTCGTGCCGCAGTCGAACATGTTCCAGCGTCCGACGCCCGAAGGCATCGTGATCTCGCCCGGCGTGGGTGGTGGTGCCAACTGGTCGCCGGTGTCGTTCGATGCGCGGTCCGGGCTGGCGTACGTCGCCGCGCTGCACATGCCCACGCGCTACCGCGTGAGCGAGATCGCCGCGACGGCCGACAAGCCGGCGGTGCGCTACACGGCGCTCGAATTCGTCGATGGTCCCAAGTGGGGCACGCTCACCGCGATCGACACGACGGCGCGCGGTCGCATCCGCTGGCAGGTCCGCACGCCCGAACCGCTGCTGGGCGGCGTGCTCGCGACGGCCGGCGATCTCGTCTTCACGGGCGAAGGCAACGGCAACCTGAGCGCGTTCGATTCGGCGACGGGCGAGCGGCTGTGGCAGTTCAACTGCGGCGCGGGTGTGAACGCGCCGCCCGTGAGCTTCGAGATCGACGGCCGGCAGTACATCGCGGTGGCGGCCGGCGGGAACTCGCTGTTCGGTTTCCGGCAGGGGGAGTCGGTGATGGTGTTCGCGCTGCCGGATTGAGAGCGGTGGGCAATGCGTCGGATGCGCGTGTTTCGCAGGTCGGATTGGCGCAACGCGCGCAATCCGACGCGGCCGGTTGTGCGAACGACGGCGTCGGATTACGCTCCTTCGGTGCTAATCCGACCTGCGGGACTACTCACCCTCCGTCATTCCAGCGCAAGCTGGAATCCAGTCCGGCGGTGGCCCGCGCGATGTCCGCTGCTGGACCCCAGCGTTCGCTGGGGTGACGGAATGAGCAATGCCCGGCACCGAGGATCCGGCCGGCAGCGCCGCTCCGCGATGCGTGCGAAGAACGCCCGCCTTGACTCGGATCACGATATCTACGCTTTCTGCCTGACGCCTGACGCCTGACGCCTGACGCCTGACGCCTGATCTACAACACCTCCGCCGCGTAGTCCGCCAGCCGCGACCGCTCGCCGCGCTGGAGCGTCACGTGTCCGCTGTGGCCCCAGCCCTTGAAGCGGTCGACGACGTACGTCAGGCCCGAACTGCCTTCTGTTAGATACGGCGTGTCGATCTGCGCGATGTTGCCGAGGCACACGACCTTCGTGCCGGGGCCGGCCCGCGTGATCAGCGTCTTCATCTGCTTCGGCGTGAGGTTCTGCGCCTCGTCGATGATCAGGAACTTGTTCAGGAAGGTCCGGCCGCGCATGAAGTTCAGCGACTTCACCTTGATGCGCGAACGGATGAGGTCGCGCGTCGCGGCACGGCCCCATTCGCCGGCCTCGTCGTCCGACTGGTTCAGCACCTCGAGGTTGTCCTCGAGCGCGCCCATCCACGGCGTCATCTTCTCTTCCTCGGTACCGGGCAGGAAACCGATGTCCTCGCCGACCGGCACCGTCACGCGGGTCACGATGATCTCGGCGTAGCGCTGGTCGTCGAGCACCTGCGACAACCCCGCGGCGAGCGTGAGCAGCGTCTTGCCGGTGCCGGCCTGGCCCAGCAGCGTCACGAAGTCGATCTCCGGATTCATCAGCAGGTCGAGGGCGAATCCCTGTTCGCGGTTGCGCGCCGTGATGCCCCAGACGCTGTTCTTCTGATGCGTGAAATCGCGCAGCGTCGCGAGGACGGCCGTCGTGCCGTCGGTCTCGACGACCTGCGCCTGGAACGGCGTGTCGCCTTCCAGCCAGACGAACTCGTTCACGAGCAGCGTCGGGCACAGCGGACCGCGGACCCGGTAGAAGGTCACGCCCGCCTGCTGCCACGATTCCATGTCGCGGCCGTGCGTGTCCCAGAAGTCGGCGGGCAGCGCGGTCATGCCGGTGTAGAGGAGGTCGGTGTCCTCCAGCACCTTGTCGTTGAAGTAGTCCTCGGCGGCGAGCCCGACGGCGCGCGCCTTGATCCGCATGTTGATGTCCTTCGACACCAGGATCACCTGCCGGGGGCTCTGCGCGTCCTGGAGGTGCTTCACGACACCGATGATCTGGTTGTCGGCCTTGCCCATCGGAAGGCGCGCGGGCAGGTCGCCGGCGATCGCCTCCGTCTGGAGGAAGAGCCGGCCGCCGGCCTCGCGCCGACCGTGCACGCCGAGCGGTGCGCCGACGGCGATGTCGGCTTCGAGCCCGCTCACGATCTCGTCGAGGAAACGTGTCGCCTGTCGTGCGTTGCGGGCGACTTCCGACATGCCTTTCTTGTTGGAATCGAGTTCTTCCAGCGTCGCCATCGGCACGAAGATGTCGTGCTCCTGGAAGCGGAAGAGGCTCGTCGGATCGTGCATCAGCACGTTCGTGTCGAGCACGAACAGCTTCGTCGCTGCGGACGTGCCGGGCGCTGCGGGGGCGGCTTGCTTCGCGTTCATGTTCGGGGTCTCCGGTGGAGCGGATGCGGTGGCAGTGCCATGAAAAACGCCGTTCGGCACGAAGACCGGACGGCGTTCTCGGAACAGCGCGCGGCGCCCCAGGGGCGCCGGCTGCGACCGGCGCGAAGCCGGTCTGTGTGCGGTCTGTGACTTCGGATCACAGCGCCTTCACGGCCGCGAGCACGTCGTCGACGTGCCCGGGAACCTTCACGCCACGCCACTCCTTGCGGAGCACGCCGTCGCGGTCGATCAGGAAGGTGCTGCGCTCGACGCCGCGCACCTGCTTGCCGTACATGTTCTTCATCTTCATCACGCCGAACATCGTGCAGACGGCCTCGTCGGTGTCAGCGAGCAGCTCGAAGGGGAAGGCCATCTTCGCCTTGAACTTCGCATGCGACGCGAGGGTGTCGCGCGAGACACCGACGACGTCGCAGCCGGCTGCCTGGAACTCCGGGTAGAGATCGCGGAACGCCGCGCCCTCGGTCGTGCAGCCGGGGGTGTCGTCCTTCGGGTAGAAGTAGATGACCACGTGCCGGCCCTTCGCGGCCGCGAGGCTGAAGTCGCTGCCCGCGGTGGACGGCACGGAGAAGTCGGGGACGGCGAGGTTCTCGAGCATGGTCATGATTGGAATCCGGTCATGTTGCGTTCGTGCGATCGATGGCGTTCGCGGTTCACGTGCAGTGCTTGCAGCACGTGCGACGGGCTGACTTCATTCTTCGCAAATCGTTCCGCGGTCGCAAGCGCCGCACACCGCGTCAGGCAAAGGTTGCGAGGAACTCGTCGGCCTGCGTCGCGAGCGTGCCGGCGCGGCCTTCGACTTCGCCGCTCTCGACGCGGTGCCGGGGCAGCGCACGCGGCGGCAGGTTGTCGAAGTAGTCGCGCAGGCTCACGAGCTCGTAGCCCTGCGCCTGCCAGCTCACGATCAGCGCCTCGAAGACCGGCATCAGCTTCTGTCCCTCGAGCTCCGCGTGCAGCGTGTAGACGTGGCCTTCGGGCGGCGGCGTGCGCGTGAGGTCGAGCAGGTGGTCGACGACGGTCTGTTCGTTCAGCCCGTCGCGACCGAGGAGTTCGTCGAGCGTCGGGAGCGTCGTCGGGAGCTGCGGACACGCGACGATCTCGGCATCGCACAGCGGGATGAAGGGATGCGAGCCACGCGTGTCGGAGCAGTAGTCGAAGCCCATGCGCTGCGTGAGCCGGTACGCGTGGCGGTTCATCTGCCAGCCGGCGGCGCCGTGCACCCGCGGCGCCTCGCCGAAGATTTCCTTGAAGCGTTCGCAGGCGCGCTCCATCTCGCGCTTCGTCCAGGCCTCGTCGGCCGTCGCGACGCCGTCCTGCCAGCGGACGTGGTCCCACGTGTGGACGCCGACTTCGAAGCCCGCGTCGCGCACGGCGCGCATCTCGTCGGCGCAGCGTGCACCGATGTCCGGGCCGGGCAGCAGCGTGCCGTAGAGCAGCGTCGTGATGCCGTAGTGCGAGACGACTGACGTGCGCTTCACCTTGCCGGCGAATCCCTTGCGGAAGACGCGACGGATCGCGCGACCGGTGTGGTCCGGGCCGAGGCTGAACAGGAAGGTGGCGCCCGCGCCGCGGCGGCGCAGGAGTTCCACGAGGGCAGGGACGCCTTCGCGGGTGCCGCGATAGGTGTCGACGTCGATCTTGAGGGCGAGCTTCATGGGCGGAGGACGGAGGGGCGCCGGATGGAACGCCCGCACCGTCGGACGGGACTCGTCGAAGCGCGGAAGCGCGGATGGCCGGAGTTTATCCGGTCGTCCCGGACGGGGGCGAGACGGTTGCGGGCGCTGTCCTCAAGGACGGGATCACGGCACCGATAAGTCACCGATACGACCCGGCCGGGACATCCCCGGCGCGCTACGCAAAAAGGATCCACCGAATGACGATCACGCACGCCACGCCGACCGGCGCCGACCTGGCAACACTGCATCGGGAGAACCTCGAACTGGCCGCGCGCGTCGCCCGCCTCGAGAAGCAGATGGGCGGTGTGCCGGACAAGAACGCGCTGTCGCTCTGCGTGTTCAGCGACGATCTCGACCGGCTCCTGGCG
This sequence comes from Pseudomonadota bacterium, assembly GCA_963205165.1. Lineage (GTDB taxonomy): Bacteria > Pseudomonadota > Gammaproteobacteria > Burkholderiales. The sequence continues at coordinate 13,585 of CAUJJX010000171.1, read as the reverse complement.
GCGTTCTCGATCGCGAACAGTTCGGCGGCCTGCGGCATGCAGGTCACGATGTACTTCACGTTCTGGGCGACGTCGGCCCTGAAGCGCACCGGCCCCCAGGCCGCCGGCAAGACGATCGTCGAGCGGATGTTCGGCTGGATGCTGCCCGGCGGTCCGAAGGTCCGGTCGTTGTCGAAGCTCCAGATGGGCGGCATGGGCCGCGCGATGGTCGAGCGCGAGATGCGTCTGAAGGGGATCGCCGGTCTCGCCGAGCAGATGGAGATGGCGAAGTCGACGGGCATCCAGATCCTGGTGTGCAGCATGACGATGGACCTCATGGGCATCCGTCGCGAGGAACTCGTCGAGTACCCCGGCCTCGAGGTCTGCGGCACGACGAAGTTCATCGACATCGCGGCCTCGGGCAATGTCACGTTCTTCATCTGAGATTGCGGAGCACGCCGGCGTTCGACGACCGGTGTCATGCATCCGCACCACGAATGATTCGAGAGGGATTGCACAATGGCAGAGAGCAGGCGGGTGGACACCAGAGGCCTCAAGTGCCCCGTGCCCGTCGTTCGGATGAACGGCGAGGTCCGCGACGTGCCCGCGGGTGAGGATCTGCACGTGATCGCCGACGACCCCGCCTTCCCGCCGGACGTGAAGGCGTGGTGCCGCCGCACCGGTCACGAACTGGTCAGCCTCGAGACCATCGATGGCGTGACCGAAGCCGTGGTGCGCGTCGTCAGATGAGTTCTTTCCCGCAGCGCCTGCAGGTGCGGGACGACGAGGCCGCGATGCGGGGGCCGGCGACGCCGGAAGCGCTCCTGGCGGACCTCGCCGCGATCGGTGCTGCTGTCGGTGGCACGTCCGGAGCCGGTATTCATGCTGCTGTGGCTGCGCTGTCGGGATGGATCGCGGCCGAGCAACTGCGTGCCCGGGAACTCGTCGACGCGCAGGCCGACGCGATCGTCAACGCCGGCATGATGATGTCGGAGCTGCAGGAGACCCACGCCGAGCTGGATCGCGCGCGCGAGGCTGCGGAGAAGGCCGATCGCGCTAAGTCCGAGTTCCTCGCGCACATGAGCCACGAGATCCGCACGCCGTTCAACGGTGTCCTGGGCATGAAGGAGATCCTGCTCAAGTCCGATCTCGACGACCATCAGCGCCGCTGCGTCATGGCCATCGGGGATTCGGCCGAGGCGCTGCTCACGATCATCAACGACATCCTCGACTTCTCGAAGATCGAGGCGGGCAAGCTCGCGATCAACGAACACGACTTCGATCTGCGGGAACTGCTCGAGGTGGTCGCCGGGCAGTTCGCCGGGCGCGCGCAGGACAAGGGCCTGGAGCTGCTCTGCGTCGTGCCGCGCGGGGTGCCATCGAGCTGCCGCGGCGATTCCGGCCGGCTGCGGCAGGTGCTCATCAACCTGCTGGGCAACGCGATCAAGTTCACGGCCGACGGCGAGGTCCGGCTCGAGGTCTCGGTGCTGTCCGACGCGGGCGACGGGCACGCGATGCTGCGCTTCGCCGTGTCGGATTCCGGGATCGGCATTCCCGAATCGGCGCAGCGTCACATCTTCGAGGCGTTCTCGCAGGCCGACGCGTCGACCGAGCGTCGTTTCGGCGGCACGGGCCTCGGCCTCGCGATCTGCGCGAAGCTCGTCGCGATGATGGGCGGCGCGATCCATGTCGAGAGCACGCCCGAACAGGGTGCGTGCTTCTGGTTCACGCTGCCGCTCGAGGTGCTCGCCACGGCCGCGCCGACCGAGCGGATCGATCTGGCGGCGCTCGAACGCGTGGCGGGTCGACGTGTACTCGTCGTGGACGACAATCGCATCAATCGTGAAGTCTGCGTCGACCAGTTGAGCGGACTCCCGCTGCGGGTCGATTGCGTCGACTCGGCGACCGGCGCACTCGTGGCGCTGAATGCGGCGGTCGACGCGGGTGATCCTTACGGCCTCGCCATTCTCGACATGAAGATGCCCGGCATGAGCGGCGTGGATCTCGCCCGGACGATGACAGCCGTCGACGGTCTCGCGTGCACGAAGCGGATCCTGCTGAGTTCGGTGGCCGATTCGCTCGATACGGCGACGCTCACCGAGGTCGGCATCGTCCGCCGGATTCCGAAGCCTGTCCGGATGGCCGAACTGCAGGGCGCCGTGATGACGCTGCTGTCCGGCGAGTCGACACCCGCCCGGCCCATCAAGCCGCGCACGGTGTCGCAACGCTTCTCGGGCCATGTGCTCGTCGCCGAGGACAACCCCGTCAACCAGCTCGTCATCCGCACGATGCTCCAGGGTCTCGGACTCACGTGCGACGTGCGGTCCGATGGCCGCGTCGCCGTCGAGGCGTGGACCGAGGGCGACTACGACGTGGTGCTCATGGACTGCCAGATGCCCGAGATGAACGGCTTCGAGGCGACGCGCCGCATCCGGGAGGCGGAGCAACGCTACGGTCGATGGCGCGTGCCGATCGTCGCGGTCACGGCCAACGCCATCCTGGGGGATCGAGAGGCGTGCATCGATGCCGGCATGGACGACTACCTCAGCAAGCCGTACTCCGAGTGCGGCCTCATGCAGGTGCTCGAGCGGTGGCTCGTGACGGAGGCGGTGCGGTCGTCCCGACGGATGAACTCGTCACCACCGGATGACGACGGGGCGCCGGGTCGACGGACTCCGTGACCCGCGGCGCGCAAGCGCGCACCGCATCGGAAACATCTAGCGCCCGGTCTTCACCAGCCGGACCGCGTGGCGGCTCGACGTGTAGTACGTCGGGTTCGGATTGCCGTTCCGGAACGAGAAATACCAGGTCATCGGATTCGTGAAGATGCTCGACCAGTGGTGCTCGGAGACCGTCCCCGGGAACACCGTCAGGTCGATGACCGGGTCGCGGCAGTACTCGGCGACGATCGTGCCGTACTCGTCCAGCGTCGGGACCCGCCAGCCGTCCTTCGCGAGCGCCTGGGCTTCCTCGAAAGTGAACTTCTGCGTCGTGCCGGTGCACGTGCCGCTGCCGTCGAGACTCTGTCCGACGCTGCAGCGCTGCCACGTGAGGTTGTTCACCTTGTCGTAGGCGAGTCCGCCCGAGATCTCGAAACGGGCCGCGCCGGCGATGGCGGCGTCGGTGTTGTCGCAGTCGGCGAGCGTCGCGGTCGAGCAGACGAGGCAGGCGAGGGCGAGGGCTGTGCGGAGAGTGTTGCGCATGCGGAGGCTCCGGTTCCGGTGGATGTCGTGATCGTGGATGGTCGGTGAGGATGCCTGCACGGCCGGCCGATGCCGGCGCGGCAGGTGAAACCGTCAGTCGACCAGCCCCTTCGCTTCCGCGATCTGCCCGCGGTAGGCGTCGTAGATGTGGCGCAGCGCGTCGGCCATGTTGACCTTCGGCGCCCAGCCCAGATCGTCGAACGTGTTCGTGATCTTCGGCATGCGGTGCTGCACGTCCTGGTAGCCCTTGCCGTAGTAGTCGCCGGACGTCGTCTCGATGAGCTGCACGGCCTGCGCGGAATCGCGGTATTCGGGGTACTGCTTCGCCAGCTCGAGCATCATCGTCGCGAGTTCGCGGACCGAGAACTCGTTGCGCGGGTTGCCGACGTTGTAGATCTTCCCGGACGCGATGCCGTCCTTGTTCTCGATCATGCGCATCAGCGCGTCGATGCCGTCGTCGATGTACGTGAACGCGCGCTTCTGGGCGCCGCCGTCCACGAGCTTGATGTTCTCGCCGCGCACGATGTGCCCGAAGAACTGCGTGATGACGCGCGAGCTGCCTTCCTTCGGCGTGTGGATGCTGTCGAGGCCGGCGCCGATCCAGTTGAACGGGCGGAACAGCGTGAAGTCGAGGCCTTCCTGCGCGCCGTAGGCCCAGATCACGCGGTCCATCAGCTGCTTCGAGATCGAGTAGATCCAGCGCTGCTTGGGGATCGGGCCGACGACCAGTTCGGATTCGTACGGATCGAACTCGGCGTCGCGGCACATTCCGTAGACCTCGGACGTGCTCGGGAAGAGGATGCGCTTCCCGTATTTCACGCACGACCGGACGATCGGCAGGTTCGCCTCGAAGTCGAGTTCGAACACCCGGAGCGGTTCCTTGACGTACGTCGCGGGGGTCGCGATCGCGACGAGCGGCAGCACCGTGTCGCACTTGCGGATGTGGTACTCGATCCACTCCTTGTTGATGGTGATGTCACCCTCGAAGAAGTGGAAGCGCGGATGCCCCATCAGGTCGGACACGCGCTCGCTCTGCATGTCCATGCCGTAGACGTCCCAGTCGGTCGTCTCGATGATCTTCTTCGAGAGATGGTGGCCGATGAAGCCGTTGACGCCGAGGATGAGGATTTTCTTCATGGGCTTTGCACCGGATGCAGGTATTCGGGGAGGGGCATGTCACGCCGCGACGGCGCGACCACCCGTGAGTGTACGGAAGCTGTCGGCGTCGATGGCGTCGCCGTCGATCTCGAGTTCGAGCACCAGCAGCGCGCGGCCGTCGCCGCCCGTCGCGCGGAGCTGGTCGCCGTGCAGGACGAAAGAACCCGGCGCCTCGGTCGACGCGATCGGTTGCCACGTCGTGCGCAGCACGCGCGCGGGGCGTCCGTTAATCGTCGTCGTGGCGCCTGGGTAGGGCGGGGCGACGCCGCGGACGAGATCGTGGATCTCGCGCGCAGGGCGGGTCCAGTCGATGCGGCCGTCCTCCGGCCTGCGTCCGCCGCAGTAGTTGCCCTGCGCGAGGTCGAGGCGGTAGCGCGGCGCGGTCCCGAGGATCAAGCCGGGCAGCGCGCGGTACAGCACGCCCTCCGCCGCGACCGTCACCTTGCGGAACACGTCGAGTGCCGTGTCGTCCGGCAGGATCGGCACCGCCTGCTGGCCGACGAGATCGCCGGCGTCCGGCTTCGCGACCATGTAGTGCAGGCTCGCGCCGGTCTCGGTCTCGCCGCGGATCACGCACCAGTTCACCGGCACGCGGCCGCGATAGCGCGGCAGCAGCGACCCGTGCATGTTGAGCGCGCCGCGCCGCGGCCGTTCGAGGATCGCGGCCGGCAGCATCCGGCGGAAATAGAACGAGAACAGGAAGTCCGGTGCGATCGCCGCGATGCGGGCGTCGAGCGCCGCGTCGTCGAGGTCTTCGGCGTACTCGACCGGGATCCCGTGGAGCGCCGCGAGGTCGGCCACGCTGCCGAACCAGATGTTCTCGGTCGGCGAGTCGCGATGCGTGACGACCAGCGGGATCTCGATCCCGTGCGCGAGCAGCGTCGCGAGGCAGCGGCAGCCGACGTCGTGGTAAGCGAGGACGACGGCGGTGGTCATTCGGCGTTCCGGGCGGCGGGTGCTTCGGTCCCTGTGGGCGTGTCGGTCGAGCGATGTCCGGCCTCGCGGAAGCGCTCGTCCGGGCGAGGTTCCAGCACCGCCTGGATCAGGTAGCGCGGCCGCTGCCGCACCTGCTGGTAGATCCGGCCGACGTACTCGCCGAGCAGGCCGATGCCGAAGAGCGTGATCCCGATCAGGAAGAACGCGATGCCGAACAGCGTGAACAGGCCCTCGGCTTCCGGTCCGACGATCAGCCGGCGGATCGCGAGGACGACGACGAAGGCGAGCGACGCGAGCGAGATCCCGATACCGATCAGCGAGAACATCTGCAGCGGCACGAGCGAGAAGCCCGTGACGAGATCGAAGTTCAGGCGGATCAGGTGGTACAGCGAATACTTGGATTCGCCGGCTGCGCGTTCCTCGTGGCCGACCGCGATCTCGGTCGGGTTCTGCGCGAACGTGAAGGCGAGCGCGGGGATGAAGGTGTTCACCTCGCGGCACGCATTGATCGCGTCGACGATGTCGCGGCTGTACGCGCGAAGCATGCAGCCCTGGTCGGTCATGTGGATGCGGGTGATGCGTTCGCGCAGGCGGTTCATGGCGCGCGAGGCGTGGCGACGGAACGCGGTGTCCTGGCGCATCTTCCGGATCGTGCCGACGTAGTCGTGGCCGCGGTCCATCGCGGCGATCAGGTTGCCGATCTCTTCGGGCGGATTCTGGAGGTCGGCGTCGAGCGTCACGACGCGCCTGCCGCGCGTGTGCTCGAAGCCCGCCATGATCGCGAGGTGCTGGCCGAAGTTGCCGTTGAAGAGCACGACGCGCGTGACGTCGGGGCGCTTCTGGTACTGCTCGCGGAGCATCGCCGCCGAGCGGTCGCGGCTGCCGTCGTTCACGAAGACGATCTCGTAGCTGCGGCCGAGCGCGTCGAGGGCCGGGTAGAGCCGCTCGAACAGCGCGGTCAGGCCCGCTTCCTCGTTGTAGACGGGGATGACGACGGAAACTTCGGGGGACTCGCTCATCGGTGGACCGGTCGCAAAAGCGGCCGGAGGATATCACGCACACCCGTGCAGACCCGGTCGACGTCGGCCTCGGTCATCGTCGGGAAGAGCGGCAGCGTGACGATGCCGGCGCCGATGCGTTCCGCGTGCGGGAAGTCGCCGGGGCCGTAGCCCATCCCGCGGTAGAGCTTGAAGAGATGCAGCGCCGGATAGTGCACGCCGGTCCCGATGCCGATCGCCTGCATGCCGCGGAGGAAATCGCCGCGCGTGCCGGTCATGCGGTCGAGCGGGAGCACCGGCTGGAACATGTGCCAGTTCGTGTGGGCGTCCTCGTCCGGAGGCAGGTCGCAGCCGAGGCTCACATCGAAGCGCTCGAAGTAGCGGCGTGCGAGGACGGCGCGGCGTGCGTTGAACTCGTCGAGCCGCGGGAGCTGGCCGAGGCCGATGCGCGCCGCGACGTCGGTCATGTTGAGCTTCGCGCCGGCCACTTCGACTTCCTGTTCGCCGTCCGCCAGGCGCTCCACGCCTTGCAGCCGCAGCAGTTCGCAGCGCCGTGCCTCGGCGGCGTCGTTCAGCACGAGCGCGCCGCCCTCGGTCGTCGTGATGTTCTTGTTCGCATGGAACGAGAAGCACACGAGATCGCCGAAGCTGCCGATCCGCTTTCCCTGCCAGCGCGTGCCCATGCTCTGCGCGGCGTCCTCGATGACGCGCAGGCCGCGGCGCCGCGCGAGGTCGTACAACCGATCGCGATCGACGGCGAGGCCGGCGAGGTCCACGGGGATGATCGCCTTCGTGCGCGGCGTGATCGCGGCCTCGGCGCGGTCGAGGTCGATGAGGCGCGTCCGCGGATCGACGTCGACGAGCACCGGCCGGGCGCCCGCGCGGACGATCACGTTGGCCGTCGCGACCCACGTGAGCGGCGTCGTGATGACCTCGTCGCCGGGCTTCACGCCGGCGAGTTCGAGCGCGAGTTCGAGGGCGCCGGTGCCGGAGTTCATGACGCGCACGGGGCGCCCGCCGCAGAACTCCGAGAGCTGTGCCTCGAAGCGCTGCACCTGCGGGCCGCTCGTGATCCAGCCGGACCGGAGCACTTCGACGACGCCGGCGATGGTCTCTTCGTCGAGGGTGGGACGGGTGAAGGGGAGGAAGGGGGCGGTCATGGGTTCGGGTTCGTGGCGATCGGGGATCGGGATTGTCGACGGCGTGCCGGGTGCCTCACGACCGCGCCACCATCACGACGCCGACGATGATCACGAAGATCCCGCCGGCGCGCAGCGCGCTGACGGATTCGCCGAAGAGGTAGTGGGCGGCGACGGCGTTGACGACGTAGCCGAGCGACAGCATCGGGTACGCGATGCTCACCTCGACGCGCGACAGCGCCATGATCCAGACGACGACGCTCACGACGTAGCACGCGAGGCCGCCCATGATGTGCGGCTCGAACGCGAGCTTCAGTCCGACGGGCAGGACGTTGTCGGCCGTGAACGTGAAGTGTCCGACGGCCGTGGTCCCCGCTTTCAGGAGCAGTTGCGCGACAGCGTTGAGCATCACGCCGGCGATCACGAGGGCGAAGGCGACAGGGGTCATGGGCGGATCTCGGTGGCGGGTTTGCCGGCGATGACGCGGCGGGTGTCGCGGGCCATGACGTCCATGCGCAGGCCGCGGGCGACGAGCTCGTCGTGCAGCGACGGTTCGAGCAGCGCGTAGGCGCACGGCGCCGCCTGCCACTGCGCGACGAAGTCGTCGAGCCGGCGCACGGCGAGCTGCGGTTCGCGTTCGAGTCCGAAGGCCATCTCGTCCTCGAATTCCACGAGCGTCGTCGTGCGGCCCAGGTAGAACGGCAACGTCTGCTCGTACGTCCGGACGCTGTAGAACGGGCATTCCGCGCGGAGCTTTCCGCGGACCTGCGAAGCGAGCTGGTAGCTGGAGAACGACGGCGACAGCGCGTCGTGTCCGGTGATCGCGAGCTGCCACGCGACGAGCCCCGCGATCGACAGCGTCGCGACGGCGGCCGTCACGCGTTCGCGCCGCGCGAGCCACATCGCCGCGAGACTGCCGGCCATGATCGATGCGGCGGCCGCGACGATCCAGGGTTCGAACGCCTGGTACAGCGCGACCGGCGTCTGCTTCGTCGCCCATCGATCGGCGTTCAGTCCGATGACGCCTGCCGCGATCGCGAGCGGCACCATCGCGGCGGCGGTCCACATGAGCGCACGCGGTGCCGTCCGATCCAGTCGATCGCCCATCAGCCAGGCGACCGCCGGGAAGATCGGCAGGATGTACGAAGGCAGCTTCGAGCTCGACGCACTGAAGAAGAGCAGCACGAACGCGCACCAGCACGCGAGAAACAGTCGCGGACGGAAGCGTGCGCCGACCGGATCGGCGCGCCACGGGCGCCAGACGCTGCGCGCCGCGAGGGCCGTCCACGGGAGCGTGCCCGCGACGAGCAGCGGGAGGAAATACCACCACGGTTCGGTGCGTCGATGGACCGTCGTCAGGTAACGCTGGAAGTGCTCGCGGACGAAGAAGAAGTCCGGGAACTCGGGGTTCGCGATCGACACGGCGACGAACCACGGCGCGCACAGCGCGAGCACGATCGCGACCCCGGACAGCAGGTGCAGCCGGCCGAGGAATTTCCAGTCGCGGCTCGCGAGGAGGTAGAAGAAGATCGCGCCGCCCGGCAGCACGAGGCCGGCGAGTCCCTTCGACATCACGGCGCCGGCGCACGCGGCCCACGCGAGCCACATGCCGTTGCGTCGCTCGCGATCGGTGGCGTCGTCGCGCTGTGCCGTCAGGAAGGCGGCGACGCCCGCGATCAGCCAGAACGTGAATCCCATGTCGAGCGTGTTCAGGTGCGCGTTCGCGGCCATCCACAGCATGCCTGCCGCGACGAGCCCGGCGCGATCTCCCGCGACCGTGCCGAACTGCCGGCGACCCGTGCGCCAGACGAGCAGCACGGTCAGCGCGCCGGCCGTCGCGGGCCAGAGCCGGGCTGTCCATTCGTCGACGCCGAACGCGCGGTACGCACCTGCCGTGATCCAGTACTGGAGGGGCGGCTTCTCGAAGTACTTGATGCCGTTCAGCCGCGGCGTGATCCAGTCGCCGGTCTCGGCCATCTCGCGCGCGAGTTCGGCGTAGCGGCCCTCGTCGGGGCGGATCAGCCGTCGCGCATCGAGGTTCGCGAACCAGACGATCGCGATCAGCGCGACGAGGACCGCGACGATGCGCCCGCGGCCGGTCGTCACGCCACCGCCGGTTCGATGGATCGCACGAGCGACTCGGCGAGGGCGTCGAAGGTCGCGTCGCCGGCAGCCGTGATCCGGATCGGGACGGCCTGCGCGTAGTGGACGAAGTGGTTGTGGATCGACCGCGAATAGGCCGGGTCGTAATGCTGTTCGAGCAGTTCGGCGACGAGCCCGGGCCAGTCGCGTGCGTCGATCTGCTGTCGCCAGCGCCGCACGGGTTCGTGGCCGTGCAGCGGGATCAGGCCGTCGAGCTTCGCCGCGAGCTGCGCGGGCTGCGTGAAGAAGTGCGAGTACTCGCCCATCAGCAGCGCGACGCGCGTCGAGGTGTCGGCGTCCAGCCGCAGGCAGGGTGCTTCGCGCATCCGGCCGATCAGCACCTCCGGAACGCGCAGCACACCGATGCGCCGGCTCTCGGATTCCACGAACACGGGCCGTGCCGGATCGAAGCTGCGCATGGCGGACCAGACCGCCGTCTCGAAGCCCTTCTGCGCCGGCTGCGGTTCGTCGGGCAGGTTGCCGAGCAGCGATCCGCGATGGGCCGCGAGTGCCTCGAGGTCGAGCACCTGCGCGCCGTGCCGGGCGAGCGCGCGCAGCAGGCAGCTCTTGCCGGAGCCGGTCAGCCCGGCGAGCACGCGCAGGTCGAGCCGGACGGGCAGGGCTTCGAGGCCGGCGATCACGACGCGGCGGAACGCCTTGTAGCCGCCGTCGAGCTGCCGGGCGTCCCAGCCGATCTGCCGCAGGACGATCGTCATCGCGCCGCTGCGCTGGCCGCCGCGCCAGCAGTACACGAGCGGCCGCCACGTTTTCGGACGGTCCATGAACTGCGTCTCGATGTGCTTCGCGATGTTGCGTGCGACGAGTGCCGCGCCGACCTTGCGGGCCGCGAACGGCGACTCCTGCTTGTACATCGTGCCGACGAGGGCGCGCTCGGCGTCGTCGAGGACGGGGCAGCTGATGGCCCCGGGGACGTGGTCCTCGGCGAATTCGGCCGGCGAGCGCACGTCGATGACCGTGTCGAAGCGGTCGAGATCGTCGACGGTGGCGGTGATGGTTTCGGGCGGGCGGGTCACGTCGGGGGCGTCGGGTCTGGGGGCGGATGCGTCGGCGGTCGATCGGTCCGGGGCGGGGCGGCGGATCCGGCCGGTCGGCGAAGGGCGCGGATTTTCTCACACGGGAGGCGTCGCCCCGCGGTGAACGACGCGGGCAGTGTCGGCGCGATGGCCGGGGGCCGGAACGTAGGCGTCGGGACTGCGGAGCGCGCGCGATGTCGCCGGGCGCGTCCGTCGAGGGTCATCGGCGTCGGGGCGGCTTCGCGAGCAGCGGACGCAGCTTCGGCCACACGGTGTCGAGCATGAGAGGCTGCGCGGCGACGGCGGGATGGATGCCGTCTTCCTGGAAGAGGTCACGGCGCTCCGCGAAGCCGTCCATCAGGAAAGGCACGAGCGCGGATTTCGTCTCGGACGCGACCTCGCCGAAGAGCGTGGCGAACCGCGTCGTGTAGTCCGGGCCGTAGTTCGGCGGGATGCGCATGCCGATCACGAGGGTGCGGGCGCCGGCGCCCTGCGACGACGCGATGATCGAGCGCAGGTGCGTGCGCGTCACAGTGAGATCGGTGCCGCGCAGGCCGTCGTTCGCACCCAGTTCGACGATCACGACGGCCGGTCGATGGCGGGCGAGCAGCGGTGCGAGCCGGTTGCGGCCGCCCTCCGTCGTTTCGCCGCTGATGCTCGCATTGACGACGCGGTACCCGGGCGAATCCCGCGAGACCCGCTGCGCGAGGAGATCGACCCAGCCGCGGCCGGCCGGAAGTCCGTATCCTGCCGACAGGCTGTCGCCCAGCACGAGCACGACGGATTCGGCGTTCGCGTGGAACCCCGGCGCCAGCCACGCGGTCAGGGTCAGCGCCAGTACCACACACCATCTTGGAATTCGCATGTCGCAGATTGTCTCCGTCCGTGGAGTGACCAAGCAAGTCGCCACGGGCAACGCCTCGCTCGTCATCGTCGATGACGTCAGCTTCGAGATCGAGCAGGGCGAGTCGGTCGCCGTCGTCGGTGCCTCCGGGTCCGGCAAGACGACGCTGCTGGGCCTGCTCGCCGGCCTCGACCTCCCGACATCCGGCATCGTCCGGCTCGCCGGCCAGGATCTCGCGACGCTCGACGAGGACGGTCGCGCGGCACTGCGCGGCGCGACGACCGGCTTCGTGTTCCAGTCGTTCCAGCTCCTGCCGTCGCTGACGGCGCTGGAGAACGTGATGCTGCCGCTCGAACTCGCCGGTGCCCGCGATCCGCGCGGCACGTCGCGGGCGCTGCTCGAACGCGTGGGGCTCGCCGAACGCGTCACGCACTATCCACGGCAGCTCTCCGGCGGCGAGCAGCAGCGCGTCGCGATCGCGCGCGCCTTCGGTGGTCCGCCGCGCGTGCTGTTCGCCGACGAGCCGACGGGCAACCTCGATTCGACGACGGGCGGCGAGATCGCCGATCTGATGTTCGAGCTGAACCGCGAACGCGGGACGACGCTCGTCCTCGTCACGCACGACGAACGCCTCGCGGCGCGGTGCGGCCGGCGGTTGCGGCTCGCGGGCGGGAAGCTCGTGGCCGACGAGCGGGAGAGCCTGGCGGCGGCATGATCGAACGAGGCGTCCCTGAATGCGAGGACAGTCCCGTAGGTCGGATTAGCGACGCAGTCGCGTAATCCGACGCGGTCACCCGCAAGACCGCGTGCGTCGCAATCGAGCGACGTCGTTCGCACAACCTTCCGCGCCGGATTACGCGCTGCGCGCTGATCCGACCTAACCTACACCCCACCCGATGCTCACCCTCGCCCTCCGCCTCCTGCTCCGTGACCTCCGCGCCGGCGAACTCCGGATCATGGCCGTCTCGCTCGTCGTCGCCGTCGCGAGCTTCACGACCGTCGCCTTCTTCGCCGACCGCGTGCAGCAGGCGCTCGTCCGCGAATCGAGCCAGCTGCTCGGCGCCGACCTCGTCCTCGTGTCCGACCGGCCCATCGACGCGCGGTTCGCGGCCGAGGCCGACCGGCTGGACCTCCGGCGCACGGCGACGGCGCGCTTCCCGAGCATGGTCCGCGCGGGCGAGGCGAGCCTGCTCACCGAGATCAAGGCCGTCGAGGCGGGCTATCCGCTGAAGGGCGCGCTGCGGATCGATGCCGGCGGCAAGACACGCACCGTGCAGGTCGCGCCCCCGCGCGGCGAGGCGTGGGCGGACGAGCGGCTCGCGGCCCGCCTCGGACTGCAGCCCGGCCAGGCGATCGTGGTCGGCGACGCGTCGCTGCGGGTGACCGCCCGGATCGTCGACGACCCCGAAGCGAGCATCGGCTTCCTCAACGCGATGCCCCGGCTGATCGTGAATGCGGACGACCTCCCGGCGACGAACCTCGTGCAGTCCGGCAGCCGCATCACGTATCGACTCATGGTCGCCGGCACGCAGCGTTCGCTCGCCGCCTTCCGCACGACGGCCGGGCCGCGCGTCGGTCCGGGGCAGCGTCTGGAGGATGTCCGCGATGCGCGTCCCGAGATCCGCAGCGCGCTCGAACGGGCGGAGAAATTCCTCGGACTCGCTTCCCTGCTGTCGGCCGTGCTCGCGTCGGTCGCGGTGGCGCTCGCGGCGCGGCAGTACGTCCGGCGCCATCTCGATCACTGCGCGATGCTGCGCTGCCTCGGCGCGAGCCGCCGGATGACGGTCGGACTGCACGCCGTGCAGCTCGGCGCGCTCGGGCTCGTCGCGGGCGTCGCCGGATGTGCCGTCGGATTCGCCGCGCAGTGGGCGCTCGGCGTGCTCCTCGCGCCGATCGTGCAGGTGCCGCTCCCGCCGCCTGGCTGGACCAGTGCTGCGCAGGGCATCGCCGCCGGGTTCGTCGTGCTGCTCGGATTCGCGCTGCCGCCGCTCGCCGCGCTCGGCAAGGTGTCGACGCTGCGGGTGCTGCGCCGTGACCTCGCCGCGCCGACCGTCGGATCGTGGGCCGGCCACGCGGCCGGCTTCGTCGCGATCGGCGCGCTGATCCTCTGGCACACGCGCGACGCCGGGATGGCGGCGTGGGTGCTCGGCGG
>CAUJJX010000170.1 GCA_963205165.1 Pseudomonadota bacterium | reverse complement strand
GACGACGACGACCGGCAGGCGCAGCTGCATGTTCGCGACGGAATCCGGCTTGGCCGCGCCCGTGAGCTGCAGCGCCATCAGGAAGTCCGACGCGGTGCGGACGCCGCGCGCGAGACCGTTGGGCATGTCGAGGATCGTCGGCTTGCCGGCGCCCGCGCAAAGCGCGATGTGATCGAAGCCCATGCCGAACGCGTCGTCGACGGTGATCGTGCCGCCGAAGCGCACGCCGCCGAACAGGCTGAATTCGTCGCGGCGTTCGAGCAGCAGGCGGATGAGCTTGAGGAAGTTCTTGTCCCACCGCACCGTGATGCCGTACTCGGCGACGCCGCCGAAGCCCGCGAGCGTGCGTTCGCCGAGATCTTCCTGGAGCGTCGCGACATCGCGGACCGGCGCGAATGCGACGCGCTTGCCCGACACGTCGACGCCCGACAACGCGGGGTCCAGCGGTTCGATCTTGAGTCCGTCGATGCCGACGACGCGATGGCCGTCGTTCATGAGGTGGTGCGCGAGCGTGAAACCGGACGGCCCCATCCCGACGACCAGCACGCGCTTGCCGCTCGGCGCCTTCGGCAGCGGGCGGCGCAGGTTCAGCGGATTCCAGCGGGTGAGCAGCGAGTAGATCTCGAAGCCCCACGGCAGCTCGAGGACGTCCTTCAGCGTGCGCGTCTCGGCCTGCGGGATGTCGACGGGGTTCTGCTTCTGGTAGATGCACGACTTCATGCAGTCGTTGCAGATCCGGTGGCCCGTGCCGGCGGCCATCGGGTTGTCGACCGTGATCATGCCGAGCGCGGCGACCGGGAAGCCCTCGCTCTTCAGCTTCTGGAATTCCGAGATCTTCTCTTCGAGCGGGCAGCCGGCAAGCGACACGCCGAACGGCGATTTCTTGAAGCCCGGCGTCGGCGCCTTCTCGGGCAGTCCGCGCGAGCAGGAATCCTTGCCTTGCTCGTGGCACCAGATGCAGTAGTTCGTCTGGTCGAGCGCGCCGGCGAGGTCGGTGCCGTGGTCGGTGAGGGCGAAGCCTTCGCGGCGGCGCAGGTGATGCAGCGTGTGGACCGTCACGCCGTTCTCGGAGCGCGTCGTCAGTGGGACGAGCCGCGCCGGATCGAGCTTCTTCGGCGCCTTGAACATCACCCCCGTCGCGTGCGCAGCCTGGCCGGCTTCGGTGTGCGCGGCCCACGCGGCGTACTGGAGTGCGATGTCGAGCACGTCGGCGTTCGCGGCCTCGTCCTTCTGCCAGTCCTGGACGGCGTTCGCGAAGGCGAGTTCGGAGAAGGGCCCGGACATGCGCTTCGCCAGTTCTGCGCGCAGCGCGTCGCCGTCGAAGGTCGCGGCGACATCGGCCTTGTACTTGTTCGTCGCCTTGCGCTGCACGAAGAGGCGCTTCACGGCGTAGAGCGGCGCGAGTTCGTGATGCTTCGCGGCCAGCGCACCGACTTCGTCCGCGATGCCGAACAGCTCGCCGAGGAAGTCCTCGAGGAACGGGCCCAGCTCGATCAGCAGCGCCGATTCGGCCTTGCGGTCGAGGGCGTCCGGATCCTGGCGGGCTTCTGCCAGCCGGAAGGCGAGGGCGGGATCGTCGCCCGCGACGCGCTCGATGAAGCGCTGGTCCAGGCGGTCGAGGCCGTCGCGGCTGAACAGGTCGGGGAAGGAGAAACCGTAGGCGAGGGCGAGCGTGTTCGAGGCGGGCATGACGGGCGGGATCGAGACCTTGGAGCCGGCGCTTCGCGCGGGCGGGGTCGGGAGTATATCAACGGGGCAGTTGCTCCGGCATGTCGGACGTTGCGGTGCAGCATGCTGGCGCAGGGGCCGATTCGGGGCCGATGCGGGGTCGTCCGGGGCGTTGCGCGGGAGATTCGGATCGAAGACGTCGGGGCCGGCGTGGTACCGGGGCCTCATTGCGCCGGCCGCTGCGCGGCGCCGGATCTCAGACCGCGGGTGCGGCGTCCGCCGTCTCCCGGATCACTTCCCGTCCGGGCACGATCTGCAGCGCGTTGTCCCGGGCGAACCCCATCAGGAAGTCGAAGCCCTCGGGGTCGAGTTCCTCGAGCACGGCCTCGACGACGACGCCAGACTGTCCCTGCCGGCTGACGGGCCGGGCGTGGCGCGAATACGTGAGGCGCCCTTCCTCGTAGCGGGCGAGCGCGCCGCAGATGCGTTCCGGCCAGTCGCTGGGGCGAAACTGGCGGCCGTCGGCGGTGATGCCGAGGATCAGCCATTCCTGCGGTTCGAGGGTCATCGGGGAGGCTCGTGGGGGATCGTCCTCTTTCGACTGCCGACGCCCACTTCTGAAGCGGGGATTCGTCCCGAATGGCCGTGGGTGCAAGCGGGTGCCCTCCGCGTGCGCTGCGCGCTTGTTGGTGTCAGGACGCCCCGGCGGTAACCTCGTCGCGACCCGTCGATGCGCCGATCAGGCATCCCCATCGCCGCCGGCGGCACCCCGCTCATCCGCAATCCACCAGGAGAACCTCCATGCCTTTCATCCACGTCCGCTTGTTCGAAGGTCGTACCCAGGAACAGAAGCAGGCATTCGTCGACGCGATCACGCGCGAGACGGTGCGCACCCTCGGTTGCTCGGCCGAGGCCGTCGACATCGTGCTGGAAGATGTCCGGAAGGCCGACTGGGCGACGGGCGGGCGCTTCTGGTCGGATCCGTCGCGAAGCTGATCCGGGCTCGTCGCGGGATCGGCCGCCGCAGGCCTGCGCAGTCGTCGGCGCCGCATGCGGGTGCCACGGAATATGGGTCATGATTGTCAGACAATCACTGGACGTTGAGCCGAGCACCGACCAGGCGTCGCGCCAACCGATCGCGCCGGCGCGGACCCCGCCCGGTCAGTCCGGTGTGCGCCTCGGCGCGCGGCGCGTCTTGGTGGTCGGCGGCAGTGCCGCGTCGATCTCGCGTCGGGCGAGCACGTCGAGCGCGACCCGCGCCGCATGCTCGATGTGGGCGATCGACGCTTCGCGTGCGCCGTCCGGATCGCGGGCCACGATGCGCGTGAGGATCTCCCGGATCTCGATCATGCTGGTCGGCAGGCGATCCTTGCGGGACATCGACGTCATCCGCAGGACGTTCACGCGGGTGTGCAGCCCCGCGAGTACGCTGGCCACGATGTCGTTGCGGCATCCCGCCAGCAGGACGCCGTAGAACGCCGCCTTCGCATCGGCAAGACTGCCCCTGCTTCTCGGGCGCGTGGCCTTCTCGAGGTCCGAGAACGCCGCCTCGAGCTGCCCGATCTGCTCCGGGGTGGCGAGGCGCGCGAACTCCTGCGCGGCGTAGCCCTCGAGCAGCGCACGGACAGCGTAGATCTGCCGGGCTTCCTCGACACCGATGGACGCAACGGTCGGTCCGCGGTGGGGAACGATGACGATGAGTCCCTCGGCCTCCAGGCATCGCAGTGCTTCCCGGATCGACGGCCGGCTCACGCCGGTCAGCTCGCACAATTCCCGCTCGATCAGTTTCTGGCCGGCCTGGAACTGGCCGGAAGCGATGGCCTTGCGCAGGAAATCCTCGACCTGATGGCGCAGGGACGCCGATTCGCGGGGCATGCGTGGTGGTCCGGACATGGCAGTCGGTGTGTCGTGAGAAATTGTCAGACATTCTGTCAATCTTCTTGACAGCCTGGAAGCCGGACGAAGAAACTTTCGGTCATCGAGGATCGCGGCACGCGGTACCGACCGGGGCCATCGGAAGTCGTCGCTGGCCCGGCCGCACCGCAATCCATTCGAATGTTCCCCATACACACCAGGAGACGGCAACGATGAGCGACGAACTGTTCGACAAGGGCCTCAAGGTCAGGCGCGAAGTGCTGGGCGCGGAGTACGTGGATGCCGCGATCGCGAATGCCGACGACTTCAATCGCCCGCTCCAGGAACTCGTCACGAAGTACTGCTGGGGCGAGATCTGGAACCGGCCGCAGTTCGACCGCAAGACGCGCAGCATCATCAACCTCGCGATGCTGACGGCGCTGAACCGTCCGCACGAGGTGAAGCTCCATGTGCGCGGCGCGATCAATAACGGCCTCACGAAGGACGAGATCGCCGAGGTGTTCCTCCAGGCGATGATCTACTGCGGCGTGCCGGCGGCGATCGACAGCTTCCGCAACGCGCGCGAAGTGTTCAAGGAAATGGGGATCTGACCGGTGACCACGACGAACGCTGGCGAGCGCATCGCCTTCATCGGTCTCGGCACGATGGGCCAGCCGATGGCGCGGCGGCTCGCGGAAGCGGGCCACGCGCTGTCGCTGTTCGACATCGATGCGGCAGTGGTGCAGCGGCTCGCGCAGGAGTTCGGTGCCACCGCTGCGACCTCACCCGTCGAGGCCGCAAAGGGCGCATCGATCGTCATCACCATGCTGCCGAGTTCGAAGGAAGTCGACGCGACGATCCTCGGTGTCGCCGGTGCGCCGGGAGTACCTGGCGCGCCGGGCGTGCTGTCGGTGCTCGCGCCGGGCAGCTTCGTGATCGACATGAGTTCCAGCGATCCGATGCGCACGCGTGCGCTGGCCGAAACCGTCGCGAAGGCGGGCAGCACGCTCGTCGATGCGCCGGTCTCGGGGGCGGTGCGGCGCGCGCGTGACGGCACGCTGTCTATCATGATCGGCGGTGCGGAAGCCTCGCTCGAACGGCTGCGTACGGTGCTGTCGGCGATGGGCACGCAGATCTTCCACGTCGGCGCCGACGGTGCGGGTCACGCGATGAAGGCGCTGAACAACTACGTGTCGGCCGCCGCGCTCGTCGCCACGGTCGAGGCGCTGCATGTCGGCGAGAAGTTCGGCATCGACCCGGCCGTGATGACGAAGGTTTTCAACGCGTCGACCGGCAAGAACAACACGACCGAGAACAAGGTCGCGCAGTTCATGCTGTCCGGCAAGTACGACTCGGGTTTCCTGCTCGCGCTGATGGCGAAGGATGTCGGCATCGCGATCGGACTCGCCGAGACGCTCGGCATCGATGCCCCGATGGGCCACGTCTGCGCAGATCTCTGGCGTGAAGCAGCGGCAGGTTCGCCGCGCACGACCGACCACACGGAGATGTATCACCTGCTCCGGGACTGAGCGGGCATGGGACGTTCGACGTCGGCGCGACTGCTCCACTCGCTGCATCCGCGCCGGACGTCATCGAACGACGATCGGATGCAGCGACACTGAAGAGGGTCGCGCACGGCCACGGAGGGGAGGGAGGCCGTGCGCGGGGTTCCGCATTCCGGTGCGCGACGCGATCCCGTGGAGGGGCGGGCGGTACTGCGCACCGGGTGCATCGGCCGGCAGACCGATGCGGCGGAACCGGGGTAAGACGGTCAGGCCAGGTCGCCGATTCCAGCGACGGTGGCACCTACCCGGGCAACGACGCCGATCAGCACTGCAGCCGTCAGCGCGCGCAGGGCGAGGCTGCTCACGATGGTGTCGATGGCGCGCACGGCAGCACCGGCGGTTTCAGGGGCGTCGTGCGGAAGGATCGTGGGGTAGGACATGGCGAATCTCCTCGAGAGGACCGTGACGTCCGGTGCGGCCTGCAGTCGGCCCGCGGCGCCTTTCGCCGTGGTCCCGCGGCCACAACCGGATCACGGTTCGAAAGATAGGCTTCCACGGCCACTTCCGGAACGCCGGAAACGGGCATGACAGGTATTCCGGAAAACGCATAAGCTTCCGGGACTCATGTCATGGAGCAGGAATGGACTTCATTCAGCGGATCCGTCTCTTCCAGCGCGCCGCGGAGACGCGCAGCTTCTCTGCGGTCGCCCGCGAGTTCGGCACCACCCAGCCGACGGTGAGCAAGCAGATCGCCGTCCTCGAGCGGGAACTGACCACGCCACTTTTTTTGCGCACGACGGCGGGCCTGCGGCTCACCGACGCCGGCGACCGTTTCTACCAGCGCGCCCGGGACCTCCTCGAGGAAATTGCCGGGCTGCGGTCCACCATCGCCCGCAGCCCGGACCGGCCCGCCGGCCGTCTCCGCGTGTCGTGCCCGACGTCGTTCGGTCACCGATTTCTCGCCCCGTTGCTGCTCGACCTCGTGAACGACCACCCGGACCTCCAGGTGGAACTCGTGCTGAACGACCGATGGTTCGACGTGGTGGAGGAAGGCATCGACGTCGCCGTGCGCATCGGGCCGCTGCCGGACGCGCGGCTCGTGGCGCGGCGGCTCGGCACGAGCATGCAGGTGTGTGTCGCGGCGCCGTCGTACCTCGCGACGCACGGCGCGCCGAAGCATGCGCAGGCGCTCGCGCAGCACCGGTGTCTCGTGAACGTGTTCGTGACCCCCGAGGAGGCCTGGAGCTTCGCCGGGCCCGACGGTGCGATCACGGTCCCGGTGCGCGGCAGCTTCCGGACGAACAACATCGAGACCATCCGGAC
>CAUJJX010000169.1 GCA_963205165.1 Pseudomonadota bacterium | reverse complement strand
GTCCGGGACGACGTCGAGCAGGTAGAGCCCGCCCGACACCGGGACATCGCCGGGCTTCACGATCCCGAGGATCTCCGACTGGCCGGACTTCGCGTAGGCCCCGAGGGATTTCTCCTCGATGGTCGTCAGGCCGCCGTCGGCGTTGCCGGGGCCGATGCTCGCGTGGCCGTACGTCGCGTAGTACTGCGCGGCCTTCGCGACGGTCTTGACGATCTCCTGGCCGAGGGCCGGATGCTGCGCGCGCTCGGCCATCCAGTGCTCCATGCCGATCAGCTCGCCGGTCTCCTCGAAGATGCACGTCGCGCCCTGCTCGACGAGGAAGTCGAACGCGCGGCCCATCGCGGGGTTCGCCGTGAGACCGCTCGTCGCATCCGAGCCGCCGCAGATCGTGCCCACGATCAGCTCGTCGACGCCCATCGGGACGCGTGGCTGCTTCGCCAGCTCTGCGAGCCTGTCTTCCACCCACGCGCGGCCTTCGTCGATCGACTTGCGCGTGCCGCCGGTCTCCTGGATCACGAGCAGGTCAGCCGGGCGGCCCGATGCGCGGATCGTCGCGAGCAGCCGGCCCTTGTCGAAGGCCTCGCAGCCGAGCGACACGAGCAGCACGGCGCCGACGTTCGGATGCGTGCAGAGACGCTCGAGCATCTTGTGCGAGTAGGCGTTCGGGAAGCACCCGGGGAATCCGATGAGGTGCGCGCCGTCCTCGCGGAACGGGTACGTGACCTCGCGCGCCACGTGGTGCGCGCACTCGACGAGATAGCAGACGGCGACGATGTTGCGGATGCCCTTGCGTCCGTCGCTGCGCAGCCAGGCCTGGAGAGTCGTCATCAGTGGGCTCCCTCGAGAAACACGTGACCTTCGTCGAACGTGTAGGTGGGCAGGTAGTCGCTCGTCACGTTGTGGATGTGCACGTACTCGCCGGCGGCGATCGCGCGGATGGCGCGGCCGATCGGGGCGCCGTACTTCGTGATGCGTTCATCCTGCGCGATCGCGCGGATCGCGAACTTGTGGCCGACCTTCACGGCGTCGGACAGCGTGACGGTGACGTCGCCGATGCGGACGACGGTGCCGCCCGGCATGTCGCGGACGGCGACGGCGATGTTGTCGTCGGGGGCGAGGAGAAGTGCGGGGTTCGCGCCGACCTGCTGGAAGGGTTCCATGTTGCCGCTGCCCTCGTGAGTGGATGCCGAAGGATACCGGCGCGAGGGGCAGGGGGTGAAGCGGGGTGGCGGGATTCGGGGTTGGTCGGGCGGAGGTCGCGGCGGGCGGATGCCATGATCTGGGTCTGCCAGCGCACGGCTATTTCTCCCCTCGCCCGCTCGCGGGAGAGGGGCGGGGGAGAGGGCGTCCGCGGTATCGACGATCGCTGTCGGTCGCACGACTTCCGTGCCCTCTCCCTCGGTCCCTCTCCCGCGCGCGGGCGAGGGATGCCTGAAGCCGCGCGCGTCGCACCGACCAGATCGCGTCGGATCACGCGGCGCGTCGCCGCGGATCCGACGCATCTTGCGGCGTTACGCCGCCCGCACCTTCGTCGCACCCGCGAACAACGATTCCATCTCGCGACGCACGCGGTACGCCGCCGACGTCGTGTCCATCGCGACGTCGTCCCACGTGAGGCTCTGGCCGCGCGCGACCGGTCGCACGACCTTCACCTGATGCGCGAGGCCAAGCGGCAGGCCACCCTGGCGGATCGACTTCTCGGCCGGCATCAGCTTGCCCCACACCGTGTAGCCGCCTTCGCCGTCGAGCATCTCGCCGGGCTTCAGGTCGCGCTTCGCCGTCGCGATCACGTCGGCCTCGAAGCCGATGGCCGCGCCCGTCGATTCGCGGCGCAGGCCCACCGACGCCACCGAGATCCCGACCTCCAGTCCGATCAGGTGCCAGCGCTTGTAGAGGCACGCGTAGCGGCCCGACGGATCGGTGCGGACCTTGTATTCCTCGAAGCAGCGGCGGATGTACTCGGTGTCGCCCTCGAAGCAGACCCAGACGCCCATCCGGATGTCGTACGGGATCACGCGGCCGTCGGTCTCGAGCGACGAGATCACCTCGACCATGCCCTTGCGTTCGAGCTGGCCGCCCTCGCTGCGCGGGCGCATCACGTACGGGATGTCGTCGACGCTCGCGGGCGGGAACGCGAGGCCGTTGTCGGGCACGGCGAGCCCCGTTGCATTTGCGACGGCCGTGCTCTCGATGGCCGGCTTCGAACCGTCGAGGAACGAGTTGAACATCTTCGGATTGAGACCGCCGATGCGCGCCTGTTCGGGCGTGAGTCCGTAGTGGCCCCAGACCGTCTCGGGCGTCGATTCGCAGAAGTGCGGCAGCCACTTGTGACCGCGGCCCGCCGCGACGACGGGGAAGCCGCAGGCACGCGCCCAGTCGACGAGTTCGCAGATCAGCGCCGGCTGGTCGCCGTACGCGAGGCTGTAGACGACGCCGGCCTCGGCCGCCTTGCGGGCGAGCAGCGGACCGCAGAAGGCGTCGGCCTCGACCGTGACGTTCACGACGTGCTTGCCGGCGCGGAAGGCCGCGAGGCAGTGGTCGACGGCCGCGAGCGGATTGCCCGTGCACTCGACGATGATCTCGATGGCCGGATGGCGCACGAGGGCCTCCCAGTCGTCGGAGACGTGCGTCGTGCCGCGTGCCATCGCGTCGTCGAGCGACGTCGCGGTCGTGCGGCCGGGTTCCCAGCCGACGCGCTCGAGGTTGGACATCGCGTTGGGCGGCGACAGGTCGGCGATCCCGACGAGATGGATACCCGGCGTGCGCGGTACCTGCGCGAGGTACATCGAGCCGAACTTGCCGGCCCCGATCAGGCCGATGCGCAGCGGACGACCATCGGCCGCCCGCTTCAGGAGTTGTGCGTGGAGATTCATGGGCGTGTCGTCTTCCCGCGGCTCAGGCGGCCGACAGCATTGGCTGCAGTTCGGACGCCGGCGTGCCGTTGGCCCACGGCAGGTCGACGGGCGGCGCGGCCGTCAGGCAGTCGTCGGCGAGGCAGGAAATC
>CAUJJX010000168.1 GCA_963205165.1 Pseudomonadota bacterium | reverse complement strand
GCGTCGGTCGCGACCTCGATCGCCCGCATTCCGAGATGCTCGATGGCCTGGAGGATCCCGAAGAAGCACGGCGACTCGATCGCGATGGCGTCGCCCGCCTGCGCGACCGTCCGCAGCGCGATGTTCAGGGCCTCCATCGCGCCGGACGTGACCACGACGTCGTCGGCCGTCACACCCATCCCCGACTGGAGACAGCGCAGCGCGATCTGCCGGCGCAGCTCCGGATGGCCCGGTGGGAGGTCGCGCAGGACCGACGCCGGTTCGGCACGCCGCGCGACCGACGCGAGCGTGCGGTTCAGCGTCGCCAGCGGGAAGAGCTCCGGCGCGGGGAACGGCGAGCCGAGCGGCACGAGATCCGGATCGCGGATCGCGTCGAGGACGTCGCACACGAAATCGCTCACGTCGACGCGGGTCGGCTGGCGGCGCGGCGTCGGATGCGTCGGCAACGCCGCGGGCGCGCGGACGGCGTGGCGCACGTAGTAGCCCGACTGCGGACGCGCCTCCACGAGTCCGCGCTGTTCGAGGAACTCGTACGCCCGCACGACCGTCGCGGGGCTCACGCCGGCGTCCCGGCTCAGCCGCCGCACCGAGGGGATCCGGTCGCCCGGGCGAAGCGTGCCGCGCTCGATGAGCGTCGAGATCCGGAGGGCAGTCTGCTCGTAGAGGTTCACGGCGTAACTGTATTGGTGAAATTAGGTCGAATTTGCATCTGTGATGATATCGACGCAACTTCTATATTGGGCTTGCGGGTCCGCCCGGACCCGTGACATCACGACAGGAACCGCCCCATGCCTCATGCCGAAACCCGCCGGGCCTCGCCCCGCCGCGTCGCCACCGCCATCCTCTGGAGCTTCTTCGGCGTGCGTCGCCCGACCGACTACGACCGCGATGCCGCCCAGATCACGATCGCGCAGGCGATGGCCGGCGGGCTGATCGGCGCCGTCGTGCTCATCGCGACACTGCTGGGGGTCGTGCACATGGTGATGCCGTGAGCCGATGACGCCGGCCCGCCAGGGACGTCGTCGCTGGCTATGTCATCCGTCTACTGGCCGGACCCGGCCGCGCCGGCGGACCCTCGCACGCGTCGACCCGGGCGCGCATGGCCCGCCATCCGCCTTCCGCATCACGTGGCGACGTCGTTCGCGCCACCGGAGACGCCGCATGAACCTGGTCTGTTCGAACTGCATCCAGAGCTTTCCTGCGGACCGGATGCACGTGCTGCCCGGCTGGGTCGAAGTGCCCGGCGAGCCCGGCGCGTTCGCGATCACCTTCCGCTGCCACGGGTGCTACCCCGCCGCCATCGACGACACCGAGCGTCGGGTCGCCGCGTGGGACGACGCCACGGCGGCCGGCATGACACGGTTCATCGACCTGTGGGACGTGCGCGACTTCCTCCCCGAACTTGCCGACGCGAACGACCGCGAGGCCGCCCGCGGGCTCGTGCGCATCGTCCGGGCATCGGACGGCAAGGCGCTCCTGCCGCGGGTCGTGCCGGCGCCCGGTGCGGTCGAGGCGACCGGGTTTCTCGAGCGAATCTCGATCTTCTCGTCCAGCCTGCGGCGCTGGAAAGTCCTCTTGTGGTGTCTCGCGATCGTCCTGGCGGGTCTGTACTGCAGCACCGTTCTCGAGCGGCTCTGACGGCCGGCAGACCGGCGACGTCCACCTTCACGGTGTGATCGCGCGCCGATGTCGCGAGCACGCGGCCCCGGCGCAGCACGCGCCGGAAATCCTCGTCGGCCGCGACTTCCCACATCACGGCGACGGGGTTGTCCTGCGGCGTCGTGACGCGGGTCCAGAGGACGACGCGGTCGGCCAGCGGATCGCCGCTCGCGACGCCGTGCACGAACGAGAACGGCGCCGCCAGTGCCTGCGCGGGGAGCGTCGCCGCGGCGACACCGAGGGCACCGATGCCGCGGATGAAGTCGCGGCGCTGGATCTGCCTGTGGAAAGTCCTGGGGTGGCTCCGGCGTCGTCGTGAATCCCGCATCGTCGGCGGCGCGGGTGTCGCGGCGATGAAAGCGGATGCGATCCTGCGGGGGCTGTTCGCATCACGTCGACGGCATTGCGGTCATCGAGGATGCGTCGATCGGCGGGTGAGCCGCGCCTGCATTGGCGGCGACGCAGGCGGTTGCCGTGGTTCGTCCGGCAACGGGGCAGTGCCGGAGGAACCACGGCCCGGTCGCGACGAGGTCATGTGGCATCCGCAGAATCCGGGGACGCGGCGCAACCGCTGCCGCGCAGATCGATTCCCTCCGAGGATGCCCCGTGAACCAGTCGATGCGCCGTACCGCCGTCGTGGCCTGTCTGGCCGCCCTCTTCCAGATTCCGTCGGCACACGCGCTGACCTTCGTGTCGCAGGCGACGAACGGCAACACCGTCGACCTCGCATTCGCGACGGCCGACACGATCGCTGCCGACATCGGCTTCGTCGCGTCCGGTTCCGTGACGATCACGTGGCAGCTCGACCCCGACGACGTCGTCCGCGGCGCGGCAGCGTTCAACAGCATCGTCGACAACTTCTCGGACACGCCCTTCGGTGCCCTGACGCTGCGCGTGGACGCCGGTGCGATCACCCCCGGCGGCTTCGCGTCCAACGACGGTGCGATGGTCGTGACCGCGCAGGACGCACGGTCGGTCTCGTTCGCGTTCTCGCCGGCGATGGCGACGCATGCGTGGCTGGGTGATCCCTTCCTCTCGGGCGGCACGCCGGACTGGTCGATCAGCCTCGCGGGCCTCGGGGCAGGTGACACGCTTTCGATCACGATGACGACGGCCGTGCCGGAGCCGGGCACGTGGGCGATGCTCGCCGGCGGACTCGGGCTGCTCGCGCTGAACGCGGGGCGTCGACGCGGTCGGTAGACGGGGGGCATCGCGTCCGCGGCGCGGGGCCGGCGGCGCACATCGGATCACCGGTCGACCGGGGCGGGCGCTTCACGCGCGTGCCGGGTGGCGTCGATCCGTCCGGCATGCCCGTCGCGCCGTGGCCGCGAACCCCTATAGTCCGGGCTCCCCGACAACGCTGTCCCGTCCCCGATGAACTTCCGGAATCCGAACGGCGATCGCCGTCCGCGATCGACGCCCGCGCGCCGCGTCGCCATCGCGATGTCGTGCGCCTCGCTGCTCGTCGCCGCGACCCATGCCGAGTCCGCCGAGCCGCTCGACGCGTCCGAGGTGCAGGCCGTCGTCCGCGAGATCGAGGCGATGGTGAAGACGAAGGAGGACCACGTCGTCGACTTCGTCGTGCGCGACGCGACGCCCGATCGCATCGAGCGGCTGTACCGGTCGCCCGAGGTCGTGCACCTGCCGAAGACCATCCGCGAGAACGGCCTGATCTTCGCCGGCCGCGGATCGACGCTGCTGCACTTCGCGCAACCCTCCGATGTCGTGAACGCCGTCGCATCGTGGTTCCCGGAAGAGATCGCCGCGGCGCGCGCCCGCAAGGACCAGCGGCTCTGGTCAGGCGACATCCACCTGTGGGGACCGTTCGCGAACTGGGACGTCGAGCCCGCCGCGTTCATGGCGCTCTGGAACTGCATGCCACTCGCGGCGATCGTCCGTCCGGAGGCGAGCCCGTTCGCGCGCCGCCTCGAGGATTCCCTGCTGCAGCATCCACTCGGTGCGCAGAGTTCCGCCTACGAGGAAGCCGACTTCGGCCACTGCGTCCGCCACCGCAACGGCCATCGCGCGGGGATGACCGCCGCCGACAATGTGGCGAACCAGGCCGAGACGGCGCGGATCGCGGAAGCCGTGACGCCGCTGCTGCGCGAACGCTTCGCGACCTTCCTCTCGAACCGCCGCTGCGAGGGCACGGGGCCCGACGACTGCGTGCTCGTGCTGCGGATGTGGGCGAGCCTCCTGCCCGCCGATGCGGGGCTCGCGGTGGCGATGCAGACGCTCGAATCCCGGGTCGCGCCCGATGGTCCGCTGCCCGACA
>CAUJJX010000167.1 GCA_963205165.1 Pseudomonadota bacterium | reverse complement strand
CGGCGCGCGCGGTTGCGTGGCGACGTCCGACGAATGTCCGGCGACCACCTGCGGGCCACTCGACACGTGCCCGGGGTCCGCGGCAACCGCCCGTGCCTGTCCGGACGCCGTGGTCGCCGACGACGCGACCGCGTGGAGTGCGGCGGACATCTGACCAGCGGAAGTGTCCTGCGGCTCCGCGGGATTCCGCGACGACCGTTCCGCGGCGAACGCGCGCCGCGAATCGTTCGACGGATCGCCGCTTACACCGTCCCGGACGATGTCGTCGCGATCACGGCGCATTGCTGCCGCGAATGGGATCGAGTCGTTCGACGGCAGCGTCGACGCATCGATCGCGGGTGACGCGACGGACGCGTCCGTCGCGGATCCTGGGTGACCGCGCCCGGGCGCCATGTCGGGTTCACGCACGTCGGCGTGGTCGCGGGGATTCATGCGCGACCGTGCATCCGATCGGGCCGCCCGGCTGCCGGCGTCGGGCATCGACGGCACGTGACCGCCACGCACGTCGGACGTCGCGTCCATCGCGGCCCCATCGACCGCCGACGGGCGCGCCTCGGTGAATCCGTGCTGTGACGCTTCGATCTCGACGTTGCGTTCGACGATGTCCGCGACGCGGCCGGCATTCACGACGTTGCCCACGACGGGACGCGGCGCGGCAGCGGACCGGGACTGCGCGGCGAGTCGCTGGAAGTAGCTCATGCGTCGCCCTCCTCGCGGATGCGTGCGAGGTACTTCGCGCGTCGCGCCGGCGGGATCGCGAGGATGTCGGGCTCCTTCCAGTGGTAGTGCCGCGCGAGTTCGTGCACGTCGCGCAACGCCTGGCGCTGCTCGTCCGCGAGCCGTTCCAGCACCACATCCTCGAGGTCGACGGGTTGTTCGTTCGTCGTGCCGCACCAGGGGCAGACGGCCTCGATGTGGAAGTCGGTCAGCGGATCGCGGCGCGCCAGTTCATCGGCCAGTGGCGCGATCCACGCGCGCGGCAGCTGCCACCCGGCGGGGCGACGCGCACCGTTCACGTACTCGACGAGCGACGTGGCGAGGCTTCGTTCGGCGTCGGGGTCCGTGCCGATCGCGCGCAATGTCCGCTGGTCCTGGCCGTCCGGCAGCCGGACGCTCATCCAGTGCCCGGCGTCGGGCAGCCACGTGAACTGCGCCTCGCCGAGTCCGAGGCGCTCGATCGGCGCGAGCGGCACCGACAGCGCCATCGGTTGCCCGCACGTCGCTGCGGCACAAGGGGATTCCCAGGCGAGCTGGTCACCGAACGTGGCCTCCGCGATGCGCAGCATGGCCGCGATGCGATTGCGGACCGGCCACCGCAGCACGGCTTCGTCGGCGAGTCCGTCGAAGCAGCGCACGACGACGCGCACCGCGAGCCGGACGCGATCGGCGTCAGTGCAGTCGAGGTCGAGATCGTCGGGCATCGAGGCGAAGCGCCGCGCCGGCCCGAGGGCTTCCGGCGGGAGGGCGCCGGCGCGACCGACCGACGACACCGTGGCGCGCGTGTTCATGGTCCGCGGTCCGGCGCGGCCGCCATCAGGCGCGCTCGTCCGGCTCCGGCGTGTCGGAATCGCGCATCCAGCCTTCGAGTTCGATCTTGAGATGCTCGATGGCGACCGCGTTCGCGTTGGCGTCGAGGTCGGGCACGGCCGTGAACTCGCTGACCCAGCAACGATAGAGGTGGTAGCGCTTCGCGACCTGCCCCTTCTCGTTGAGCACCTCGAGCGTGAGGTCCTTCTTGTAGCCGGCGAGATCCATCGCGGGATCGCCGTCGAAGGTGTGGACCATGTTCGCCCACTTCTCGAACTCGAGGTCGTGCGTGAGGCCGCGTTCCATCGTGACGGACTCGTAGCTCGTGCGGCCGGGCGACTTGTGATCGTGACTGTTGTCGCCGCCGCTGCGGTGCTTCACGACCTCGGTCGTGCGCTTGAGCGCGCCGACCTTGCTCACGCCCATCACGGGCCGGCCGTCCCAGCTCAGACGGAACTTGAAATTCTTGTAGGGATCGACCCGGTTGGCGTTGACCACGAAGCCGGTGTTTGCCATCGCTGCTCTCCTCGAAACGCGTGCGCGCGCCGGCCTACAGCTGGCCGGCGATCTGCTGGATGCCGATCACGACGAACTCCGCCGGCTTCAGCGGTGCGAAGCCCACCAGGATGTTCACGATCCCCTGGTTGCGATCGTTCTGGGTCGTGGTCTCGGCGTCGCACTTCACGAAGAAGGCGTCCTTCGGGCTCGTGCCCTGGAAGGCGCCCTGCCGGAACAGCGACATCATGTAGGCGCCGACGTTGAGCCGGATGCGCGCCCAGAGCGGCTCGTCGTTCGGCTCGAACACGACCCACTTCGTGCCGCGATAGAGCGATTCCTGGAGCATCAGCGCGAGCCGGCGGATCGGGACGTACTTCCACTCGGAGCCCATCTGGTCGGCGCCGTCGAGCGTGCGACTGCCCCACGCGATGTTTCCGTAGACCGGGAAGCTCCGCAGACAGTTGATGCCGAGCGGATTGAGCGTGCCGTTCTGCGCGTCGGTCAGCTTCGCGTCGAGTTCGGCGACACCGCGCAGTGCGGCCTCGACGCCCGCCGGTGCCTTCCAGACACCGCGCTCGGCATCGGTCCGGGAATAGATGCCGGCCATCGTGCCGCTCGCGCCGACCGATCGGAGGCGGTACTCGTTCTTCGCATCCGGGATGCGCGGCCGCGGGAAATACACGGCGGCGTTGCGGCTGCGGAAGTTCGCGTGCGCATCGAGCCAGTCCTTCATCTCCTGGACCTGGTCGATGGTCGAGGGGATGTCGACGAGGAAGAACGCGCGCCGGTCGCCGCAATACTTGATCGCGGCGTTCACGACGCTCGTCATCTCGGTGTCGGTCAGCTCGGCTGCCCGCGGGATGCACAGGATGTTGAAGATGTCGGCGTAGTCGAGCGCGTGGATGCCGGTGTGCGGCTCGGCGCCGGGGCTGCCGATGATCTCGGTCGCGCCGGGTTGCGTGCCGTCACCGCCGACGGTCGACTTCTTCAGGGCCGCGATGTCGGCGCCGGCAGCGAGACCGAGGGCGTATTCCTGGACGTTCGTCGTGCTGGCGTTCACGAGCTGCAGCAGCGTCGCCGACGTGTCGGCACCGGCGTTCGCGATCAGGACGATCTCGGCCGGGCTGTACGTGTCGCTGCCGCCGCCCGACCGGACGACGAGTTGCTTGTTGTCCTGCAAGGTCACGGTCGCGCCCGTGTAAGACGCCGAGTTCGCGTTCGCCGCGCGGATCGCCTTCTCGACGAGCGGCCGCAGCTGCCGCAGTGTCGTCACGGAACCGGCGGCCCACGTGTCGAGCGTCGCGTCGACGGCCGCGAGCGCGCCGATCTTCACGTTGATCTTCTTCCCCGAGAGTCCGTCGAGCTGCGCCTGCGTCAGCGCCGTCAGGTCCCCGCCCACCGTGCCCGAGGCGGCGGGACGCGTCGTCGCCGTCGCACCGGCACCGGCCGTGACGCGGATCAGCGACGATCCGTCGTTGACGACCTTGACAGCGTGGCGCGGGTCGGCGGTGTCCATGATGAGGTTGAGGTACGTCTCGCGGGCGATCGGCTTCGCCTTGCCCGTCGGACCGTCGTACCGCGTGACCCGCAGGTTGAAGCGGTTCGCGGCGTTCGTCAGCGACGTGTCGACCTGGTGATCGACCTCGACGCGGACGTTGTTGCCCCACAGGCCTTCGCTGGCGGCTGCGACATTCAGCACCGAGACGCCGCCCGCCGACGCGTCGGCCTTGAGGATCACGCCGGCCTTCGCGAGCGGACTCCCGGCCGATGTGCCCGCCACGCGGATCACGAGCGCCGTGCCCCCGCCGTTCAGGAAGAACTGCGCGATCGCGTAGCTCGCCTCGCTGCGGGTGTCGAGCCCGCCGAAGACGCGCTCGAAATCGGTCATGCCGTAGATCTCGACGGCCGTGTTCAGCGGCCCCTCGCGGAAGAAATCGATGAATGCCGTGATCGACGTGGCCACCGACGTGATGGTGTGCACGCCACTCGGGACTTCCTGGATGTAAACACCCGGATAGCTCACTTGAACCATGCAGCCCTCCTGTCGGGGTCGATGACGGATCGGGGCCGGTCGGCACGACGGATCCGCACTGGCGTCCGTGGTGTCGACAAGCCCTGGACCTGCGTGCGACCGGAACGCCGGGAGCCTGCGCGCGGCATCCGTCGTGGACCCTGAAGTTCACGCGGGTGACCCGCACCGGACAGACGGTCGTCCGCGAACGCGGCAGACCTGCGCGACCCCCTGCGCACCAAACGCCGCCGGGATCGCTTTCATGCACTCGGCATCAGTGTCATGCAATACGGAGGCCGGGGATACCGGATTCGCGGCGAACCTTGCGGAATGTCAACGGACCTGCCGTCCGTCGCCCGCGTCACCACACGGGGAACCCGCATGGCATGCCTGCCGACGACAAATCCGGGTGATGCCACGGCATCCCGCCGCGCGCAGACGCAACCGGTGCGGAACCCCGGCCGGCAACGCCGTCGCCGACGCCGGAGCCCGACATCGATCGTCTCTCGCGGGCCGGGATCTCGTTCGATCGGGCTGTTCGTCGCGGGCCCATGACGTCGCCGCGGACCGGGCGACGGAGGTCCGATCGCGGTGTCGCGACGAACGTGGAGGGCGGGCCGTCGTGCGCGTTGCCGCCCGGGGAAGGCCTTCACGCGACGGGGATCAACCGGGCGGTCGACCGCCAGCGGGACCGTCCTTCGTCGCCAGCTTCCGCCACGTCGGGGGACGGCGTCTTCGATCGGCGACGCGGGTGCCCGGAGGTGACCTCCACCGGACCGCCGGGATGCGTCGAGCGCCACGCCGACGGCCGCGGGTCTGCCGGCGACGAGGCGCCGCCCGCCGCCGCGGCAAAGGAGATCGTCCGCCCGGGCGCCGCTCCCTATAATCGCGGGTCCGCCGTTCCTCGCAGGCCCCGATGAATCCCGATCTCGCCCGCCTCCAGCCCTACCCGTTCCAGAAGCTCGCCAAGCTCTTCGAGGGCGTCGTGCCGCCCGCGGGGCTCGCCCCGGTGAACCTCTCGATCGGCGAACCGAAGCACGCGACGCCGCCCTTCATCAAGGACGCGCTCGCCGCCAACCTCGGCGGTCTGGCCGGCTACCCCGCGACCCTCGGCGGCGCGCCGCTCCGCGAATCGATCGCCGACTGGATCGCGCGGCGCTACGGGATCCCGCGGCCCGATCCGGCGACGCAGGTGCTGCCCGTCAACGGGAGCCGCGAGGCGCTCTTCGCCTTCGCGCAGACCGTCGTCGATCGCACGAAAGCCGGCGCCCGGGTGCTGATGCCGAATCCGTTCTATCAGATCTACGAGGGCGCGGCGCTGCTCGCCGGCGCCACGCCGGGCCTGCTCGCGCAGACCCCCGAGACCCGCTTCGCGTGCGGCTTCGACACCGTCGACGAAGCGACGTGGCGCGACACGCAGCTCATCTTCGTGTGCTCGCCGGGGAATCCGACGGGCCGCGTGATGACGCTCGACGACTGGCGGCAGCTCTTCGAACTGTCGGACCGGCACGACTTCGTGATCGCCGCGGACGAGTGCTATTCAGAGATCTACTTCGACGAGGCATCGCCGCCGCTCGGGGCGCTCCAGGCGGCACACGCGCTGGGTCGCACCGACTACCGCCGGCTCGTCGTGTTCAGCAGCCTGTCGAAGCGATCGAACGTCCCGGGGATGCGCTCCGGCTTCGTCGCCGGCGACGCCGCGGTGCTGAAGGCCTTCCTGCTCTACCGCACGTACCACGGCAGCGCGATGAGCCCGGCCGTGCAGGCCGCGAGCACGGCCGCCTGGCAGGACGAAGCGCACGTCGTCGAGAACCGCCGGCTGTACCGCGAGAAGTTCGCGGCGTTCCACGCGAAGCTCGCGCCGGTCTCGGC
Organism: Pseudomonadota bacterium; assembly: GCA_963205165.1. GTDB lineage: Bacteria > Pseudomonadota > Gammaproteobacteria > Burkholderiales. The sequence goes on along the minus strand of CAUJJX010000167.1, from coordinate 10,532 downwards.
GATCGCCATGCCGGACGCCGGCTTCTACTTCTGGCTGCGGGTCGGCGGCGACGATGCCGCGGTCGCCCGCACCCTCCTCGGCCAATATAATGTCACCGTGCTGCCGGGCAGCTACCTCGCCCGCGACGTCGGTGGCGTGAATCCCGGCGCCGGCTTCATCCGCATCGCCCTCGTGGCACCGCCAGCCGAATGCGACGTCGCCGCCGACCGCCTCGCCGCCTTCCTCTCCAACCGCAACTAGAGCGACCAACGCATGTCCACGCTGCAATCCGTCATCGAAGACGCCTGGGAAAACCGCACCTCGCTGTCTCCCGCCTCCGCCCCCGCCAACATCAAGTCCGCCGTCGCGGAAGTCATCGCCGGCCTCGACGCGGGCAGCCTGCGCGTCGCCGAGAAGCAGGGCGGCGACTGGGTCACGCACCAGTGGATCAAGAAGGCCGTGCTGCTGTCCTTCCGCCTGGAAGACAACGCCGTGATCCGCGACGGCTACACGAACTACTTCGACAAGGTCGCGCCGAAGTTCGCCGACTACGGCGATGCCGACTTCCGCGCCGGCGGCTTCCGCGTCGTGCCGCCTGCGGCCGTGCGCAAGGGCTGCTTCATCGCGAAGAACGTCGTGCTGATGCCGTCGTACGTGAACATCGGCGCCTACGTCGACGAAGCGACGATGGTCGACACGTGGGCCACCGTCGGTTCGTGCGCGCAGATCGGGAAGAACGTCCACCTGTCCGGCGGCGTCGGCATCGGTGGCGTGCTCGAACCCATCCAGGCGAACCCGACCATCATCGAGGACAACTGCTTCATCGGCGCGCGCTCCGAGGTCGTCGAGGGCGTGATCGTCGGCGAGGGTTCCGTGATCTCGATGGGCGTCTACCTCGGCCAGAGCACGAAGATCTACAACCGCGCGACCGGCGAGATCTCTTACGGCCGCATCCCGCCGGGCTCGGTCGTCGTGTCGGGCAACCTGCCCTCCGCCGACGGCAAGTACAGCCTCTACTGCGCCGTGATCGTGAAGCAGGTCGACGCGACGACGCGCTCGAAGACCAGCATCAACGAACTGCTGCGCGGCGACTGACGCGCAACGCCGCACCACCCGCGCGACGTCACCCGGCGTCGCGCGGCGCTTCACCGTCCGGAAGGAGACCGTCTTGAGCCAGTACCTGATGCCGCTGTTCAAGCTGATGGCGGAGAAGGATGCCTCGGACATGTTCGTGTCCGTGGGCTCGCCGATCCAGGTGAAGATCCTCGGCAACATCATGCCGGTGAACCAGCAGGTGATGGACGGCGAGACGGTCCGCAAGATCGCCTACGACCTGATGACCGAGAAGGAGGCGCGCATCTTCGAGGAGACCTTCGAGATGAACTTCTCGTACCCGGTCTCCGGCGTCGGGCGCTTCCGGGTCAACGTGTTCCGCCAGCGCGGCAACATCGCGATGGTCTTCCGCTTCCTCAAGAACCGCACGGCGGGCTTCGAGAAGCTGCGCCTGCCGCCGATCCTGCGCGAGCTCGTGATGGAGAAGCGCGGCCTCGTCCTGATCGTCGGCTCGACGGGCTCCGGCAAGTCGACGACGCTTGCCGCGATGATCGAGCACCGCAACCACACGCGGGCGAGCCACATCCTCACCATCGAGGACCCGATCGAGTTCGTCTACACGAACATCAAGTGCATCATCAACCAGCGCGAGGTCGGCCAGGACACCCTGTCGTACGAGAACGCCCTGGTGAACGCGATGCGCGAGGCGCCCGACGTGCTGATGATCGGCGAGATCCGCGACAAGCAGACGCTGCAGAGCGCCCTGCTCTACGCCCAGACCGGCCACCTCTGCCTGTCGACGCTGCATGCGAACAACAGCTATCACGCGCTCGGCCGCATCATCAATTTCTTCCCGTACGACGCGCGCGATGGCCTGCTCGCCGACCTCTCCACCACGCTGCGCTGCATCGTCTCGCAGCGGCTCGTGAAGGGCGTGGACGGCAGCCTCGTGGCCGGCGTCGAGATCATGCTGAACACGAAGCACATCGCCGAACTCGTGAAGAAGGGCGAGCTCGACCAGATCAAGGAAGCCATGGAGCAGAGCCTCTCGCCCGGCTCCGAGACCTTCGAGCAGGCGCTCTTCAAGCTCTACTCGTCCGGCCTCATCTCGAAGGACGAAGCGCTGCGCAGTTCCGACTCGCCCTCGAACCTCGCGTGGCTGCTCGACAACGCCGGCCTCAGCGGATCGAAGCCCGCCAGCGCCGACAGCATCTTCGGCATGCCGTCGAAATCGGCGCCCGCCTTTCCGAAGCGCGATGCGCCCTCCGCGACCGACCCGCGGGAGCCGACCATCGACCTCGACCGACTCGAAAGGAGCTAGTGTCCTTGGACACCACGCAACATCCCGATCCCACGCTGGACCTCACGCGCGACCTCATCGCCCGCAGGTCCGTCACGCCCGCCGACGACGGCTGCCAGCAGCTGCTCGCGAAGCGCCTCGAGGCCGCGGGCTTCACGATCACGCACCACCGTCACGGCGACGTCGACAACTTCTGGGCACGGCGCGGCACGGCCCGCCCGGTCGTCTGCTTCGCGGGCCACACCGACGTCGTCCCGACGGGCCCGCTCGATCGGTGGCACAGCGATCCGTTCGTCCCCGTGATCCGCGACGGCGTGCTCTTCGGGCGTGGCGCCGCCGACATGAAGTCCTCGATCGCGGCGTTCGTGACCGCCGCCGAGCAGTTCATCGCGGCGAACCCTGCACATCCGGGTTCCATCGCGCTGCTCATCACGTCCGACGAAGAAGGCGTCGCGACCGACGGCACGACCCGCGTCGTCGAGGCGCTGCGTGCGAGCAACGAGGCGATGGACTACTGCATCGTCGGCGAACCGACCTCGACGACGAAGCTCGGCGACACGATCAAGAACGGCCGCCGCGGCTCGCTCTCGGGCACGCTGACGGTCAGGGGCGTGCAGGGCCACATCGCGTATCCGCACCTCGCGAAGAACCCGATCCACCTCGCCCTGCCCGCGCTCACCGAACTCGTCGAGATCCAATGGGATCGCGGCAACGAGTACTTCCAGCCGACCAGCTTCCAGGTCTCGAACATCCACGCAGGCACCGGCGCGAACAACGTGATCCCGGGCGACGTGCAGGTGCTGTTCAATGTCCGGTTCTCGCCCGAGACCACGGTCGACACGCTGAAGCAGACGGTGCACGCCGTGCTCGATCGGCACGGCCTCGACTACACGCTCGACTGGGCGCTGTCCGGCCTCTCGTTCATGACGCCGAAGGGCCGCCTCGTCGATGCCGTCTCGTCGGCCATCGAGGCCGAATGCGGCTACGCACCGGAACTCTCCACGAGCGGCGGCACGTCCGACGGACGCTTCATCGCGACGTGGTGCCCCGAGGTCATCGAGCTGGGCCCGATCAACGCCTCCATCCACAAGATCGACGAACACGTGAGCGTCGCCGACCTCCCGCGCCTCTCGCGCATCTACCGCGGCGCCCTCGAGCGACTCCTCGCATGACCACCGACAACACCCGACACGCCACCTCCCCGTACGTCGCCGCCGCGGACGACCTCCTCACGATCCGCGATCTCCTGCGCTTCGCCGTCACCGAGATGGGACGCGCCAACGTCGTCCACGGCCACGGTTTCCCCGACGCGACCACCGAGGCGATCCATCTCCTCGCGTGGTTCTGCCACCTCCCGCACGGCGCTCTGTCGGACCATCTCGACGCGCGCCTGACGCGCCCCGAACGCGCCGGCTTCCTCGCGCTGCTCGAACGTCGCGTCGTCGAGCGCGAGCCCGTGCCCTACCTGACGGGCGAAGCCTGGATCGGCGACTTCCGGTTCTTCGTCGATCGCCGGGTGCTGATCCCCCGGTCGTTCATCGGCGACCTGCTGCTCGAAGGGCTGTCGCCGTGGGTCCCGGATCTCGACGCCGTCGACACCGCGCTCGACCTCTGCACCGGCTCGGGCTGCCTCGCGATCCTGATGGCCCACGCATTCCCCAACGCCGACGTCGACGCCGCCGACCTCTCGCCCGCCGCGATCGACGTCGCGCACCGCAACGTCGGCGAATACGGCTGTGGTGATCGCGTGCGCCTCGTGCAGTCCGATCTCTTCGCGGCACTCGCCGGGAAACGGTACGACGTCATCGTCAGCAATCCGCCGTACGTCGATGCGCCGTCGATGGCCGAGCTGCCGCGCGAATTCCGCCACGAACCCGAACTCGCACTCGCGGCCGGCGACGACGGCCTCGATCTCGTGCGGCGGATCCTCGCGGAGGCCGGCGATCACCTGAATCCCGCGGGCGTGCTGATCGTCGAGATCGGACACAACCGGGCCGCGCTCGAAGCGGCTTATCCCGACACCCCATTCACGTGGCTCTCGACCCATGCCGGCGATGACTTCGTCTTCCTGCTCGGACGCGACCAGCTCCCGACCTGATCGTCGCCACGCGCGCGGCTGGCGCGGTGCGATGGCCCTCGGGGTCATCGCCCTCGTCCTGTTCGCAGGTGTCGCGGCCGATGCATCCGCGACGCCCGTCGACGAGATCAAGGCGCTGCTTGCCCGCGGTGACGCGAAGGGCGCCTACGCCCGCGCGAAGCGCTATCCCGACCTCCTCGGCGAGCCGGCCTTCGACTACCACTTCGGGATCGCCGCCGTCGACGCCGGGCACGCGGCCGAAGGCACGCTCGCGCTCGAACGCTACGTGATCACGTATCCGAACGACCGCACGGCGCGCCTCGAACTGGCCCGCGCGTACTTCGTCGCCGGCGACAACGGCCGGTCGCGCGAGGAATTCGAGGCGGTGATGAAGACCGATCCGCCGCCCGCCGTGCGCGCCAATGTCGACGGCTATCTCGGCGCCATCCGCCAGCGGGAATCCCGCAGCCGGACGACGCTCGCGTTCTTCGCCGAAGGCGGCGTCGGCTACGACTCCAACGTGAACGGCGGCGTGGGTTCCGCGAACGTGACGCTGCCGATCGGCCCCGTGATCGTCCAGCCGGCCGGCGTGAAACGCGGTGATGCCTTCCTCATGGCCGCCGGCGGTCTGCAGATCAACGTGCCGATCACGCCCGACGTCAGCGCGTTCGTCGCGATCAGCGGCGACACGAAGAACCACCTCGCGGAAGACGCCTTCGACCTGCGCAGCATCGCGCTCGCCGGCGGCGGCGCACTCCGTCGGCAGCGCGATCTCTACCGCGTGACGGCATCCACGGGGTCGCTGCTGCTCGACGACACGCGCTTCCGCGACATCCGCGGCCTGACCGCCGAATGGCAGCGGCAGGTCGCCCCCGCGACGCTCGTGAACCTCGTCGGCACGTACGCGCAGCTCGCGTACACCGGCGGCAATGCGGCGCGCGACGCCGATCTCTACAGCGTCGGGATCGGCGCCCGCCACGGCCTCGGCGGCCTCTGGGACCCCGCGGTGTCGGGCATGGTCAACGTCGGCCGCGAACGCAATCGCCAGAACCGCGACGATCTCGGACGCGACTTCTACGGTCTGCGCGCCGGCGTGCACGGACGCCCCACCGATCGCCTCGAAGTGTCGGCCGCGGCGAGCCTGCAGCGCAGCGAGTACCTCGACGCCGACGGCTTCCTCGGGTCCACGCGCCGCGACTGGTACGCAGCGATCGAGGTGGGTGCGGGGCTGAGGCTGACCCGCGAATGGACCCTGCGCGGCGAACTCGTCACGTCGCGAAACTCGTCGAACGTCGGGCTGTACGAGTACCGGCGCGACGTCGCGCTCGTGAAGCTGCGCTACGACTCCCGCTGAGACGAACCGAGACTCCCGCCATGCGCCGCAGACTGATCGTCCCGTTCCTCCTGATCGTTCCACTCCTCCTCGCACCCTTCGTCGCGGTGGCCGCGCCTGCCGGGCGCGTCCTGCTGGCGGCCGGTGAGGCCGTCGCGATCCGCGACGGCCGCGCGCTGCGCCTCGTCGTCGGGTCCGCCGTCGAGCCACGTGACCTGCTGCGCACCGGTCGCGACGGTCATCTCCAGGTCCGGCTGAGCGACGAGAGCCTGATCGCGCTGAAGCCCGACAGCGCGCTGTCGCTCGAACGCTATCGCTTCGACGGCCGGACGGACGGCACCGAGAACGCCTTCTTTCGTCTCGTGAGAGGCGGCTTCCGGACGGTCACCGGACTCATCGGCCGCACGAACCGCGACGCGTATCGCGTGAACGCAGGCGTCGCGACGATCGGCATCCGCGGGACCGCTTACGCACTCGCGCTGTGCGACGCCGGGAGCTGCGTCGACGCCAATGGCAAGCCCGCGCCCGACGGGCTCTACGGCACGGTCACCGACGGCCAGATCGCCGCGAACAACCGTGCGGGTGGCGGCACGTTCGGCATCGGGGACAGCTTCTTCACGCGCGGCCAGGATTCCCCGTTCCAGCGGCTGCTGGCCCCGCCCGCCTTCCTCGCGGCCAGGCTCGACGGACTCCGCCGGACCGCAGCCGCCCAGAACGGCAGCGGCAGCGGTGACGACACGTCGTCCGGCGGGACGCCACCACGGACGGGGGAACGCCGCGACCGCAACGGCAACGACATCGACGACCGGCTCGAACGCGCACTGGCCGCATCGGCCACCGGCACCGATCCGCTGGCCGGGTCACTCACGACGGCTGCGTCGAACCTCCTGAACGACGACGGCCGCACCGGCCTCCTGCCGCCCGCCGACGGATTCGTGATCGCGACGCCGGCCATCAACGGCAGTCCGATCCTCAGGTTCGGCGATCGCGGCAACGGCCTGTTCGACGGCGGCAACCGGCTCACCGGCTTCGAGTTCACCGACTTCTACGGAACGCTTCTGGCACGCGGGACGATCGGCGGAGGCAACTTCACGGACATCGGACGCGCCGCCATCGGCGACGTCGTCGTGACGTGGGGCCGCTGGGACGGCGGCGTGATCCAGCTCGCGTCCGGGCAGATCGCGCAGAACGCACCGCTGCTGTTCGCGTCGGCGAACGGTGTCGCGGGAAACACCGCGGGAAGCGCCAACCTCGGACTCGTCGGGACGGTGCAGTACGCGTTCGCGGGCGGGCCGGCGCCGGTGGCCGTCGGGCTCCCGGTGGGCGTGAATCTCGTGGGCTCGTCGATGCTCACGAAGGAGCTCACGATCGACTTCACGCACGGTTCGGCGTTCCTCGACATGGAACTCCGGTTCCGCTACCAGCTTGCCGGCGCGTCAACCACGACGGCACAGGTGCTCACGCTGACGGGCTCGCTGTCGAGCACGGGCGCGGGCATCCAGAACAGCGGGGATTTCTCGGGTTCGCCGGGCGTGAGCTGCGCCGGTGCCTGCGGCACGGGCGGCTACACGAGCACGGTGCAGATGGGCGTGGGCGGCCCGAAGGGTTACGACATCGCCGCCGTGGCCGGCAACGTGACGGCCAACGGCGGGACCTTCAACGCTTCCTTCCTCGGTCTCCACGGGGCGCAGGCCCCGACCTCGGCGAACCTGCTCGCGCAGTAGCGGGCGCCCGCGGCTTGCGCCCCGACGGTGCCGGTGCGGCGGGCTGCCGCTTCGAACGCGTCGGGGCCGGCGGTTCCTCCTCGGCGTCGGCCACGGGCGCGCCCGTGCGGGACAACCAGTCGAGCACGCTGCGCGTCTGGGCTTCAGTCAGTTCGAGATGCTGCCCGCGCTTCAGTCGCGGCGGCAGGTTGATCATCCCGAAGCGCACCCGCATCAGCCGGCTGACGGTGAGTCCGACGTGTTCGAACATGCGCCGCACGAGGCGGTTGCGCCCTTCGCGCACGACGACCCGGTACCAGTTGTTGCTGCCGGTGCCGCCCTGCGTCTCGAGGATGTCGAAATGCGCCGGACCATCGGGCAGCTCGACGCCGTTGACGAGCGCGCGGCCCTGCTGCTCGGTGAGTTCGCCCATGACGCGCACGGCGTACTCGCGTTCCACCTCGAAGCGCGGATGCGTGAGCCGGTTCGCGAGTTCACCGGACGTCGTGAAGATCAGCAGTCCGCACGTGTTGAAGTCGAGCCGGCCGATCGCGAGCCACTTGCTCCCGCGGAGCACGGGCAGCTTGTCGAAGACGCTCGTCCGGCCTTCCGGGTCGTCGCGCGAGACGATCTCGCCCTCCGGCTTGTGATAGATGATCACGCGCGGCAGGCGGGCCGAGAGCTTGAAGCGGATGTGGCGTCGACCGACCTTCACGAGATCGTCCGGGCTGACGCGGTCGCCGAGCGTCGCCGGCAGGCCGTTGACGAGCACCTTGCCGGCTGCGATGAGTTCCTCCATCTCGCGCCGCGAACCGAGCCCCGACTGCGCGAGCACCTTCTGGAGTTTCTGCGAGACCCCGGCTGCAGCGGGCGCCGCCGCCGCGGGTGCCGCAGCCGCAGGCGGCGCGACCTTGGGTGCTTCGGCGTCCGCGGGGCCGGGACGCCTTGCGGACGGTGCAACCTGCGGTTCGACCTCCGGCTCGCGGACGCGCCGGTCGGGCGTCTCTCCGCGGACGCGGGTGGACCGACCGCGGTCGGCTGCGCGGCGTTTGCCGGGCGGGCGGTCGTTCGGGGAGGCCGCGGTGCGGCCCCGGGGGCCAGCGGGTTTGTGCGGGCGTTCGCTCATGATCCACTCACGGGTCTGCGTTCGATGAAGGCCTGGGCCAGGGTACCGCTGTCGACGTATTCGAGCTCGCCGCCGACGGGCAGGCCGCGGGCGATGCGGCTCACCCGGAGTCCGCGTGCGCGCAGCAGCTCGCCGACGTAGTGCGCCGTCGCCTCGCCCTCGGCCGTGAAGTTCGTCGCGAGGATCACTTCCGTCACGACGCCGTTCGCGGCGCGGTCGATGAGGCGGTTCAGGCGCAGCTCGCGCGGCCCGATGCCGTCGAGCGGCGAGAGCCGTCCGAGCAGCACGTAGTAGAGACCGCCGTAAGACTGCGTCTGCTCCATGCGGAGCTGGTCGGCCGGCGTCTCGACGACGCACAGCAGCGCCGGGTCACGCCGGGTCGACGCGCACAGTTCGCACAGCGGTTCCTCGGTGAAGGTGTTGCACTGATCGCAGTGCCGGATGTGCTCGATGGCGGCCGTCATCGAGGTCGCGAGGCGCAGTGCGCCGTCGCGATCGCGTTCGAGCAGGTGATACGCCATCCGCTGGGCGGACTTCGGCCCGACGCCGGGCAGCACACGCAGCGCGTCGATCAGGGAAAGCAGGTGCGAGGGATTCGACAAGCAGCGGCCGCGATCAGAACGGCATCTTGAAGCCGGGCGGCAGACCCATCCCGCCGGTCATCGAACCCATGCGTTCCTGGGTGGTCGCCTCGACGCGCCGGACGGCATCGTTCACGGCGGCCGCGACGAGGTCTTCCAGCATGTCCTTGTCGTCGGCGAGCAGGCTCGGATCGATGCTCACGCGCTTCACGTCGTGGCGGCAGGTCATCGTGACCTTGACCATCCCGGCGCCCGCCTGCCCCTCCACCTCGACGGTGGCGAGCTGCTCCTGCATGCGCTTCATGTTTTCCTGCATCTGCTGGGCCTGCTTCATGAGGCCCGCCAGTTGTCCCTTGTTGATCATCGGATGTCTCCAGGCGTGGATGGGATTCGGGCCGCGTGCGGCCGATGGTGTCGCTCGGGCGACGTACCGCTACGGCAGCGGACGGACGGACCCTTCGACGAGCCGCGCGTCCAGATGTTCGCGGACCTCGCGGACGAAGGGATCGGAATCGATGGCCTCGACGGCGCTGCGTTCGCGGGCCTCGCGTTCGCGGGTCTCGTGGGCCGCGAGCGTGCTGTCGCCGGCGGCACCGACCGTGAACTCGACGACGAGCCGACCGAAGCGGTCTTCGAGGGCCGCCTTGAACTTCTCGCGGTACGCGACTTCGAGCAGGTGACGGTGACCCGGCGGCACGGCCAGCGTCAGCTTGCCGTCGTCGACGGACACGAACTCGCAGTGCTGCGCGAGCATCCGGGCCATCCCGCCGAGTCCGAGCTGCGCGACGGTCAGCGGCCACGAAGCGCGATCGAGCGCGGCCAGCGCCGCGGGGTCGGCAGGCGGCAGCGACGCAGCGCGCGGTTCGGGTTCCGGCTCGGGCGCGCGCGATTTCGACGTCGCCGTCGACCGCGCGATCGGTGCCGGATTCGCAAGGGCTGCCCGTGCGGCGGCGGGACCCGCAGCCGGCACGGACGCCGCCGACGACGGCGCTGCCCGTTGCGGAACGGCGCGGCTCGTCGGCGCGGCGCTGGCGGCCGGCGCACGCGCGGGCGTCGGCGGGGTCGGCGCGGAATCAGCGTCCGGGACGAACGCGAGCATCCGGACGAGCGTCATCGTGAAACCGGCGTAGTCGTCCGGCGCGAGCGAGAGATCGGCGCGACCGCGGAGCGCGATCTGGTAGTGGATCTGGACGTCCTCGGGGGACAACGCTTCGGCCAGCGCCAAGAGGCGCGCGCGTTCCGGATCGTCGTCGGCAATGGAATCGGGCAGCACCTGCGCGAGCGCCACGCGATGCAGCAGGCTTGCGAGATCCTGGAGGGCCGTGTCGAACGAGAGACCGCGCGCGTCGATGGCGTCGGCCTGTTCCATGAGGCCGGCG
>CAUJJX010000166.1 GCA_963205165.1 Pseudomonadota bacterium | reverse complement strand
CTCGTGCCGATCGAGAATGCCGCGATGGCCGATCGCAGCGTGATCCAGTGGGACAAGGACGATCTCGATGCGCTGGGCCTGCTGAAGGTCGACATCCTCGCGCTCGGCATGCTGACGGCGATCCGGCGCGCGCTCGCGATGGTGGCGGCACGCACGGGTCGATCCTTCGGCCTGCACGACATCCCGGCGGAAGACCCGGCGACGTACGACATGCTGTGCCGCGCCGACACGGTGGGCGTGTTCCAGATCGAGTCGCGCGCGCAGATGAGCATGCTGCCGCGGCTGAAACCACGGCGCTTCTACGATCTCGTGATCGAGGTCGCGATCGTGCGGCCCGGTCCGATCCAGGGCGGCATGGTCCATCCGTACCTGCGGCGCCGACGCGGTCTCGAACCCGTGACGTATCCGTCGGACGACGTGAAGTCGGTGCTCGAGCGCACGCTGGGCGTGCCGATCTTCCAGGAGCAGGTGATGCAGATCGCGATGGTCGCGGCCGGCTTCACGGCGGGCGAGGCCGACCGGCTGCGGCGCTCGATGGCGGCGTGGCGTCGCAAGGGTGGCATCGAGCAGTACGCGCGTCCGATCATCGACGGCATGGTCGCGCGCGGCTACGAACCGGAGTTCGCGCAGGCGATCTTCCGGCAGATCCTGGGCTTCGGCGAATACGGCTTCCCGGAGTCCCACGCGGCGAGCTTCGCGCTGCTCGTCTACGCGTCGGCGTGGCTCAAATGCCACGAGCCCGCGGCGTTCTGCGCGGCACTGCTGAACAGCCAGCCGATGGGCTTCTACGGACCGTCGCAGCTCGTGCAGGACGCGCAGCGGCACGGCGTCGAAGTGCTGCCGGTGGACGTGGTCGAGAGTGCGTGGGAGACGACGGTGCGAGACGACACGAATGCGGCCGTCGACACGTCTCCGGATGCACGAGGCGCGCTGCGCGGCTCAGGATCGCGCGGTCCGGTCGCACACGACATCGAGGGATCTCCGGCGGTCGACGCATCCGCGTCCGGCACCTCGCGCCCGGGCACGATCCGCCTCGGGCTGCACATGGTGCGCGGGCTCTCGCGGGCCGGCGCCGATCGCCTCGTCGCCGCGCGCATCGAGCCGTGGGAATCGTTCGAGCAGCTCGCCCGCCGCGCGCAACTCGATCGTCGCGATCTCGAATGTCTCGCGAAGGCCGACGCGCTCGCGTCCGTCGCGGGACATCGGCACGCAGCCCGATGGGAAGTGGCCGGATTCGAACAGCGTCCACCGCTCCTCGCCGACGCCGCGCCGGTCGAAGCAACGCCCGACCTGCCCGAGCCGGCGGAAGGCGAGAGCATCTTCGAGGACTACGCCGCGCTCGGCCTCTCTCTCGGCCGGCATCCGGTCGCGCTGCTGCGTCCGCTGCTCGAAAAGCGCCGGATGCGCACGGCGGCGGATCTCCTCGTCGCGCGTCACGGACAGGTCGTGCACGCGGCCGGCCTCGTCACGTGCCGGCAGCGCCCGGGCACGGCGAGCGGCGTGATCTTCGTGACGCTGGAGGACGAGACGGGCCAGGTGAACGTCGTCGTGTGGCGCGACGTGAGCGCGCGGCAGCGGCGCGTGCTGCTGGGTGCGCAGCTGCTCGCGGTGCATGGCGTGCTCGAACGCGACGGCGACGTGGCCCACCTGATCGCGGGTCGGCTGGAGGATCTGTCACCGCTGCTCGGCGGGCTGACGGCGGCGTCGCGGGATTTTCACTAGCGACGGGGCAGAACCAGTTCGCGGACGCGTGGATCGCAGGCCACGCCGGTTGCTCGATGGTTCGACGGGCGCGCGGACATCCGGCGCAGTCGCTCGTGAAACCGTCCGCGTCGGATTACGCGCCACGCGCTGGGACGACCTACGGGACTGCTCACCCCCCGTCATTCCAGCGCAGGCTGGAATCCAGTCCGGCGGTGGCCGGTGCGACGTCCGCTGCTGGACCCCAGCGTTCGCTGGGGTGACGGAATCCGCGATGCCCGGTGTCGAAGATCCAGCGAGCAGCGTCGCTCTGCGATGCGATGTGGACGATGCCGGCCCTGACCCGGCTCACGGCATCCACGCCCGCTGCGTCGCTGATCCGACGGGACCGCTCACCCCCCGTCATTCCAGCGCAGGCTGGAATCCAGTCCGGCGGTGGCCGGTGCGACGTCCGCTCCTGGACCCCAGCGTTCGCTGGGGTGACGGCATCCGCGATGCCCGGTGTCGACGATCCAGCGAGCAGCGTTGCTCTGCGTTGCAATGTGGACGATGCCGGCCCTGACCCGGATCACGGCATCCACGCCTGCTGCGTCGCTGATCCGACGGGACCGCTCACCCCCCGTCAGTCCAGCGCAAGCTGGAATCCAGTCCGGCCGTGGCCGGTGCGACGTCCGCTGCTGGACCCCAGCATTCGCTGGGGTGACGGAATCCGCGATGCCCGGTGTCGAAGATCCAGCGAGCAGCGTTGCTCTGCGATGCAATGTGGACGATGCCGGCCCTGACCCGGCTCACGGCATCCACGCCCGCTGATCGACGCGGGACGGGCGGGTCGCGGGACCCGCCCCCTCGGCATCACATCCCGCTGTCGCACACCTTCTTCAGGTACGTCGCCTCGATGGAATCCTTCGCGGGCATCGCGAAGTCCCAGCCGCCCGGCGCGATGCCGTAGCTCTTCACGACCTGGCCGTTCAGGTCGAAGACGGCGACGCCCATGATCGCGAGTTCCTTCGCCTCGCACCGGGCGAGGAAACGCAGGATGCGGCGCGGCGATTCGTTCTCGGGGCGCTCCTCCGGATTCTTCCAGCCGGCCTTCAGGTCGAAGCGGACCATGTCGCCCTGCCGGGTGACGGAATCGCGCTCGAACTTCAGCGCGTGCTTCTCGGTCAGCTTCGCGGCGTCCTCGATGGTGGGGTAGACGAACTGCTGGGCCGCGGCGCTGCCGGCGACGAGCAGGCCGGCGAGGCAGGCGATGGTCTTCATGGAATTCTCCAGTGGGTCGGGATGGACACGGCAACCGTCACCCCACGGCCTCCGCGGACGGCGCTCCGACAGCAGCCCGCGGAAGATGTTCCCGCGAGGGCGTGACAGGTCGCGCAGCCGCCAGCAGATCGAGGGCGCGCGGATGCGCCGGCAGGCCAAGCAGCCGCTGCGCGAACGCCCCTGCCGCGATCTCGGACAGCGCCGCGACACCGGCGGTCCAGCGCCATCGGCCGAGCGCGAACAGCGTGACGCGATGGGCCGGGAGATGCGCGATGGCATCGGCGTCGAGGTGGTGGAAGAGTTCGTGGGCGACGTACACGGAGCGCGCCGACGCGATCCGCCAGTGCGCCCGCATCGCGGCGTCGGCGAGGCACGCATCCACCCGCCCGATGGCGTCCGGGAACAGCACGATGCGCGGCGGCCGGGAGAGGTACTCCGCGAAGACGAGCGTCGACCCGTAGTCGGCAGGCGTCGCGGACACTTCCACCGGGATGCCGAGCGCGGCTGCGATCGCGTCCGGATCGTTGCCGTGGCGTCGACGCACATCGTCGGCTGAGGCCACGCCGGAGGCGAGCGCCGAGGCGATCATCGCGTCGCGACGATGGTCCTCGATGCGGTGGAACTGCGGATCGGCTGCGAGCAGGTCGAACGCAAGTGCGTGGTCGGTGCAGGCGGCATCGATCGTCGCGGGCGTCATGGTCGCAGGTGTCATCGTCACCACACGCTCACCGGCCCGGGAACAGCAACCCGCAGCGGCCGTCCGGTGATGGCCCTGCGCGGTGCACGCTGCACGCCGCCGCGTCGCGGCGCTGCCCGGAACGCCCGACGGACACGACACGCGGCAACGGCCCGTCGCACCATGCGGACCGCCCGCAGACTCACAACCCGCGCGCCCCCGCCACCGCGATCAGCACGACCGGCGCGTCGTCGGCGACACCCTCCATCTCGCCGCGACCGATCGTGGACGCCTGCTCGAGCGTACCGACGCCGGAGAGATCGACGATGCGGCGCCCGACGACGACGAACACGTCGGGCGTGATCACGCTGTCGCCGTTGTAGATCGTGACCTGCCCCCACAACTGCTCGAGGTCGGCGAGCGCCGCACCGGCCGTCGTGCCGACGACGACGGCGTCGCTGCGCTGCACGCGGATCACGCCTTCGCGATCGACGGCGCGCACGGGTCGCCGGCGCTTCGTGAAGAACCGCCAGCGGCGTTCCTCGACGAGCCCCTGGAACACGCGCACCTGCTCGGTCGCGGCGACGAGCGACACCGACGCAGCGTCGATCCCGATGGATCCGGCCGCGATGGCACGGGCTTCCTCCTCGGTGACGACCTTGCGGAGATCCTGGGCGCGCATCTCGGACGCCCCCATCGCCGTCGCGCGCACCCGCTGCGTCTGCGGATCGACGTCGACGGCGACCTCGACGCTCTCGGGCGCGGCGCCGAGCTTCACGACGGCGTCGAAGGCCTCGCGACGGATGTTGCGGAGATCGTCGGGCGTCGCGTTCGGGATGACCCGCTCGATCGTCTCGCGGACGAGCGCGAGTGCGACGCCGATCGACGAGATCACCTCGGCGTCGGGCGAGATGTCGTAGCCGACACCCATGCGCTCCGAGACGAACGGGATCAGCGCCCCCGCCCCGCCGCCCTCGCCCACGAGCTGCACCTGATCGCGGTCGAGGCGGTATTCGTCGACGAGCGCCTCGACGACGGGGATCACCTTCGCGGACGCGCGTCCGAGCACCTGCCGCGCGGTGTCGTCGACGGACAACCCGAGGTGTGCCGCGAGCGGTGCGAACGCCCGGCGCGCGGATTCCGGGATGCCGTGCGCGTGCATGCCCGGCGCGGCGTATCCGAGGACGTTCGCCGCGCACGTCACCGTGAGCGCGAAGTGCACCCCGTGCGCCGTGACGACGCGCACGTAGTCGGCGGGGTCGCCGTCGAGCGGCCGGAACAGCTCGAGGCGCGGATCGACCATCGCGTCGAGCGGCGCGAACGCCGCGTAAGGCAGCCCCGCGATGTGCGCGCTCCGCGGACCGACGTCGGACACCGCGCCGGATCCGACGCGGACCATGCTGCCGCCCGCGATCCCGACGACGCGCACGTCGAGCGAATCGACGTACGTATCGTGCCCGCCGACGCGCGCGTGCTTCACGGTCGGCAGTCCGTTGCGGATCACACCGATGTTGGTGCTCGTGCCGCCGACCTCGAAGTAGATGCCGTCGGACACGCGCAGGTGCATGAGCGCGCCGGCGACGCTCGCGGCGGGCCCGGACAGCATCGTCACGACGGGTCGGCGACGCATCTCGCGGACGTCCATCACGCCGCCGTCGCCGCGCATGATCATCAGGGGTGCCGCGATGCCCGCCTCGCGCACGGCGGCCTCGGTCATGTCGGCCGTCGCGATCATCTTCGGCAGGATGCTGGCGTTGATCACGGCCGTGCGCGTGCGCGTCGTGAGTCCGTAGAGCCGCGTGATCTCGTGACCGCCCGTCGAGGCGAGCCCGAGTTCGGTCGCGAGGCGCATGACCATTTCCTCGCCGCTCTGGTCGTCGACGCCGAACGCGCTGCTCGCGACGAAGACCTCGGCGCCTTCGGCCCGGAGTTCCTCGAGGGCGGTGCGCAGCAGCGCCTCGTCGAGCACGTCGGTCGTGACGAAGCGGTGCGTCGGTCGCAGGTGCCGGCCCGGCGCCAGCTCGATCTCGCGGATGTGGCTCTGGCCGCGGGCCAGCAGCGATTCGACGCGGCCCGCCATGCCGAGGACGCCGACCTGCGCGACGTCGCCTTCCAGCAGCGCGTTCGTCGCCTGCGTCGTGCTGTGCGCGATGAACACGACATCGGACGGCAGGACGCCGCTGCGTTCGAGCACCTGTCCGAAGACCTCGACGACGCCGGCCGCGACGCCGCGTTCGTGCGCGTGCGTCGTCTTCACGGAGAAGCGGCCGGCGACGTCGAAGGTCACGTTGTCGATCAGGACGGCCTTCGTGAAGGTGCCGCCGACGTCGATGCCGATGCGGTAGCTGCGCCGCGGCGCGACAGGCTCGCTCATCCGAACATCCAGAAGCAGAGCGCCGACGTGATCGCGACCATCAGGCAGCCGAAGGGCATCGCCGTCTTCAGGAACTGTCCGTGCGGCACCTTCGTGTAGCCGATGGTCCAGAGGGTCCAGGAGTTCGTCGGATCGCAGCTCCCCTGCATCACGGTCGGGCCGAGCCACAGCGCGTAGAGATACGGTACCGGGATCTCGTTGTTCGCCAGCAGGATCGCGAGCAGTGCGGCGCCCGTGCCGATCACGACGAGGGGTCCGCGGTAGATGCTGCCGAGTCCGCCGAGGACACCGAAGAACAGCGCCGCCTGCCCTGTCGTGTGCGGCAGGATGGGCGCGAAGATCGGCTTCAGCGCGGCCGACACCTGCGGCATCTGGCCGGCCGCGATGATCATCCCGCAGATGGTCCAGAGGGCGGCGATCGTCGCGATGTCGGGGAAGGCGTCGTAGAAGGTCTTGTTGAAGAGGTTGAGGCTGCCCTGCAGGCCGCGGCCGCCGCGCGCCGTCAGCGCGAGCGCCAGCACGATCGAGAGCAGGAAGGTCGGGATGATCTGCCACTTGAACACCATGATCATCGCGACCGGAAAGATCGGCACGAGGTACGTGTAGTACGGCGTGCGCTTGCGGACGACCGGCGCCGTGTCGACCGACGCCGCGTGACGCACCCCGAGCTTGCGCAGATGGATGAAGATCATCAGCCATGCGCACGCGACGTACACGACGAGCGCGAGCCACCAGTAGCCGAGCCACGGCGCCTCGTAGCGGATGCCGGGGAACAGTTTCTCGAAGGTGCCGAACTGCACGAGGTTCACGAACGCACCGGCACCGACGCCCATCGTGAACACCGGGGCCGCGACACGCGCCGGGATCCCCTGGCTCAGCATGATCGGCAGCGCGATGACGCCGATCGCGATGGCCGCACCGACGCCGTACATCGACGTGAACAGCAGCGCGGTGACGAGGTTCACGGTCATCGCGGTGACCATCGGACGATCACCCGCGAGTTCCACGGCGGATCGGATCACGCTCTCCGCGATGCCCGTCTGGATGAGCACCTGCGCGAACCACGCGCCGAACACGATGATGATGACGGCGCTCGCGTACTGCACGCCGCCGCCCTGCAGGATCTTCGACTGGATGTCGTCGACGCCGATGCCCGCGACGAGCGCCCAGACGATCGCGAGGAGCAGCAGCATGATGATCGGACTCTGGCCGCGCACGATCAGCGCGACCACGATCAGGAACGCGCCGAGCAGCGCGGCGCCGGTGATCCACTCCATGGTGTCCTCCCCCTTTTCGGGTCAGCCGTCGATGCGGCTGTCCGTGCATGCGGAACTTCGGAACGACGAGTGGGCCGCGGGGTGCGCGGCGTGCTGCAGGTGGCAGGGGTGCTGCCCTTGGTGTTCGCGCGTCGCTGCCCGGCCTGGCAGCGACGCGCGGATGCTTCAGCCGGTCTTCTCGGTGCCCCGATAGAGGATCTTCACGGCGTCTTCCGTGATGCGCTTGTGGACGGCGCGCTCGGCATCGCCGAAGTCCACCTTCGGACGCGGCTCCGGATCGAAGTGGTGATAGCGGTCGACGCCGCGGACGAGCATCGCGGAGTCGCGCGGTCCGGCCGTCTGCCGGACATACGTGGGCACGTACCGGATCGCGAAACCGATGCGGCGACGATTCGAATGATTGGGCTCGGAGCCGTGCACGAGCAGCACGTGGTGCAGCGACATCTCGCCCGGCTGGAGCGTGACGTCGACGGCGCGCGCGAGATCGACCTCGACCTGGACCTCCTGTCCGCGCGTGAGCAGGTTGTTCTCGGCGAAGGTGTCCTTGTGGGGGATCTGGTCCATCAGGTGCGTCCCCGGGATGACGCGCATGCAGCCGTTCTCGGGGACGGAATCCGAGAAGGCGATCCAGGCGGTCACGACGTCAGGGTCGGACAAGCCCCAGTACGTGGAGTCCTGGTGCCACGAGACGAACGCGGGATCGTTCGCTTCCTTCGTGAAGAAGCTGGAACTCCACGCGAGGATGTCCGGACCGAGGATGTCCTCGACGGCATCGAGGATCGCGGGATGCCGGACGATCTCGTCGACCCACGTGAACAGCAGGTGCGGCTTGTTGCGCATCTGGCCGCCGAGGGGGCCGCCCATGCGCTGTTCGAAGGCCTCGAGGCGCTGGCGATGACCCGCGATCACGTCGGGTTCGAACACGCGGACGGGGAAGTGGAAGCCGTTGCGTCCGAAGGCCTCGACCTCGGCTTCGGAGAGTCGGTGATGGGACTGCGCATGGCGTGCCCGCCAGTGCGCCGCTGCGAGTGTCGCGTCGGTCATCGATGCTCCTCCGGGAAATGGGGCGGTGCCGTCACCGCCATTGCGCAGCGTCGTTCGCACGCGCCGGGAGGGCATCGCCCCGCGGCACGTGCCGCGGTCTCAGGTCGCGGCCGCCGTCACCTTGAAGAAGCGGTTCGCGATCGCGGTCTGGTTCTCGTAGATCGAGCCCTGGTGCAGCGCCGGCGGGAGCGGCATCCGGACCGGTACCGGAACGACGCGCGGCTCGATCGTCGGCCGGCCGCAGATCATGCGGCTGTCGAACTCTTCGAGATTCGTGAAATTGACGAGCGGCCACGCGTCGGCGGCCGCACATTCGTAGAGCAGGAGCTGGCGCTCGCGCGTCGACGTGTTCTCGGCCGATCCGTGCACGAGCCGCACGTGGTGAAACGAGACGGAGCCGGCGGGCCCGGTGCACGCAACGGCCTTCGAGCCGTCGAGCCCCGCGGCGACGAGATCCATCGCGCCGCAGAAACGGCCGTCGGCATGGTGGTCGTACGTGGGGCCGCGGTGCGTGCCCGGCAGCACGAGCATCGGGCCGTTCTCCATCGTCACGTCGTCGAGCATGACGCCGATCGCGAGGATGTCGTCGTTCGTGTGGGGGTAGAACGCCCAGTCCTGGTGCCACTCGACCGGCGAGCCGAAGCCGGCGGACTTCAGGTTGAGCTTCGAGCCGTGCATGCGCACGTCGGGGCCGAGCAGTTTCGTCAGGACATCGAGCATCGCGGGCGTACGCAGGACATCGCCGAACACCGGATTCAGGGCATGCGGCTTCTTGATGCGGCGCACACGCGGCGCCTCGGGCCGGTGGGTCGGTTCGAGGTCGAAGACATCGGAATGTGTCGTGAGCCCGCGGGCGCCGGCGAGGACGTCGACGACGACACCGCGCAGCCTCGAGAGCAGTGCCGCATCGATGAGGCTCTCGACCACCAGATAGCCGCTCTCGCGATAGAAATCCACCTGCTGCTGCGTGATCATGAACCCTCCGTTTCGCACTGCAACACGAGCCTTCGCGAGGCCGTCGGAACCCCGCCGAGGCGGCCGACTCTGCACTCGCGTAGATGGCGATGTCAACGCGGCAAACATTGTCCGCATCGCCTTGCACCGTGAATTTTTCCGTGTAATTCTTGGTCGAGGGGCGTCACGCAGACTCCCCCATACAGGCATGACAATCTCTGGAGGAGAGAGCATGAAGCGTTCGACTATTTTCACCGCCGTGAGCGGTGCGTTGCTGGCCCTGTCGACCGGCGCATTCGCGCAGGTCGTGCCGGGTCCTCAGGATGACTCCGCGCTGTCGTGGGGTCCGAGCCAGTGGGGCAAGGATGACCGCGCCGGTAGCGCCAACTACACGAAGGACCCGGCGATCGTTGCCCGCGCCCTCGCCCAGATCAAGCAGAACAAGGCGATCACGATCGGCAAGTACTACCACCGTGAAGCGCCGGCCTTCGGTCCGCGCAGCTGGAGCATGTACATCCCCGGCACCCCCACCGGCGGCCCGTTCGGCAAGAACGCCCTCGTGTACCACGACGAACTCGTGATCACGCAGATCGGCCAGATCCAGACGCAGTTCGACGGTCCCGGCCACGTCGGCGTCAACACGTCGAAGGGCCCGATGTTCTACAACAGCCGCATCTCGTGGGACGCCTACGAGCGTGGCGCCGGCGGCCAGGTCTACGGCATGGGCCCGCTGGGTGTCGAACACGTCGGTGAACTCGGTTTCGTCTGCCGCCTCGTCGTCCTCGATGCCGTTGCCTACCGCAAGTCGCAG
This sequence comes from Pseudomonadota bacterium, assembly GCA_963205165.1. Lineage (GTDB taxonomy): Bacteria > Pseudomonadota > Gammaproteobacteria > Burkholderiales. The sequence continues at coordinate 520 of CAUJJX010000166.1, read as the reverse complement.
GGCAAGCTGGCCGCGAGCGAAGAGATGCTCCCGATCCCGAAGAAGCCGGGTGACTCCGGGATCGTGACGCAAGCCGACGTCGAAGGCATGCTGAAGGCTCAGAACCTCCAGCTCGAGAAAGGTGACTGCGTGGCCCTGCACACGGGCCAGGGCAACACCTGGAGCAACGATCGCTACAAGAGCATGACGACGGAGCAGCGTGCCGCCGCTCGCGCGATCTTCGCCCAGGGCGAGCCGGGCTTCGGCATCAGCGCCTGCAAGTACATGGCGTCGAAGAACATCGGCATGACCATGGGTGACACGTCCGCGAACGACGCGCAGCCGGGCAACGAGGAAGACAACCTCGCCGTGCCGTGCCACACCTACATGCAGCCGGCGCGTGGCATCTGGAACCTGGAGAACGTCGACACGAAGTCGCTCGTCGACGCCCACGTCAAGACCGCCGCGTTCATCTGGGCCCCGCTGCGCATCATCGGCGCCACGGGTTCCCCGGGCAACCCGATGGTCCTGTATTGATCCG
>CAUJJX010000165.1 GCA_963205165.1 Pseudomonadota bacterium | reverse complement strand
GCGGCGGCCGCGAGGATCGCGTCGTCGGGGATCGCGTCGAGCCAGCCCGCGCCTGCGAGATCGGGCGCGATGCGCAGCGCGAGCCGCGTGTCGTCACCGATCGGTCCGTGCGCGAGTTCGCGGAGCCGGATGTTCGGTGCGCGAAGCTCGACGGTGTCGCCGTCGGGATAGCGGACCGTGCGCGTCGTCCATTCGACGAAGGCCTCGCCCTCGCCGGGCACGCGGCCGAGGATGCCGAGATGCTGCAGCTGCGCGCCGTAGGCCGGATGCGGTTGCAGCGCGCCGCGCGAATCCGGCCGCGCGAGGCGCACGACGGCCGAACGCAGTGGTTCGCCGGCGACATCGGGGACCGTGCCGCGTCCGGCGTTCGCGTGGCAGTCGGTGCAGGCGTCACCGTTCGACAGCGGACCGCGGCCCCAGCGACCGAAGGCCGACGGCGCGACGGTCCAGCGCTGCTCGAAGACGGCGCGGCCGCGCTCGAAATGGTCGAGGGCGGCCGCGTCGAGTCGTGCGGCCGGATCCGGTCGCGGCGATGCATCGCCGCCCGCGCCGGTCAGGACGAGCGCGAGCGGCAGGAGACAGGCCGTGGCCCATCGAGTCGCCGCTCGCCCGGTGTTCGCTGGCAGGTCCGTTCGCACCGGGTCACGCATCGTTCGAACGGACCATCGTCGGCGTCAGCCGATGAACTGCGCGACCACTTCGTTGAAGAACGCGGGGTTCTCCAGGAACATGAAGTGGCTTCCGCCCTCGTCGGCACCGAAGATCGTGACCTGCGATCCGGAGATCTGCCGGCCGATCCATAGCTGGCTGTCCGGCGGGAAGAAGCTCGCCTCGCCACCGACGACGAGCGTCGGCACGCTGATGCGCGGGATCACGTCGCGCCAGTCCTGGATGCAGTGGTCGGCGAGCAGTTTCGCGGCGTGAGCGCGGGGCATCTTCAGGTTCTCGGCGAGCACCCACGCGAGCTGGTCCTGCGGGAACTGTTTCGTGAAGAAGAGCCCGTTCACGAGCCCGGCCGTGGTCTTCTCGCCGTCCGGTCCGGCGAGCGCCGCGCAGGTGTCGAAGAGCGCCTTCGGTTCGAACACCGCGCCGGTCTCGGCCTTGTCGGCGTCGGTCCAGCCGGGCTGCACCGTCACGGTCGCCGCCTGGTCGATCAGCACGAGCTTGCTCACGCGCGCGCCATCGAACTGCTCCCAGTAGCTCCAGATCACGGACGCGCCCATCGAGTGGCCGCCGAGCACGATGTCCTTCAGGTCCATTCCGACCAGGAAGTCGTGGAGATCGTGCGCGAGCCGCGCGATGCGATAACCGTGCGTCGGCTTGGCCGAGTCGCCGTGGCCGCGCATGTCGAGGGCGATCACGCGGTACTGCTTCGACAGTTCGTCGATCTGGTACTTGAACATCGCCGCCGTCTGCGACCACCCGGGGACCAGCACGAGCGGTTGTCCCTTGCCCTTCTCGATGAAGCTCAACTTCACGCCGTCGTTCGTCACGCCGTGCCCGCGTCCGAGTTCGTGATGATCGGCGCGCGCGGCACCGCCCACCAGTCCGGTCGCCGCGGCGACGAGGGCCGTGGACCCGGTGAGAAAGCTGCGACGCGACGGCGCGTCCGGACGATGCTTCTGCTGCGACATGACCCCTCCAGTTGTTGTGATGGCCGCGTCGACGCGCGGCATGGCTGGAGGGTAATCGACGGTGGGGGTCGCGTGGGGGCGGAGGTCGTGGTGTGCGGTCGTTCGGCGATGCGAGCGAGGGCTTGCCCTCTCCCCCGGCCCCTCTCCCGCGGGCGGGCGAGGGGAGCGCGGATGATCGCGGCAGGTCGTTTTGCGTAGATACCGTGATCCGAGTCAAGGCGGGCGTTGCTCGCATCGCATCGCGGAGCGACGCAGCACGCTGGATCATCGGAACCGGGCATTGCTCATTCCGTCACCCCAGCGAACGCTGGGGTCCAGCAACGGACATCGCTCCGGCCACCGTCGGACTGGATTCCAGCCTGCGCTGGAATGACGGGGGGTGAGCAGTCACGTCGGATTAGCGACGCAGTCGCGTAATCCGACAAAGCGGTCGCCGATTACTTCGCGGTGGTCTTCGTGCAGTCGCCGCCCCACCGGGACACCTTGACGTCGCGGTCGACCATGACCGATCGGGTCCAGCCGGTCGATCGCACGTTCGTCCACCGGCCGGTGCCGCCGACGTGTTCCCACGTCGCGCGGCCGACGGCGCCGGGCACCGAGCGCCACTCGAGCGTGTACTCGTCGTTGTCGCGATCCCGGTACGTGCACGTGCCCGACATGCCGTTGCCGATCTTGCAGGTACCGATGGCAGGGTGACCGGGTTCGTCGGCGTTGTCGTTCACGATGATCGACCGGTCGCCGACCTCGACCGTATAGCCGGCGCAGTTGTCGGCAGCGGCGACGGTGGTCGACGCGGTGAGGCTGGCGGCCAGCAGGCCGAGGCAGGTCGCGAGGATGTTCGTGTTCATGGAGACTCCCGCGGGTCGTGGTGCGCGCGGCCGGATCGGCCTGCACCGTCATTCTCCGAGCCACCATGACGGTCGGGTCTTGCCTGCCGTCAATGTTTCGCGGCATCGCGGGAGCCGTCGCCCGACTGCGGGACAGGGGCGGCACACCTGCACGTGCGGAGACAGGAATGCCCGGCGACCCCTACCGCCGCGCCGTCACCCCCGACGCCCGCACCATCAGCCGTTCCCACAAGGTGTCCACCGGCCAGCGGAGCAGCGCGTCGACGTCGACCGGCAGCACGTACCAGCTGCCGCGTTCGATCTCGGCATCGAGCTGTCCCTCGGCCCAGCCCGCGTGGCCCGCGAAGAAGCGGCGGGCCGTCGGATCGGCGGGTTCGGACGCGAGGCGGTCGAAGATGCGGCCGTCGCCGGACAGGTAGATGTTCTCGGCGATCGGCAGCGCCTTCACGGGGTGCGACGGCGCGTAGAACACGAACAGGAGTCCGTCCGGGCGCACCGGTCCACCGAGGTGGACGACATCAGCGAGGTCGGCGAGCTCCGGACGATCGTCCGCGAAGAGTTCGCCGATCTTCAGGCCCGACGGCCGGTTGAGCACGACGCCCATCGGACCGGCGTCCTGGGGGAAGCCGACGACGATCACCGTGCGCGCGAAGTTCGGGTCCGGCATGTCCGGCTTCGCGATCAGGAACACGGGTTCGCCGTCGTCCTCGACGCCCGCGAACGCAGCCGTCGAGAGGCACAGCAGCAGCGCGACGATCCATTTCATGTCGGTCTCCGGGGTGGTCGCGCTGCCAGGGTCGTCACTCGATGATCGACTGGTACACGAGCGAGCGCAGCGCCATCCGGTACTGCATGCGGCGCGTCGGCTCGGTCGTCATGAACACGACGACGAGCTGTTCCTTCGGATCGACCCAGAAGGCCGTGCCGCCGTAACCGCCCCAGTAGTAGTCGCCGGTGGAACCGTTCCACGTCGACATGCCGCGATCGGTGCGCACGGCGAAGCCGAGGCCGAAGCCGTAGCCGGGGCCGGGCAGGTAGCCCGTGCCGCGATCGATGCCGGGGTGCAGGTGGTTCGACGAGGCGAACTCGACGGTGCGCGGACCGAGTACGCGGGCGCCTTCGAGCGAGCCGCCGTTCACGAGCATCTGCACGAAGCGCATGTAGTCGCCGGCCGTGCCCGCGAGACCGTGGCCGCCCGCGAAGAAGGTCTGCGGCTTCGTGAAGTCGAGGAGGTCGGGCGTCACGCCCGTGTACGGATCCGGCTGCGGCTGCG
>CAUJJX010000164.1 GCA_963205165.1 Pseudomonadota bacterium | reverse complement strand
CGCGCAGGTCGATTCCTCGGTGGGTGGCAAGACGGCGATCAACCATCCGCTCGGCAAGAACATGATCGGCGCGTTCTATCAGCCGAACGCCGTCATCGCCGATCTCGCGACCCTGTCGACCCTGCCGCCGCGGGAGTTGTCGGCCGGCCTCGCCGAAGTCATCAAGTACGGTCTGCTCGGCGACATCGAATTCCTGGACTGGCTCGAAGCCCATATGGATGAGCTTCTCGCATCCGACCCGGAGTCCCTTGCCTTCGCCGTCGAGCGCTGCTGCCGAAACAAGGCGGAAATCGTGGCGCGCGACGAACGCGAGACCGGTGACCGGGCGTTGCTGAACCTCGGACACACCTTCGGTCACGCCATCGAGGCCGCACTCGGATTCGGCACGTGGCTGCACGGCGAGGCCGTCGGGACGGGCATGGTGCTGGCGGCGCGCACGTCGCGTCTCCTCGGCCACCTGAGCGATGCCGATGTCGCGCGAGCAACCGCACTGATCGCACGCGCCCGGCTGCCGGTAGAGCCGCCCGTCCTGCCTGTCGAACGCTGGCTCGAGCTGATGGGCCACGACAAGAAGGTCGAGGCGGGACGCCTGCGATTCGTCCTGATGAAGAAGCTCGGTCAGGCCTACGTCGACGCCGATGTCCCGACCGACGTGCTGTCACGGGTGTTGTCCGCACCCGACGCGCATGTCTGAACTGGCGCCCTACGCCGCGCGGTCCGAGACCTCCCGCGGTCGCGCGATTCCGGAGGCGACACCCGAGGGGCGCACCGAGTACCAGCGCGACCGCGACCGCATCGTCCACTCCACGGCCTTCCGGCGGCTCGAGTACAAGACGCAGGTCTTCGTGAACCACGAGGGCGACCTCTTCCGCACCCGCCTCACGCAGTCCATCGAGGTCGCGCAGATCGCGCGGTCGGTCGCGCGCAATCTCGGGCTCAACGAGGATCTCGTCGAAGCCATCTCCCTCGCGCACGACCTCGGGCACACGCCCTTCGGTCACGCAGGCCAGGACGCCCTCAACGAATGCATGCGCGATCATGGTGGCTTCGAACACAACCTCCAGTCGCTGCGTGTCGTCGATCACCTCGAGAGCCGCTACGGTGCTTTCGACGGACTGAACCTCACCTTCGAGACCCGCGAGGGCATCCTCAAGCATTGCTCGCCGCGCCACGCCCGCGACCTCGGTGCCCTCGGCGAACGCTTCCTGCAGCACCGTCAGCCCGGTCTTGAAGCCCAGCTGGCCAACGTCGCCGACGAGCTCGCCTACAACAATCACGATGTGGATGACGGCCTGCGCTCCGGGCTCATCGACATCGACGCGCTGTCGACCGAATCCATCTTCCGGCGCCATCTCGACGAGGTGGTGCGCCTCTACCCGAATCTCCACGACCGCCGCCGGATCCACGAGACCGTGCGCCGGATGATCAACTCGCTCGTCTCGGACCTCATCCGCCAGACCACCGAGAACATCCGGCGGGTCGATCCGCGCTCGATCGACGACGTGCGGGCCGGCCCGCCGCTCGTGGCCTTCAGTCCGGAAGCCCAGCAGGAGCAGCAGTCGCTCAAGCGGTTTCTGCGCGAGCATCTCTACCGGCACTTCCGGGTCGCCCGGATGGCCGCGAAGTCCCGCCGGATCGTCCGGGAGCTCTTCGCCGCGTTCGTCGACGACGCCCGCCTTCTTCCGCCGGAGTTCCAGCAGCGGGCCGCGACCGACGGGTCGCGCGCCATCGCCGACTACATCGCCGGCATGACCGACCGCTACGCGATCCTCGAGCATCGACGCCTGTTCGCCATCGAGATGCACTGAGATTTCACCGGTTTCTTGCGCTGCAGCAGGGTTGAAAGCGCGAACGACGTTGCGTTAACATCCCGCCCCCCCTTGCGCCCTGCGAAAGCGTCGAGTCGCCCAATTTCGGTGCGGCGCGCTCGACCGAATCGGAGCCCTTCCGCGGCGGCGCCGGCAAGTTGCCCAGCAGCGATTCGACGAGGTTAGCCGTGGCCCAGACCATTGTTCCGCCCAAGCAGGGGTTGTACGACCCCGCCCATGAACACGATGCCTGCGGCGTCGGCTTCATCGCCCACATCAAGGGCCAGAAGAGCCACTCGATCGTCGAGCAGGGGCTGCAGATCCTGCGGAACCTGACGCACCGCGGGGCCACCGGCGCCGACCCGCTCGCAGGTGACGGCGCGGGGATCCTCCTCCAGATTCCGGATGCCTTCTTCCGCGACGAACTCGCGAAGCAGGGCATCAGCCTTCCGGCTGCCGGCGACTACGGTGTCGGGATGGTGTTCCTGCCCCAGGAGCCCGCCAGCCGCCTCGCGTGCGAGCAGGAGATCGAGCGTGCCGTGCGTGCCGAGGGCCAGGTGCTCATCGGCTGGCGCGATGTGCCGCGCGACAACAGCGGGCTCGGCGATTCGGTGAAGAGCATCGAGCCGGTCATCCGCCAGGTGTTCATCGGCATGGGCAGCAACGTCACCGTGACCGACGCGCTCGAGCGCAAGCTCTACGTGATCCGCAAGCGCTCCGGCCACGCGATCCAGGCACTCAATCTGGCGCACGGCAAGGAGTTCTACGTGCCGTCGATGTCCGCCCGGACCGTCGTCTACAAGGGCATGCTGCTGGCCGACCAGGTGGGCAGCTACTACCTCGATCTCCAGGATCCGCGGCTCGTGTCGGCGCTGGCCCTCGTGCACCAGCGCTTCTCGACGAACACGTTCCCCACGTGGGACCTCGCGCATCCCTTCCGGCTGATCGCCCACAACGGCGAGATCAACACGCTCCGCGGCAACGTCAACTGGATCCGCGCGCGGCAGGGCGCGATCTCGTCGCCGGTGCTCGGTCAGGATGTCCAGAAGCTGTGGCCGCTGATCTACCCGGGCCAGTCCGACTCGGCGTCGTTCGACAACGCCCTCGAACTGCTCGTGATGGCCGGCTACTCGATGGCCCACGCGATGATGATGCTGATCCCCGAGGCCTGGGAGAAGCACACGCTGATGGACGAGAACCGCCGCGCGTTCTACGAGTACCACGCGGCCATGATGGAACCCTGGGACGGCCCCGCCGCCGTCGCCTTCACGGACGGTCGCCAGATCGGCGCGACGCTCGACCGGAACGGTCTGCGTCCCGCGCGCTATCTCGTCACCGATGACGACCTCGTGATGATGGCCTCCGAGACCGGCGTGCTGCCGATCCCCGAGGAGAAGATCGTCAAGAAGTGGCGTCTCCAGCCGGGCAAGATGTTCCTCGTCGACCTC
>CAUJJX010000163.1 GCA_963205165.1 Pseudomonadota bacterium | reverse complement strand
ACTCCGCGTAGGTCGGATTAGCAGCGCAGCTGCGTAATCCGACACCGCCCGCCGCACACCCGCCACCATGCAATACCGCCGCGCCTTCGTCCCCGGTGGTTCCTGGTTCTTCACCGTCGTGACGCGCGATCGCCGACCGATCTTCGCGTCGGCCGACGCCGTCGATGTCCTGCGCGATGCCTTCCGCACCGTCCGCGCGAAACACGCGTTCGCGACCGATGCGATCGTCGTCCTGCCGGATCACCTCCACTGCATCTGGACGCTGCCGCCCGGTGACGCCGATTTCGCAACGCGCTGGCGCCTCTTGAAGACGCGCGTCGCACAGCGACTCGATCCGACACTGCGCGGCGACGGACGCGTCTGGCAGCACAGATTCTGGGAACACCTGCTCCGCGACGAGGACGACCTCGCGCGGCACGTCGACTACATTCATTTCAATCCGGTGAAGCACGGACTCGTCGATCGCGCCGTAGATTGGCCGCACTCGAGTTTCCATCGATATGTTGCGGCGGGCGTGTTTCCGGCGGATTGGGGGCTGTCGACCGAACTCGACGGTGTCGGCAACGAGTGACGCCGCGTCGGATTACGCTGCGCTAATCCGACCTACGCAAACTCATCGCCGGCCGACTCCAATCACGGCATCCACCCGAATCGAGATTTCTCGACCCGCCCTCGAAACCACCGGAACCCCACCCATGTCCCGCGAACTCGTCCTCATCCGCACCATCGACGCACCGCCCGAGAAACTCTTCCGCGCCTGGACCGAACCCGAGCTGCTGATGCAATGGTTCGTGCCGCGCCCGTGGACCGTGGCGTCGGCCGAGATGGACGTGCGGCCCGGCGGATCGAGCGTCATCGTGATGCGCAGCCCGGAGGGCGAGGAGTTCCCGAACCGCGGTGTCTATCTCGAGGTCGTGAAGAACAAGCGTCTTGTCTTCACCGACGCGTTCACGAAGGCGTGGGAGCCCTCCGAGAAAGCCTTCATGACCGGGATCATCACGTTCGAGCCCAACGGCGCGCGGACGAAGTACGTGGCGCGCGTGCTGCACTGGAGCGAAGCCGACCGGCAGGCCCACGAGGACCGGGGATTCCACCAGGGCTGGGGGCTCGCGACGGACCAGCTGGCCGAGCTGGTCGCGACGCTGTAGGGCCGCTCACGCCACACCCCGACAGCCCGCGGGGTGAACAGGCGCCGGCCGGACGCGCGGCACCCGAGTGCCGGATCGCCGCGGCAGAAACGACGAGGGCCCCACCGGGGCCCTCGGACATCCGGACGACCGCGCCGCTCAGCGTTTGCCGCGACGCGCGCCGACCACGCCCAGCAGGCCGAGCCCGGCCGCGAGCATCGCCCACGTCCCCGGTTCCGGCACGGCCGTGATCGACAGGGCATCGACGAACGGGCCGGCTGCGGCATGGAAGTTCGATGTGCTGCGGATCTCCAGGGTGTCGAATCCGCCGGACAGACCGACGCCGGTCACCAGGACCGAGTGGGATTCCCACCGGAGATTGCTCCACTGGTCGCCGGGCAGATGCGTGTAGGAGAACGATCCGACGACAGCGCCGTTCCACAGGACATCCAGCGTCTTCGGACCGCCGCTCGTCGTCACGCCCAGCGGCCCCGGATTGCCGGACATCCAGAAGTCGATGCGGTACTGCTGGTTCGGGTCCGTCAGGAGCGACTGCCGCAGTCCGCCCGGCCCCTGCGTGCCATTGAGGTCGACGAACCAGTCGCCCTCGTGCGCCGACTGGACGACATCGCCGGCACCGCTGTAGCCCGTGCGCACGAACTCGATGTTGGCGTACACGACGGACCAGCCGTTGGCGCCGGAGTCGTGCGGGACGGTCTCGATGAAGGCGGGCGACGTTGATTCGAGCCCGGGATTGCTGAACGCGACGGCGTGGCCGGCGCCCGGCAGGGCGACGAGCAGCGCGCCGAGCCCGGGAATGAGCTTGCGGATCATGGTGTGAGGTCTCCTGTTGGTATCGTCGATGCCGTCTTCGCGGCACCGGATCGGAACCTATCCCCGACGGGTGAAACGGTCAAGGCAGGGTGCCTCGCCTCGATCCCGTGCGGCGCCACGGCGCCGGTCGCGACACCCGGGCAGTCGCGACGACCCGCGTCACGGCGCGGTGCAGCAGGGGCGCGATCGGCCACGACGTCCGTCAACCCCCGACGTCCACCCCCGCCATCGCCGCCACCTCTGCCCGCGGAATCCCCAGCGATACCGCCGTCGCCACGATCTCGCCCCAGCTCGTCGCGTCGAGCGGCGTGCCTGCCGCCGTGCGCTTCGCGCGCAGTTCGCGCTCGGGTTCACCGGGGATCCGCACGCGGTCGAAGCCTTCCGCGGCCGGCGTCGAATACACCCACTCGATGAGCTTCTCGGTCTCGGCCGCGTAGCTGCCGGCGCCGCCGAGCTTCGCGGGGTCGACGAGGATGCTCAGCATGTTGTTCACGATGAGCCCCCAGTCCGTGCGGCCGGGGATCGTGCCGGCACCGCCGAGGCCGCCCGCGAGCAGTTCGCAGAGCATCCCCAGGCCGAAGCCCTTGTGATCGCCGAAGGGCAGCAGCGCGCCGAGCGGGTCGGTCCACATCACCGACGGATCGTTCGTCGCGCGGCCTTCCGAATCGAGGAGGTTGTCGTCGGCCACCTGCACGCCGCGCTTCCACGCGACGCGGGTCTTGCCGTGCGCGATGCGCGACGTCGCGAAGTCGAGCACGACCGGATCGGTGCCGGGCCGCGGGAACGCGACGCAGAACGGGTTCGTCGAGAACCGCGCGCGGCTGCCGCCCCACGGCGCGACGAGCGGCGGACGGCCGATCACGTTGACGTAGTGGATCGCGACGAGGCCGGCCGCCGCGGCCTGCTCGCCCCAGTGGCCGATGCGTCCGAGGTGATGCGTGTTGCGCAGCGCGAGCACCGCGACGCCGTGCGCGCGTGCCCGGTCGATCGCGAGCGCCGTCGCGTCGTGGCCGATCACCTGGCCGAGCTGCATCCCGCCGTCGATCGTGAGCAGCGCGCCGGCATCCATCACGGTCGTGAGTTCGTGGCCCGTCTTCAGCAGGCCTTTCTGCGCTGTCTGGATGTAGCGCGGGACCATGCCGACGCCGTGCGAATCGTGGCCGCTCAGGTTCGAGAGGACGAGGTGATCGGCTGCGAGATGCGCGTCGCGGCTGGTCCAGCCCGCACGCTCGAAGATCGCGGCGGTGAGCGCGTGGAGATTGGCCGGGAGGACGTGGACGTCGGGCGTGCGCGGGGTGGTCATGGTCGGGGAGTGCAGATGGTTGGAAGGGGTCACGCGATGGAGTGCCCGATGGTATCCGCGCGCTCCGCGTTGCGGGGCGGGCGCGGAACGTCTCCCACTCCGTCACCCCAGCGAACGCTGGGGTCCAGCTACCGACGTCGCGCTGGCCATCGCCGCACTGGATTCCAGCTTGCGCTGGAATGACGGAACGGTCGTAACGGTGGAGCGGCGAACGGGTCGGGTCAGAGCCGTGAATTTCCCCCACCCCGTCACCCCGGCGAACGCGAGGGTCCGGCAACCGACGACGCACGTGCGATCGCCGCACTGGATTCCAGCTTGCGCTGGAATGACGGAACCGTGACGACGGCCCGGGCGCCGCGCGCTACCGCTTCAGCGCCTTCGCGAGCGCATCGGCCATTGCCCCGCCGGCCGGCGCACTCGCCTGCGGACGCGACGACATCTTCGACGGCGCCGGACGCCCGCCGCGATCGTTGCCGCGCGCGGGTCCGTCGCGCTTCTCGCCGACCGGCGCGTCGAGCTTCATCGACAGCGCGATGCGCTTGCGCGGCACGTCGACCTCGAGGACCTTCACCTTCACGACGTCCCCGGCCTTCACGACTTCGCGCGGGTCCTTCACGAAGCGGTTCGACAGCATCGACACGTGCACGAGGCCGTCCTGGTGGACGCCGATGTCGACGAACGCACCGAAGTTCGCGACGTTCGTCACGACGCCCTCGAGCAGCATCCCCGGCTGGAGATCCTTCAGGTCCTCGACGCCGTCGCGGAACGACGCCGTCCTGAACTCCGGACGCGGATCGCGGCCCGGCTTCTCGAGCTCGACGAGGATGTCCTGCACGGTCGGAAGACCGAAGCGCTCGTCGGTGTACTTCTTCGGATCGAGCGCCTTCAGCACGTCGGCGCGGCCCATGATGTCGCGCACCGAACGCTGCACGTCGGCGAGGATGCGCTCGACCACCGGATAGGCTTCCGGGTGGACCGACGACGCGTCGAGCGGGTTGTCGCCCGCGGGCACGCGGAGGAAGCCGGCGGCCTGCTCGAACGTCTTCGGGCCGAGGCGCGCCACCTTCTTCAGCGCGTCGCGATTGGAGAACGGGCCGTGCTCGTCGCGATGGCGGACGATGTTCTCGGCGAGCGACGCCGTCAGGCCGGAGATGCGCGCGAGCAGCGCGACCGACGCCGTGTTCACGTCGACGCCGACGGCGTTCACGCAGTCCTCGACGACGGCGTCGAGCGCCTTCGCGAGCTTCGTCTGGCTGACGTCGTGCTGGTACTGGCCGACGCCGATCGACTTCGGATCGATCTTCACGAGTTCGGCGAGGGGGTCCTGGAGGCGCCGCGCGATCGACACCGCGCCGCGCAGGCTCACGTCGAGATCGGGGAATTCCTTCGCGGCGAGTTCCGACGCCGAGTACACCGACGCGCCCGCCTCCGACACGACGATCTTCGTGAGCTTCAGCTCGGCGTGGCGCTGCATCAGGTCGGCCGCGAGCTTGTCGGTCTCGCGCGAGGCCGTGCCGTTGCCGATCGAGATCAGGTCGACCGAGTGCGTCTTCGCGAGCTTCGCAAGGCGGTCGATGGCGCCGTCCCAGTCGTTGCGCGGCGCGTGCGGATAGATCGTGTCGGTCGCGACGACCTTGCCCGTGCGGTCGACGATCGCGACCTTCACGCCGGTGCGCAGGCCCGGGTCGAGACCCATCGTCGCGCGCGGGCCGGCGGGCGCCGCGAGCAGCAGGTCGTGGAGGTTGCGGGCGAACACCCGGATCGCCTCTTCCTCCGCCTGCATCCGCAGGTCACTGAGCAGGTCGCTCTCGACCTGCCACGCGAGCTTCACGCGCCACGTCCAGCGCACCGTTTCCACGAGCCACTTGTCCGCCGGGCGGCCCTGGTGGCCGATGCCGGTGCGCGTCGCGATGCGTCCCTCGCACGCGTCGAAGGCGTCCTTCGGGAAGTTCTCGTCGAGGTGCTCCGGCAGCTTCAGCGCGATGCGCAGGATGTCCTCGTTGCGGCCGCGGAACAGCGCGAGCGCGCGGTGTGACGGGATGTCCTTCAGCGGTTCGGAATACTCGAAGTAGTCGCGGAACTTCGCGCCCGCGTCCTCCTTGCCGTCCGCGACGGCGGACACCATCACGCCGTGGTCGTGCATGTGCTGGCGCAGTTGCGCGAGCAGTTCGGCGTCTTCGGCGAAACGCTCCATCAGGATCTGGCGTGCGCCGTCGAGTGCAGCCTTCACGTCGGGCACGCCCGGATTCGCATCGCCGTCGGTGTTCGTGAACGCGGGCTTCAGATAGGCCTCGGCCTCGACCTCGGGAACCCGCACCGGATCGGCGAGCAGCGCGTCGGCGAGCGGTTCGAGGCCGGCCTCGCGGGCGATCATCGCCTTCGTGCGGCGCTTCGGCTTGTAGGGCAGGTAGAGATCCTCGAGGCGCTGCTTCGTGTCGGCGTCCTCGAGCTGCACGCGCAGCTCCGGCGTCAGCTTGCCCTGCTCCTCGACGCTCGCCAGGATCGCCGTGCGACGGGCCTCCAGCTCGCGGAGATAGCAGAGGCGTTCCTCGAGATTGCGCAGCTGCGTGTCGTCGAGTCCGCCCGTGGCTTCCTTGCGGTAGCGCGAGATGAACGGGACGGTGGAACCTTCGTCGAGCAGGGCGACGGCGGCAGCGACCTGCTGGGGCCGGACGGCGAGTTCGGTGGCGATGCGGTGTTCGATGGACGGCAGCATGGACGAAGCAGGGGGTCGGGCCGGGGGAAGCGCGGGACTATGGCCGAAGCGCCGGGGGCGGACAAGATTGACAAGCGGGGCCGTTGCCCGTCCGACCGGGACGAGCGGATCGGTCAGTGCGCGTAGATACCGTGATCGAAGTCAAACGACGCGGACGGCTGTGCGAGCGGCGGCGTCGGATTACGCGGCGATACCGCTAATCCGGTCTACGAAACTGCTCCAGCGACGCCTGCTTCGCGTAGATACCGTGATCGGAGTCAAGGCGGGCAGCGTCGCATCGCGGAGCGACGCTGCCGGCCGGATCCTCGGGACTGTGCATCCCTGATTCCGTCACCCCAGCGAACGCTGGGGTCCAGCAACGGACTTCGCACCGGCCACCGCCGGACTGGATTCCAGCTTGCGCTGGAATGACGGGGAGTGAGCGGTCGGATTAGCGCGGAGCGCGTAATCCGACGCAGACGGTTTTGCGGGCGAAGGTGTCGGATTACGCGGCGATGCCGCTAATCCGACCTACGCGAAGCTGACGTGTTCGGATCAGGCGCCGGAGTTCGCGGCTGTCTCCGCCTGTCCGACCTACTCCCCCACCTTCGTCACCGCCGCCGTGAACTTCGCGAAGAAGGCTTCGGCCATCTTCCGGGCGACGCCGTCGATGAGCCGCGAGCCGATCTGCGCGATCTTTCCGCCGACCGTCG
>CAUJJX010000162.1 GCA_963205165.1 Pseudomonadota bacterium | reverse complement strand
GACGCCTGCCACGACCGCGGACTGAAGACCGTCGCGGTGACGGCCGGCTACATCCACGAGGCGCCGCGCCGGGAGTTCTACGCGAAGATGGACGCCGCGAACGTCGACCTGAAGGCGTTCAGCGACGAGTTCTATTTCAAGCTGACGGGCGCGCGCCTGCAGCCCGTCCTCGACACGCTCGTCTACCTCGTCCGCGAGACGCCGGTTTGGGTCGAGATCACGACGCTGCTGATCCCGACGAAGAACGATTCGGAAGACGAACTCCGCCGGATGTCCGCCTGGATCGCCGGGAACCTCGGGCCGCACGTGCCGCTGCACTTCACGGCGTTCCACCCGGACTACCGCATGACCGACATCCCCGCGACACCCGCGGCGACGCTGGCGCGGGCCCGGGCAATCGCGCGGTCGGAGGGGCTGCAGTACGTCTACACCGGCAACGTCCACGACGCGGCCGGCGGCACGACGCACTGCCCCGACTGCGGCCACGGCGTGATCGTGCGCGACTGGCACAGCATCCTCGACTACGACCTCACGCACGACGGCCGCTGCCTGCAGTGCCAGTCGCAGGTGGCCGGGCATTTCGAGGCGTTCACGAAACAGTGGGGGGCGAAGCGGGTGCCGGTGCGGATTGGGGGGTGAGCGGCACGGCGCGGCACCGGGCAGGTCGCGATCGCCGCGGGATCAGTCCCGCGGATTCGCAGCGCAGGCTTCGATCAGAGGGCACCGCGAAACCACGAGATCGAAACGCGGGATCCCGTCAGCAGAAGGTGCTGGTCATCACCCCTGGCGATCGCGCCGGCCGCGGACCTTTCAGGTCCGCTCACCGACGCCGCGCCGGAAACCTGACGGTCCGGGTGTTGCGGCTGCGGTGCCGGCTGCCGAGGATCAGCACCACGACCCCGGCCGCGACGAGCGCCCACTTGCGTGTCTCGAAGGTCGACGGGACGGCGGCGTCCTCGATGGATTCACCGGCGTTGCCGGCGTGCTGCGATCCCGGGTGTTCCGGTGCGACGGCAACGAGGCTGCCGGGAATCCGGGCGTCGTCGTCCCGCTGCGACGTGATCTCGACGAGGTGGTACGCCGAGGCCGGCAGGGACAGCGATAGCGCGAACAGAAACGCGAGGGTGCGACGCATGACAGGTCTCCACGAGGGTCATCGCCCGGTGCCGCCGATCTGGTGCCGACAGGCTTCCGGACTGCATTCGGGATCTCTGTCTCGGCATCCCCCTGCCGTAAATCTGACGTCCCGTTAGTTTCGACCCGAAGTTACTACCGTCCTGTCAGGTTCTGCAAGCGAAGAAATGCCATCGTCGTCACCCGGACGACATGTGGGCGGCGGATGCCCTGAAGCTGCGAAACCACGAGCGTCCGAAGTGTCCGGATACGGAGACACCGGTCTGTC
Organism: Pseudomonadota bacterium; assembly: GCA_963205165.1. GTDB lineage: Bacteria > Pseudomonadota > Gammaproteobacteria > Burkholderiales. Next base: position 1,152 of record CAUJJX010000162.1, on the reverse strand, counting down.
CGCGCCGCGGAAGTCCGGGTGGACGCCGTGTGTCCAGCCTCCGTGAGGGAGGGAAAAGCGAACGACGGAAGGTCCGCCGCCCTCCGCGCCGGATCGGAGCGGGCGCGCCGAATCGCGAGGCGACGCGCTCCGACGTCGCCTCACTGCGACACCGGGAGCCCTACCCCGCCGCGCGCTCCGCCGACACCACCGTGTTCGCGAGCAGCATCGTGATCGTCATCGGACCGACACCGCCGGGAACCGGCGTGATGTGGCTCGCGATGTCCTTCACGGAATCGAAATCGACGTCGCCGACGAGCCGGCCGTCCGCGTCGCGGTTGATGCCGACGTCGACCACGACGGCGCCCGGCTTGACCATGTCGCCGGTCACCATCCGCGGGCGGCCCGTGGCGACGACGAGGATGTCGGCGTTGCGCGTGTGCGCCGCGAGATCGCGCGTCTTCGAGGTGCAGATCGTCACGGTCGCATCGCGACCGAGGAGCATCAGCGCCATCGGCTTGCCGACGATGTTGCTGCGGCCGACGACGACGGCGTTGCGTCCGGACAGCGGAATCTCGTAGTGATCGAGGATCTCCATCACGCCGTGCGGCGTGCACGGCTGGAAGTCCGGTTTGCCGGCCAGCAGCGCGCCGAGGCTCTCGATGTGGAACCCGTCGACGTCCTTCGACGGAGAGATCGTCGCGAGCACGTCGTCGACGTCGATGTGCGGCGGCAGCGGCAACTGGACGAGGATCCCGTGGATCGTCGGGTCGGCGTTCAGTTCGCGGATGCGGCCGAGCACCGTGTCGGCCGTCGCGTCGGCGGGGTACTCGACGAGCACCGAATGGATGCCGGTGTCGGTGCAGGCCTTCACCTTGTTGCGCACATAGACGCGCGATGCTGGATTCTCACCGACGAGAATCACGGCGAGACCGGGCGTCACGCCGCGCTTCGCCAGCGCCTGCACACGCGCCGCGAGGCGCCCCCGGACTGCCTTGCCGACGGCGTTGCCGTCCATGATCACTGCGGTCATGTCTGTTCCTGGATTGCTGAGCGCGGCTGCGCTCGGTGACTGTTCTGCCTGTTCATCCGGTCACGCGCCCGGCCTGCCCTCGTTCAGCGGACCGGCTCGATCATCTCGAGGCCGCCCATGTACGGACGCAGCGCGACCGG
>CAUJJX010000161.1 GCA_963205165.1 Pseudomonadota bacterium | reverse complement strand
GCGTGTTTTCCCCGGGTATACCTGTGGGGTGGCCGCCCCGAGCGTTTCGCCAATGGCGCTCCGCGAGGGGGCCGGCAACCCGGAGGGAACGAACGACTCGACGCACATGGCCGCGTTGTCCTTCCTGCCCGGACGTCCAGTCCGGGCGGCGTCGTCCGCCTTGCCCTGCGCGCCGAGTCGTTCATTCGCACTGGCATCCGGAGTATCAACAGCCCCTGGACACGATCCGGCCGCCGGCAGACGGTAGAATCGGACCGATGAGTCACTCCCAGAATCGCCCGAATGCTGTTTCGCAAGCGCAACGCTGAGCGGCCGAAGTCCGAACCCCTGCCGCCGCGTCTCGCGAAGCTGATCCGCGAAGCGTGGTGGCTGCTGTTCGTCGGCGTCGCCGCGTACCTCGCCCTCATCCTCTTCACGTATCACAAGACCGATCCCGGCTGGTCGCACGCCCTCGAGGCGGCGCGCATCGGGAATTCCGGTGGCGTGGTCGGCGCGTGGCTCGCCGATGTCCTCCTGTACCTCTTCGGCTTCTCGGCGTGGTGGACGGTCATCCTCCTCGCCGTGACCGTCTGGCAGTCCTACCTGCATCTCGAACCCGATGGCGAGTCGGACCCCGATCGTCGCCCCGCGCTCTACGCGTTCGCCGGCTTCGGCGTGATGCTCGTCGCGAGCAGCGGCTTCGAGGCGATGCGCCTGCACTCCATCGATGTGTCACTGCCGTACTGGCCGGGCGGCATGGTCGGCGAGGTCGTCTCGCAGGCGCTGCTCGGCAGCCTTGGGTTCACCGGCGGGACCATGCTCCTCGTCATGATGCTCGCCGTGGCGTTCTCCGTCGCGAGCGGCATGTCGTGGGTCTGGGCCGCCGAGCGCATCGGCGCGGGCCTCGAATGGGCCTGGCATCGCGGTGCCGCCCGGATCGCCGAAGAGCGCGACCGCAAGGCCGGCGTCGAGGCGACGATCCAGCGCGAGGAACTCGTCGAGGTGCAGCGCGAGCACTTCGAGGAGCGCGCGCCGATCCGCATCGAGCCGCCGGTCACCGAGATCCCGAAGTCGAAGCGCGTCGAGAAGGAGAAGCAGAAGCCGCTCTTCGAGGACCTCCCCGATTCGCCGCTGCCGCCGCTGCAGCTGCTCGACGAGCCGGACAGCGTCGTCGAGGTGATGCCCGCCGACACGCTCGAATACACGTCGCGGCTCATCGAGAAGAAGCTGCTCGACTTCGGCATCGAGGTGAAGGTGCTCGCGGCGTACCCGGGCCCCGTCATCACGCGCTACGAGATCGAGCCCGCGACCGGCGTGAAGGGCAACCAGATCGTCAACCTCGTGAAGGACCTTGCGCGGGCGCTGTCGGTGATGAGCATCCGGGTCGTCGAGACGATCCCCGGGAAGTCGTGCATGGGCCTCGAGATCCCGAATCCGAAGCGGCAGATCGTGCGGCTGTCGGAGATCCTGGGTTCGGAGGTCTACAGCCACATGGCCTCGCCGATCACGCTGACGCTCGGCAAGGACATCGCCGGCAAGCCCGTCGTCGCCGACCTCGCGAAGATGCCGCACCTGCTCGTCGCCGGCACGACCGGCTCGGGCAAGTCCGTCGGGATCAACGCGATGATCCTGTCGCTGCTCTACAAGTCGACGCCGAAGGAGGTCCGGCTGATCCTCGTCGATCCGAAGATGCTCGAACTCTCGGTGTACGAGGGCATCCCCCACCTGCTTGCGCCCGTCGTCACCGACATGAAGCAGGCCGCCTACGCGCTCAACTGGTGCGTGGCCGAGATGGAGCGGCGCTACAAGCTCATGTCGAACCTCGGCGTGCGCAATCTCGCGGGCTACAACCAGAAGGTGCGCGACGCGCGCAAGGCCGGGCATCCGATCGGCAATCCGTTCTCGCTGATGCCCGAGAGCCCCGAGCCGCTCGACGACCTGCCGATGATCGTCGTCGTCATCGACGAGCTGGCCGACCTGATGATGGTCGTCGGCAAGAAGGTCGAGGAACTCATCGCGCGGCTCGCCCAGAAGGCGCGCGCGGCCGGCATTCACCTGATCCTCGCGACGCAGCGTCCGTCGGTCGACGTGATCACCGGTCTCATCAAGGCGAACATCCCCACCCGGATCGCGTTCCAGGTCTCGGTGAAGGTCGACTCCCGGACCATCCTCGACCAGCAGGGCGCCGAAGCGCTGCTCGGGCAGGGCGACATGCTGTACCTCCCGCCCGGCACCGGCCTGCCGCAGCGCGTGCACGGCGCGTACGTCGCCGACGGCGAGGTCCACAAGGTCGTCGAGTACCTGAAGTCGCGCGCCGAGCCGGACTACATCGAAGGCATCCTCGACAGTCCCGAAGAGGTCGAGACGTCCGATGGCGGCGGCGAGGGCGGTGCGGATGCCGAGGCCGATCCGTTGTACGACGAGGCCGTCGCGATCGTCATCAAGACGCGCCGCGCCTCGATCTCGCTCGTGCAGCGCCATCTGCGGATCGGCTACAACCGCGCCGCGCGACTCATCGAGCAGATGGAACGCGCCGGCCTCGTGTCGAGCATGGCCACGAACGGCAACCGCGAAGTGCTGTCTCCCGCACGCAGCGAAGACTGATCCCGACGAAGAATCCCCGGACGCCGCGCGAGCCGCGGCAAGGAAGCAGCGATGAAGAAGATGACACTGGCCGCCGCGCTCGCGGTGGCCTGCTGGACCCAGTCGGCGCTCGCCGGCGGGCTCGAATCCCTGAAGGCGTTCGTGAGCGAGGTGCGCAGCGCGCGCACCGAATTCGTCCAGAGCGTCGCCGACCCGCACGGCCGCAGGACGACCGAATCGACGGGGGCGTTCCTGTTCTCGCGCCCGGGCAAGTTCCGCTGGATCTACCTGAAGCCCTTCGAGCAACTGATCGTCGGCGACGGCGAGAAGGTCTGGGTCTACGACAAGGATCTCGAACAGGTCACGGTCAAGAAGCTCGGCGACGCGCTCGGCAACAGCCCGGCCGCGCTGCTCGCCGGCGACAACGACGTCGACCGTGCGTACACGCTGAAGCAGCAGCCCGCAAAGGGTGGACTCGAATGGCTCGAGGCCGTCCCGAAGGACCCCGACAGCACCTTCGAGAAGATGCGGCTCGGCTTCCGCAAGTCGAACCCCGAGACCATCGAACTCCACGACCGCCTCGGCCAGATCACGACGATCCGGTTCACGAAATTCGTGCGCAACCCGAAGCTCGCCGCCGACACGTTCCGCTTCACGCCGCCGGCGGGGGCGGATGTGGTGGGCGACAAGTA
>CAUJJX010000160.1 GCA_963205165.1 Pseudomonadota bacterium | reverse complement strand
CTCGTCGTCACGAACGTCGTGCGGCCGGACGGCGGCGTGCCGACCGAGACCCGCACCGTCACCTGGACCGTCGACAACATCGGCGACGCGGCCGCGGCCGGCACCTGGGTCGACCGCATCTACCTCACCGCGAACGGCACGCTTGCCGATGCCGTGCTCGTCGCGTCCGTCACGCAGAACCGCAACCTCGCAGCCGGGACGGGCTACACCGATGCGACGTCGTTCGCGCTGCCCGATCTCCTGGACGGCACGTACCGCGTGCTCGTCGTCACCGACGCCGGCAACGCGATCTACGAGACGCCGCGCGAGGACAACAACACGCGCGTCACCGCCGACGGCCTCGCGGTCGTCCATCCGGATCTCGCCGCCGACGCCGTCCGGCTCGGCGCCAACGCCGTGTCGGGCGCGCCGCTCGCCGTCTCGTGGGACATCCGCAATGCCGGCACGAGCGCCTTGTCGGGCACGTGGACCGATCGCGTCTATCTCTCGCGCGACGGCAGCGTGGGCACGGGCGACCTGCTCGTGCTTTCGCGCACGATCACGCGCACGCTCGCCGCGGGCGAGGGCTACACCGAGGACGGCAGCTTTGTCCTGCCGATCGAGGCGACGGGCGACTACTTCGTCATCGTCGTGACCGATGCGACCGGGCAGGTGCGCGAGCTGAACGCCGAGGCGAACAACGTGGCGTCCGCGCCGCTCACCGTCGCGCTCGCACCGTACGCGCAGCTCGCGGTGTCCGGCGTGTCCGCGCCGACGCTCAGCATCGGCGACCCCGTCGCCGTCACGATCGGCTGGACCGTCACCAACGTCGGCAACGGCGCCGGCCAGACGGCCCGCTGGACCGACACCGTCGTCGCATCGACCGACGCCATCGCCGGCAACGGCGACGACATCGTGCTCGGCCGCTTCGTGCACGACGGCGCGCTCGACGTCGGCCAGCACTACGACCGCGACGAGACCTTCCTGCTCGCGCCGCGCTTCCAGGGCCGCTACACGCTGTTCGTACGCACCGATGCCGACGGCGAGGTCTTCGAGAACGGCTTCGAGGCCGACAACGCCGCGTCGTCGGCGATGCCCTTCGACGTCATGACGATCCCGTACGCGGACCTCGTCGTCGAGAACCTCGTGCCCGCGACGTCCGGCACGAGCGGACGCAGCCTCGCGATCGAATGGGACGTCCGCAACCAGGGCATCGGGATCACGAACACGGTCGACTGGAGCGACGTCGTCTACCTCAGCGCGAGCCCGGACGGCAGCAACCCGATCGCACTCGGCAGCTTCAGCCACATCGGCTTCCTCGCGCCCGACGGCACGTATCACCGCAGCGGCGTCGTGACGCTGCCCGAGGGCATCGCGGGCACGTACTACGTCGTGGTGCAGACGGGCGGTCCGTTCGAGTTCGTCTACACCGGCAACAACCGCCGCGTGTCCGGCCCGATCGAGGTCTCGCTGACGCCGCCGCCGGACCTCGTCGTGAGCGACATCGTGACGCCGGCCGTCGCGCCGGAGGGCTCCGCCATCGACGTCAGCTGGACCGTCGTGAACCAGGGCGGCGGCGAGGCCCGCGGCAGCTGGACCGACGCCGTGTTCCTCCGCAAGTTCGGCGACACGGGGCCCGGCACGCAGATCGGCACGTACGTCTGGGAAGGTCCGCTGCAGGCCGGCATGTCGTACACGCGGCGCGAGCAGATCGTGCTGCCGTCGCACACGTCCGACCGCTACGAGCTGATCGTCCGCACCGACTTCGCGAACACCGTCTACGAGCACACCCGCGAGGACAACAACCAGTCGACGGACGACACGCAGGTGTCGGTGTCGGTGCTGCCGCGCCCGGACCTCCAGGTCTCGTGGGTCGGCGGACCCGCGACGATGGACGCCGGCGGCACGGGCTCGATCGAGTTCCGGGTCATCAACCAGGGTCCGCGCGCGACGAACGTCGCCAACTGGACCGACCGCGTCTACCTGTCGCTCGACGACAAGGTGAGCACCGACGACATCCTCGTCGGTTCGATCCAGAACGGCGCCGCGCTCGAACCGGGCGAGGAGTACCTCTCGAACACCGGCACGTTCCAGGTGCCGAAGCGTTTCCGCGGGACCGTCTACGCGATCGTCGTGGCCGACCAGGGCGGCGGCGTCGACGAATGGCCCAACGACACGAACAACACGGCGCTCCTGCCGATCTACGTGAACCCGTGGCCCTTCTCGGACCTCGTCGTGAGCGAGGTGAGGGCGCCCGCGCAGGCCTTCGAGGGCAACGAGGTCGAGGTCCGCTACACCGTCACGAACCTCGGCAGCGGCGAGACCGACCGCGGCACCTGGACCGAGCAGATCTGGCTCACGAAGGACAAGAACCGTCCGCACCCGGCGCAGGGCGACATCCTGCTGCAGTCGATCGTGCACAACGAGGGGCCGCTCGTGCGCAACGCGGGCTACGACCGCGTCGTCACGGTGCAGCTGCCCGACCACGTCGTGTCGGGCACGTACTACCTCACGCCGTGGGTCGATCCGTACGCGCAGCTCTTCGAGGACCCGCTCGCGATCAACGTCAACCCGGACGATCCGAACGAGTACAACAGCAGCAACTACAAGGCGCGCGCGATCGACGTGATCGGCATCCCGCCGATCGTGCTGCATCCCGACCTGAAGGTCGTGTCCGTCACCGCCGAGCCCGAGGAACGCGCCGGCGAGGAGTTCACGTTCTCGTGGACGGTCGTCAACGAAGGGCAGGGCGCCGCCGGCACCGGCTGGTGGGAGCAGGTCTACGTCAGCGACAACGCGGTGCTCGACGCGCCGGGCGCGAAGCAGTTCTTCCTCGGCACGTACGACCCCGTGAAGTCGCTCGCCGCCGGCGAGTCGTACACGAACACGCAGACCGTGCTCCTCGAGCCGACGGTGAAGGGACAGTACGTCCACGTCCGCCTCGTGAACCGTCCGTACCTCCAGCCCGAGGACCTCGACCAGACCGACCAGATCGCCACGACGACGACGAACATCACGTCGGCCGTGCCGAATCTGAAGGTCGACCTCGTCCAGCCCGAACCGCAGGCGTTCTCGGGCGAGCGCACGACGATCCGCTACACCGTCACGAACGATTCGGACGATCCGATCTGGCGGCACACGGCCTACTGGACCGACAAGATCTACCTCTCGAAGGACCCCACCTTCATCCCGGACCAGACCCGCGTCACGCTGCTCGCCGTCGTGCAGCAGCCGAACACGGGGCCGTTCGGGCCGCACCAGAGCTACTCGCGGGAGATCGACGTCACGCTGCCGCCCGGCATCGAGGGCGACTACTACGTGTACGTCTTCGCGAACACCGATCCGCGCGGCCTGCCCGGCACGATGCCCTACCCGGTGGACCAGGGCGACGGTGCGTTCGTCCCCGGGGACCCCTACGAGACGTACTACAGCCACGCCTGGGAATACTCGCTGGACAACATGGGCCGGGGCAGCCTGCCCGTCGTGTACCGCGAGCCCAACCTCCAGGTGACGGACCTCGTCGTGCCCGACACCGTCGTCGCCGGCAGCACGATCGAGGTGAGCTTCACCGTCACGAACGTCGGCGGCCGCGACACCCGCGAGGATGTCTGGACCGACCGCATGTTCCTGTCGATCGATCCGTCGCTCGACGCGAACGACACGCTCCTCGAGGACGAGACCGATCCGGCGCGTCCCGTCGTCGCCGAGTACACGCGCCGCGGCGTGCTGAAGGCCGGTGAGTCGTACACCGCGACCGTGAAGATCACGGTGCCGTTCGAGATCTCGGGCGGGTTCCACGTGCTGGCGCACGCCGACGCGCGTGCCAACGCGTCGCGCTACGCAGTCAGCAACATCTCGCCGCGACTCGCCGGTGTCCAGTCGGCAACCGACCGCGTCCGCGAATTCCGTGACGAGGGGGACAACATCACCGTCGCCGCCGTCACGGTGACGCCGTACGTCGCGCCCGATCTCCAGGTGACGGCGCTCTCGTCGCCGCTGCGCGCCGTGCGCGGGCAGCGCTTCGATCTCTCGTACACCGTCACGAACCTGGGCGGCGCGACGCCCTTGCAGCAGTCGAAGTGGGAGGACCTCGTCTATCTCTCGCGCGACGGCTTCCTCGACACGCGCGCCGACCGCTTCCTCGGCAGCATCAGCCGCACGAGCGGGCTCGACGCCGGCCAGTCGTACTCGATCTCGACGTCGTACGCCGTGCCGACCGATCTCGCGACCGAGGCGTACTACGTCTTCGTCGTGACCGACCCCAACCGCTACGACGCGCGGGGTGCCGTCTACGAAGGCGGCAACGAGCGCAACAACGACCGCACCGGCGCCGTGCCGATGGTCGTCGAACTGCCGCCGCCGTCCGACCTCGTCGTGACCGACGTCGTCGTTCCGTCCGCCGTGATCTCCGGAACGCCGATCCAGCTCCGCTGGACAGTGACCAACCAGAGCGCCGAGGCCGCGTCGGGCACGTGGACCGATTCGCTGTTCCTCTCGGAAGACGCGATATGGGACATCGGCGACCGGCCGATCGGACGCCAGTCGTTCACCGGCAGCGTCGCCGCGGGGGCTTCGTACGACCTTCAGCTCGACACGCTGATGCCGGCCGCTGCGCCGGGGCAGTACCGCGTGATCGTCCGCACGGACATCTACAACCAGGTCTACGAGGGCGTCGACGACGCGAACAACCGGACGGCCTCGCCGTCCACGCTCGAGGTCACGGTCGACGAACTCGTGATCGGCGCGCCGCTCCTCACGACGCTCGCCGACGGCCAGGAGAAGCTCTACCGCATCTCGGTGCCGCGCGACCAGACGCTCCGCGTCACGCTGCAGGCCGGCGACGATGCGAGCGCCAACGAGATCTTCCTGCGGCACGACGCCGTGCCGACGTCGGCCGTCTTCGACGCGATGTACGAGGGCCAGCTCTCCAGCGACCTCACGGCGATCGTGCCGTCGACCGAGCCGGGCACGTACTACCTGCTCGTCCGGAACTTCAAGGCCGACGCCGACGGCGTGCCGGTCCGGCTGCTCGCCGAACTGCTGCCGCTCGTCATCACCGGCGTGCACACCGACACGGGCGGCGACAGCCGGCACGTGACCACGACGATCACGGGCGCGCAGTTCCAGGACGGCGCGATCGTGAAGCTCGTGCGTCCCGGGATCGCCGAATACGAACCGCTCGCGTGGCGGGTCGTCGACAGCACGACGATCATCGCGACCTTCGACTTCACCGACGCGCCGCACGGCCTGTACGACGTGAAGGTCATCAATCCCGACGGCAATTCGGCCGTCGTGCCGTACCGCTTCCTCGTGGAGCGCGCCATCGAGCCGGAGGTCACGATCGGTGTCGGCGGTCCGCGGGTGATCCTCGCGGGCGACCAGGCGACGTACTCCGTCGCGCTGCAGAACATCTCGAACCTCGACGCGCCGTACACGTACTTCGAGGTCGGCGTGCCGCAGCTCCTGCAGAACCCGATCGTCTACGGGCTGCCCTACCTCGAGTTCTACACGAACGTCCGCGGCGCGCCGGAAGGCGGTGCCGACGGCCCGAATGCCGACGTGCCGTGGGTGCACATGGAGTCGATCGTCAACACGATCGGCCAGCTCGCGACCGAGGGCTTCATCTTCGATCACGCGGCCGACGGCTTCGGCGGCTTCAGCTTCAATGTCACGACGTACCCGGGCCTGAAGGAACTCCACGACCGTGCGTTCGAGGCCTTCCGCTCGAAGATGGCCGCGTTCTTCCCGGACCTCGACGGCATGCTCGCCGACGGCGAGGCGGGCATCGGGAACTGGTGGGAAGCCGTGAAGGCCAAGGCGGAAGAGGCCGCGCCCGGACTCGGTGCCGCGATGGGCCAGATCGACTTCGTCGAGATGTACAACGAGAACGCGGCCGTGCCGGACAAGTGCGTGATCCCGTTCATCCCGTTCCGCTTCCACGTGTACGCGGCTGCCACGACGATGACGCGCGCCGAGTTCGTCGACTTCCAGTCGCAGCGCGCGCGCGACCTCCGCACGGCCGTCCTCGACTCGGACGAGGCGCCCGCATCGCTCGTCGCGCTCGCCGCGGACGAGCAGAACTGGGTCGACCTGTACCTCGCCGCACTGGAAGACGCGGAGCTGCTGCGTCCCGACGGCGAGACGCCGCCGATCCGCACGCAGCAGCACATCGTCAGCCTGATGTCGGTGATCGCCGCCGGCCTGCTGTACGGGCCCGCCGGGTCCGAGATCCGTTCGGACGGCGACCTCGTCGGCTTCTTCGAACAGGTGCGCACGCTCTACGGCCACGACCAGAACCGCATGGCCGACATCGAGTACTGGGACTACCGCGAGAGCGACTGCTACGAGGGCGAGGTGCCGGTGCCGGCGATTCCCTTGCTCGCCGACCACGATCTCGGACTGTCGACACCGACGCACTTCGAGGCCTTCCGGGTCTACGTGCCGTGGATGGGCTTCGACCAGCGCGGCGCCGGCCTGCCGCCCGAGTTCCAGATCAACGGGCCCGAGCCCGTCGGCGGCGACGAGTTCGCCGCGCTCGACTTCACGCGCTACCTCACCGGGCAGACCGCGGCCAGCGGCCGGCTCGCGTCGATCACGGGGCCGCAGACGTACGACACGGCCGGCTGGCTGCCGGTCGGGCAGGCGCTGCCGTACACGATCAATTTCGAGAACGCGACCGGCTCGTCGCGCTACGTGAACGAGGTGCGGGTCACGACACAGCTCGATGCCGACCTCGACGCACGCAGCTTCGAACTGGGCGACATCCGCATCGGCGACATCACGATCGACGTGCCCGAGGGCCGTTCGCTGTTCCAGGGCGAGTTCGATTTCGCGGCGACGCGCGGCTTCATCCTGCGCGTGAGTGCCGGCATCGATCTCTATCAGGAGCAACCCGCCGCGACGTGGCTGATCCAGGCGATCGATCCGCTCACCGGCGAACTCCTGCAGGACACCACGCGCGGGCTGCTGAAGCCCAACGACGCGCAGGGCGGCGGCGCCGGCTTCGTGTCGTACACGGTGCAGGCGAGCAGCGAGGCCGCGACGGGCAGCATGATCGCCGCATCGGCGCGCGTGCTGTTCGACACGCAGGCGCCGGAAGACACGCTCACGCTGGAGCAGATGGTCGACGGCGTCGCGCCCGTCACGACGCTCACCGCGAACCGCATCGGCACGACCGACAGCTACTCGGTCGGCTGGACCTCCGTCGACGACATCGGCGGCTCGGGCTTCGATCACCTCACGCTGTACGTCGCCACCGACGGCGGCGACTTCAAGGTCTGGCAGCGCGATGTCGCGGTGGCCGACGGCAGCTTCGTGTACGTCGGCGAGGCCGGGCACACGTACGAATTCCTCGCGCTCGCGACCGACGTCGCGGGCAACCACGAGAAGCCGCAGCCCGGCGTGAACGCCGTCGCGGAAGGCAACGTGAATCTCGGTGCGCTGCCTGTCGTGCCGGAGACGACGCCGCCCAACTTCGGCATCGCCCCGACGCCGACGACGGCGCCGTCCACCAATCCGCTGTTCGTGATCGCCGAGACCGGCATCCCGAACGCGAACCCGCTGACGCGGCCGAGCGAGTTCGACCAGGTGATGCGACCGTTCGTCGCGCAGTCGTTCGTGACCGGCATCGAACAGAGCCACGGCGACATCGGTCCGATGGCGATCGTCGAGACAGCGGGCGGCGACTTCATCATCTCGGGCGGCGCGAACCGCGGATCGCTCTACCGCGTGAGCCGCGAAGGCGGCGTCGCATCGCAGCCGTTCGCGGTGCTCGACGATCCGGTCTTCAACCTCGCGTTCGACAGCGAGGGCCGGCTCTGGGCGACGAGCGGTGGCGGGGCGCTGCTGCAGCTCGATGCCGACACCGGCGCGGTGCTCAACCGCTTCGGCGACGGCGTGACGATCGCGCTCGCGATCGAGCCGGACACCGATCGCATCTACGTGTCGACGAACAGCGGCGTGCAGATCTTCGATCAGGCGACGGGCACGTTCACGCAGTACAGCCGCGACCGCAACCTGCGCGTCGGCAGCCTCGCGTTCGACGACGAGGGCGAACTGTGGGCCGTCACGTGGCCCGATCGCCGGCAGGTCGTGCGCTTCACCGAACAGAAGCGCGCCGAGATGATGGTCGAGTTCGATTCCGACATCGACTCGATCGCGTTCGGCCGCCAGGGCACCGCGCTCGAAGGGCTGCTGTTCGTGTCGCACAACGCGGGCGCGGTCGCCGACACGGGCCTCGCCGCGAGCGGATCCGAACTCACGATGGTCGACATCGCGACGCTGCGTCGCGTCGCCGTCGCGACCGGCGGCACGCGCGGCGACGTCGTCTTCGGGACGTCCGACGGGCGCCTGCTCGTCAGCCAGTCGCACGAGGTCGACGTGCTGAACCCCGTGTTCGCACCGTCCGTCATCGCGACGTATCCGCCGACGGGCAGCACGATCCCGCTGCCGCTGCCCTTCCTGTCGGTGATGTTCAACCAGGACATGTTCGCGGGCGACGCATCGCTTGCGCAGAGCGTGCTGAACCCCGCGAACTTCCGCCTCGTCGGCGCAGGTACCGGTGCGCAGGTCGTGCAGTCGGTGCAGTACGACGCCGAGCACCGCACGGCACTGCTGACGTTCGGTCAGCTCCTGCCCGACACGTACACGCTCACGATCGACGGCGATGTGTCGAGCGTCTTCGGACAGGCGCTCGCCGGCGACTACTCGTCGACCTTCACGGCGGTCAGCGATCTCTCCGCGTACCTCGACGTGCAGTTCGGACTCACGCGCTTCGACCGCGCGCTCGGTACCGTCTCGTACGACGTGACGATCACGAACACCGGCGACACCGATCTCGTGCTGCCGGCCGTGCTCACGCTCGATCCGCGCGACGGCTACGCCGGGATTCCGTCCGATGCGGCCGGCCGCACCGACGACGGTCGCTGGATGATCGATCTCTCGGCGAACCTTCCGGCGAACGGCCGGCTCGCCCCGGGTGCGACGACGACCGGGCGGACGGTCTCGATCGCGACGCCCGATCATCGGCGCGTCGACTTCGCGACCGGCGTCTCGGCCGCGACGCAGCTGAATCGCGCACCGACCATCACGTCGACGCCGCCGGGCGGTGCGTCCGTCGGGCAGGCGTTCGAGTTCCAGGTCGTCGCGACCGATCCGGACGGGCAGCCCGTCGTGTTCCAGCTCTTCTCCGGCCCCGACGGCATGACCATCGATGCGCTGACGGGCCTGCTGTCGTGGGCGCCGGGCACCGGTGCGCGTGCGCAGGAAACCGTCACGCTGCAGGTCTTCGACAGCCGGGGTGCGTCCGCGCTCCAGCGCTTCGTGCTCGACGTGGCCGGCGGGAACTCCGCGCCGGAATTCACCGGACTCCCGTCGGGCGTCGAGGGCCGCGAGGGGCAGACGATCGAGTTCGACGTCGTCGCGCTCGATGTCGACCGCGACGCGCTCACGCTCTGGGCCGACAACCTGCCGGCCGGCGCGTCGTTCGACGCGGTCACGCGGCGGTTCTCCTGGATCCCGGGCTACGCCGCCGCCGGCACGTACCAGGACATCCGCTTCTTCGTGTCCGACGGCGTCAGCGTGTCGACGGCGTCCGTCGACCTGATCGTCGCCGAGGGCTATCGCGAACCGTCGATCGTCAAGCCTGCCGACCGCACGGTGCGCGAGGGCGACCGCATCCGCTTCTTCCTCGATGCCGCCGGCGACGAGTCGCGTGCGCTCGAGTACTCGAGCAGCTTCCTGCCGTGGGGCGCGACGCTGCATCCGGTGAGCGGCCTCTTCGAATGGACTCCGGCGTTCACGCAGGCCGGCACGTACGACGTGCCGTTCACGGTGACCGACGGGCAGGTCACGAAGACCGTGACGTCACGCTTCACCGTCACGAACGCGAACGGTGCGCCGGTCTTCGATCCGCAGGACGGCTGGGTGCTGTACGAAGGCCAGCCGCTGGTGATCACGGCGTACGCACTCGATCCGGACAATCCGCAGTTCACGCCGCTGTTCCGTGACGCGAACGGCGAGATCTTCGAGACCGGCGACCGGCCGCGCACCGTGACCGTCACGGCGAACGACCTGCCGGCCGGTGCGACGTTCGACGCCGACACCTGGGACTTCCGCTGGACACCGACGGGGGCCCAGGCCGGCGAGTACTTCGTCACGTTCCACGCCGTCGACGACGGCGACGGCACCGGCACGCCGCTGTCGGCCGACGTCGTCGTCCCGATCCGGGTGCTCAACCTGAACCGTCCGCCGGTCGTCGAGGCGATCGCGAACGTCACGCTGACGCGCGACACCGTCCGCGAGATCACGGTCCGCGCGACCGACCCCGAGGGCAATCCGCTCGTGCTGTCGGTGGAAAGCGAACTGCCCGGATTCCCGGCGCCCGATTTCGTCACGCTCACCGATCACGGCGACGGCACCGCGACGCTGCGGCTCGCACCGATCGTCGGCGATCGCGGCGACCACGCGCTGCGCATCGTCGCGCGCGACAACGGCGACGGCATCGGCGAACCGATCACCGGCAGCTACGTGTTCGTCGTCGACGTCGAGAGCGACAACGAACCGCCGCGACTCGGCTATCTCGGCGACGTCGTCGGCGTCGTCGGCAAGACCATGCGCATCCCGGTGCGCGTGGCCGACCTCGATCAGGATCCTCTTTCGTACGAACTCGCCGGGCTTCCGGCCGGCGCGAGCATCGTCCCGACGGCGGTCTACGGTTTCGCCGAGATCGTCTGGACGCCGACGGCGGCCGACCTCGGCAATCACGACGCGACCGTCACCGTGCGCGACAGCGGCAACAACGGCACGGGCGCCGTCGGCGAATCCACCGGCGGCTTCCGGATCGTCGTGCGCAACGCCAACAGCGCGCCCGTGCTCGTGCCGGTCGGCGACCGCACCGTCACGGAAGGTGCCGTGCTCTCGTTCCAGCTCCGCGCGCTCGACGCCGACGGCGACGTCGTCAGCTTCCTCGCGGAAGATCTCCCCGCCGGCGCCGTGCTCGATCCGCTGACCGGTGTGTTCACGTGGCGGCCGGCACTCAACACGGCCGGCACGCGCAGCATCACGTTCGTCGCCACCGACGGCGATGGCAGCAGCCGCGAGACGATCGACGTCGTGATCGCCAACGCGAACCAGCTGCCCGTGTTCGTGCCGATGATCCCGCAGCTCGCCCGCGAAGGTGCCGAGCTGATCTTCACCGTCGTCGCGGCCGACGCCGATGCGGATCCGGTCGTGATGGCCGCAGCCAACCTGCCCGACGGTGCGCTGTTCGTGGCTAGCCGCGGCGAGTTCCAGTGGACGCCCGGCTTCGCGCAGGCCGGCGATCACGTCGTGCGCTTCACGGCCGCCGATCCGAGCGGCACGCCGGTGCATTTCGACGTCACGATCCGCGTCGCGAACGTCGATCGTCCGCCGGTGCTCGACGAGTTCGACCACAGCTTCCTGATCGGCGAGCACCGCGCGTTCACGGTGCGCGCGACCGATCCGGATGTCGGCGCCGATCTCTCGTTCAGCGCCATCGGCCTGCCCGAAGGTGCGACGCTCGATGCCGACACGGGCGTGTTCTCGTGGACGCCGGGCGCCGGCCAGTCGGGCGAGTACGTCATCACGGTCGTCGCGCACGACGGGCATCTGTCCGATCGCCAGACGATCGTGCTGCGTGCCTCGCTCGAACCTGTGCCGCCGACGGTGCTGCTCGAACTCACACCGAGCTTCCCCGCGATCCCCGGGCAGCGCGTGCTCGTGCACGCCGTCGCCGACAGCTTCGCCGCGATCACGTCGCTGCGTGTGTTCGTCGCCGGCCAGGAAGTCACGCTCGACGCCGACGGCCGCGCGTACGTCACCCCGACGGACCCCGGCAAGCTCGACGTGCGCGCCGTCGCGACCGATGCCGATGGTGGCGTCGGCGAGACATCCGCGCAGTTGAAGACGCGGGACCCCGCCGACCGGTCCGCGCCGGTCGTCGCGCTGGACAGTGCGCTGACCCGCGGCCGCTTGCGCGCGGCGACGCCGCTGCTCGGCACCGTGCAGGACATCAACCTCGACTTCTGGAAGCTCGAGATCGCGCACGGCGCGGACGGCGCATTCACGCTGCTCGCCGAAGGCGATGCATCGGTCGACGGCACGCTCGCGACACTCGATCCGGCGACTCTGTCGAACGGCTTCTACACGCTGCGTCTCACGGCCCGCGACATCGGTGGCCGGACCAGCACGACGACGGCCACGTTCGTCGAGATCGACACCGACACGAAGGCCGGTGACTACCGGCGCAGCGACGCCGACCTGACCGTCGATCTCGGCGGCGTCGGCTACACGCTCGTGCGGCAGTACTCGAGCCTCGACACGACACCGGGTGCGTTCGGTGCCGGCTGGTCGCTGCCGGGCCGCGACATCCGCTTCGAATCGAACGTGGCCGTCACGGGCCGCGAGGCGCTCGGCGTGTACGACGCGTACGCGGAAGGCACCCGCATCTGGATGACGCTGCCGGACGGCACGCGCGCGGCGTTCCGCTTCGCGCCCGTCGCCGAGACGGTGGGCACGGTGCAGTTCTTCCGTCCCGCCTGGATCGCCGACGACGGCGGTGCATGGACGCTCGCGTCGACCGACGTGCTGCTCACGAAGGGCGGCACGAAGTTCTACGCCGCCGCGACGGCGCAGCCCTACAACCCGATGGCGCCCGGTTTCGACGGCGCCGACTTCACGCTCACCGGCCCCGACGGCACGCGCTACGTGCTCGATGCCGCGGACGGCGTGCAGCAGATCGTCACGACGGCCGGCAAGCGGCTCTTCGTGAGCGACAACGGCGTGACGGCCGAGAACGGCGCGACGCTGCAGTTCCTCCGCGATGCCGGAGGTCGCATCGAACGTGCGGTCGCGCCCGACGGCACGACGCTCGTCTACCAGTACGGCGCGGCCGGCGAACTGCTCGCCGTGCGCAACCTCACGTCCGGCGCGGGTGCGCGTTACGCGTACGAAGCGGGTCGTCTTGCCAGCGTCGTCGTGGTCGGCCAGTCAGGCTTCGGCATCGAGTACGCCGCCGACGGATCGGTGCGTACGCTCCCCGTGATCGCCGATCTCGGCGGCTCGGCGGAGTTCACCGGCGACGTGCCGGAAGGCGACCTCGCGGCCGGTGCGACGGCGCTCTACGCGTTCAGCGTGCGGGCGAGCGAGATCGCCGCGACGAACGGCGGGCAGCTGATCCTGCGGGTCGCGGTCACCGGCAGTGCGGGCCTCGACGCCGCGACGCCGACGATTCCCGGCTTCACGCCGCTGTCGGTGCAGCGCACCGGCGATCGCGTCGTCGCGCTCTACGCGTTCGATCGCGAGGGGCTCTACCAGCTCCGGCTGTCCGGTGCGAACGGTTCGGCCGGCCACTACGCCGTCGAACTGTCGGTCGCGGGTGATGTGAACATCGACGGCATGGTCGACGGCGCCGACGGCGTCGTGATGGACGCCGGCGGTCCGTCCACCGACGTCGACGGTGATGGCGACACCGATCGCAACGATCGCCAGGTGATGTACGCGAACTTCGGCATGCGGATGAACCTCGGCCCGCAGATCGCGGCGACGATGCCGCTCGTGTTCACGCACGAGGGGCTGCCGATCCGCGTCGATCTCGCGACCGTCGCGGCCGATCCGGACGGCGACATCGTGTTCTACCGCGTGCTGTCCGCGGCGCACGGCAGCGCGGCGCTGTCGGCCGACGGCCGTGCCGTGATCTTCACGCCCGACGCCGGATTCACCGGCGCTGCAGCCTTCGAGATCATGGCGGACGACGGCTTCAACGCGTCCGCGCCGGCGCAAGTGGCCGTCACGGTAAGCAGCGCACCGCTGGTCTCGCTCGAGTTCCGCCGCCGGGCCTACGAACTCGCCCCCGGGACCGCGGCACGCGTCGAGGTGATCGGCGACTTCGCCGACCAGGCCGACGTCGTCCTGCCGCTCGACTACGTCGGTGCCCGTCTCGAGAACACGTCGATCGCGACGCTGACGCGCGACGGCGTCCTGAGTGCGGCGGCGCCCGAGGGCACGACGATCCTGCTGGCCAGCCGCGGCGCGCTGACCGTCGCGACCTCGGTGACCGTCGGCGAGCCCGACGTGCAGGGGGCGATCGGCTACTTCCACACGATCGACGCCTACCCGGACGCCATCACGCTCGTGCCCGAGGGTGGCAACCGGCAGATCGTCGTGAACCTCGCCGACCCGCTGATCTTCGTGGGCCGGGCGACCGACGGCACGCGCTACTTCTCCAGCAATACCGACGTCGTGACGGTGACCGCCGACGGCCTGATCGAGGCCGTGGGCGAGGGCGTCGCCGAGGTCACCGTGATCCACTACGACGCCGAGGAAGTGCTGCGCGTGCGCGTCGATGCACCGCAGACGGGGCCGGTGGTCGTCGCGAAGGACGACGGTGCCATCGTCCGCAACGCCGAGGGCTACGCCGTCGCGATCGGCCCGGGGCTGCTGTCCGGCAACGCGACCGTGGCCATCGAGGGGGTGGCCGAGGCCGACCTCGCGCTGCCGCTGCCCGGCGCCGGCGCGTTCGGTTTCGTCGGTGCGTTCGATCTCTCGGTCGACGGCGGCGACCTGCTCGGTCCCGTGCAGATCGCGGTGCCCGTCGCGGCATCGGTGGCCGCGCCCGGCGACCAGATCTTCTTCATGCGGAAGATGACATTGCCAATGGACGCCGGGCTGACCCGCGAGGTCTGGACCGTCGTCGACAGCGGCACCGTGGGCGCGGACGGCTTCGCCCGGACCGCGTCGCCACCCTATCCGGGGCTCGGCGATCGCGGCAGCTACCTCATCGCGAAGATGACGGTGCCCAGCGGTTCGCTCTACATCGATCCGGCGACGATCAACGGGATCATGTACGCCTACTCGGCAGCCATGGGCATCGCCGTGGCGGTCACCGCGCTGGGCGGCGCCCCGGCCGGCATCGTGATCGCCGGCGCCGCCACGGCGGCGGCCTACGGCGCCATGCAGGCGCTGCTCATGCCGTCGCGCTACGGCCAGCAGCAGATCGAGATCTGGCGGAACTACCTCGGCACCATGCAGCACACGGTCGTCGACATCACGATCCCGCCGGGCGCCGCGCTCTTCCAGCTGAGTCCGGAGCTTCCCTCCGCGACGCCGGGGACGAATCCCGAGGCGCCGTCGATCACGTCGGTGAACCCGGTCGTCTCGGGGACCGGCGAGGTCACGCTCACGATCAGCGCCGACCGCTTGTGGGATCCCGACGCGCCGTCGATCGGTGGCAGCCCGGTGGGCGGCGCCGTCACCGACGCCCGGGTCGTGTTCATCGAAGGGGACCGGCGGACGGAAGTGGACTGGACCGGCTGGACGTCCATCACGGAGACCGCGGGCGGTGCCGGATCGATCACGCTGACGGTGCCGAGCCACGTGCTGCTCGGCCTCGCGCGGATCGTCGTCGAGCGCCCGACGTCTGCCATCGTGATCACGGCCGGCGGCACCGGCGGCTGGGGGACCGACTGGATCGAGAGCCAGTCCGTGCAGGTCCGGAACACCACGGGCTTCGCGTTCGTGGGGTCGAACGTGGCAGGTGCGATCGACGTCATCGACATCGATCCGCTGAGCGGCGGCTCCGGGCAGGTCGTCAAGCAGATCGCGCTGGGTTCGGGGCGCGTGCTGGACACGATCGCGACGCGCGACCTGTCCCGCGTGTTCGTCTCGACGGACCAGGGCATCGTCGTCCTCGACGCGACGACGCTGCAGAAGTACGACACGGATCCGACCACCGTGGCCATCGACAGCATCGCGCTGCCCGCCGGCGAGCGGCCGGGCGTGATGGCCCTCGATCCCAATGGCCACTATCTGTACGTCGCGGGCGCCGGTCGGGTCTACGCCATCGGACTCCAGCCCGGCAGCGACGACTTCCACGCAGCGCGGCCGGTCGACAGCTTCACGGTGCCCGTGCCGGCGGGCGGACAGATTTCCGCGCTCGCCGTGACGGCCGACGGCAAGCGGCTGTTCGTCGCGGTGCCCGAGACCACGCTCTACGGCGGCACGCAGTCGTGGGTCAGCGGCGGACGCGACAAGGGCAAGATCTGGGTGTTCAACGTCGACGACGCGGATCGTCCCGTGGCGGGCGCCGCCAATGCGAACCGCTGGCGCATGCAGCTCGGCGCTGCGCTGAACGGGGGCATCGAGCCGTGGGCGATCACGGCGACCCAGGATCCGACGAAGCTGATGTTCACCTCGCGCCTCGACCTCGGCGCCGGGCTGCACACGATCCGGATCACGAACAACAATCCGCTGGCGTTCGCGGCGAGCGTCGGCACGATCGACCTGAAGCTGAACGAGAAGCGCATCGGCTTCATGTCGACCTTCAGCTACGGGCAGCGCTTCGATCTCGACATCCGCAACGCGGCCGGCGTGGCGGTCTCGTCCGATCTTTCGTACGCGTTCGTCGGCGACTGGTACGTGCCGCGCATCGTGGGCTCGAACGCGACCAGCACGATGATGGAACTCGAGGAGACCCACGACGTCGGGTCCAAGATCGGGATCATCAAGGACCCGTTCGGGGCATCGCCGAAGATCATCGCGGCCACGACGCCGATTCCGCTGTCGTTCCTGGAGGATGTGGAACTCAACTCCGTCGGCACGAAGCTGTACGCCAATTTCCGCGGCGCCGGCACGATGGCGGTGTACGACGTGAAGGCCATGACCGACAAGGCACTGTCGGGCGTGGACAACTTCAGGCGCAACCCGCTCGACGGCACCGCGACGGCCGGCCCGGTCGTCAATCTCGAGCCCGTCGACATCAACCGCTACAGCCGCTACCTCACGGTCCAGCGGGCCGCGTTCACGCCTCCCGGGGCCATCACGGATTCCAGCGAGGACCCGAACGACAAGGCGGTGCTGTTCACCGATGTCGGCACGCGCGGGCGGCAGACCGTGACGATCAGGAACACGACGGGCGGTGACGTCGGACTGTTCGTGAACGTGGGCGCGAACAAGTTCCTCGTGAAGCGCGTGGCCGGCGTCGACACGCCGTTCTACGCAGGGGGCAGCCTGTACGGCGATCTCCTGCTCGCGGGGCAGTCGGTCACGCTCGATCTCGGGGCCGTGATCCAGGCGGCGTACCTGCCTTCGCTCACGCTCGACCAGCACATTCCGCTGCTCAACGCGACGCTGTCGGTCACGCTGGATCCGGTGGATCCCGCCGCGGGGACGATCTCCGAGACGGTCGACCTGTTCTACCTGATGGACGCGGCCGACGCGAAGAAGGACGACGGGATCCTCGATTTCGCCGACACCCTGACCGGCAACAAGCGGACGCTGAATGTGCTGAACGCCGGCGGAGCCACCTTCTCGATCGCCAACTCGGGAGACAGCCGGTTCACCACCGACGCATCCGGGAAGATCATCTTCACCGCCGGCGACGCTGCGACCGATCCGTTCCGGGGTCAGCTGGTCATCCGGTCCGGCGATCGCGATCTCGGGTCGGTCGCGCTGCGCGGCAAGTCGACGCCGCTCCAGTCGATCGATTTCTCGATCGCCGGACTGCGGGCGCACATGCAGGCACTGCGTACCGAGTGGCAGACGTGGCACACGACGGGTGTCCCGCCGGCACGCCATCCGGCGGGTTACGCACCCAATGATCTGTACGACCGCTTCGCCGGCCTGTTCTCGCCGGTCATCACGAATGCCGAGTGGGCTGCGTTCGAGCGTGGCGTGCTGAGCCAGTTCGGCAGCGTGACCCGGAACGCGGCGGGCGTCGCGAGCGTCACCGGCATCTACGGCAGCTTCCTGCTGCGTGGCGACCTGACCACCGGACCGTCCGCCGGGACGGTGCCCAACGCGAATCCGATCCAGATCGTCAACGACACCACGGCCACCCGGAGCTACGCCGGACTCGACTTCGCGTTCACGACCTTCGACTCGCTGCTGACCGAGCCGGGGGCGACGGCGGGTCTCGCGAACCGCACGGTCATCGACGACATCTCGCCGGCGGCCAAGCTGTTCCGCCTCGACCAGATCATCAACCCGTCGCGGATCGGCACCGACTACGTCTGGGGACCGATGACGCTCATCGTCGACGGCAAGCTGCGCAGGTTCGACAGCGAGGCCGGACTGAGCCTGAACAGCCTGGGCCAGCACTTCGGCTACACGGTGGCGCACGAACTCGGACACAACCTGGGCCTGAACGACGAGTACATCGGCGACCCGTTCCAGTCGATGCCGCGCGACGGCGGCGCCAACTACATGTCGGACGCGGACGAGACGCATCGCAGCGACATGCAGAATCGTGTGCTCGCCCTCGCGTTCGACGACCCGGACAACGTGAACCTGACGAAGGCCCAGCTCGATGCACTGATCGCCTGGTACATCGACCTCGATGCCCTCGACAGCACGAACCGCGTTCCGCGCGGTACCCAGGAACTCGCCTTCGAACCCGACTTCGAGGCGTCGTCCTCGCCGACGGTCGATGCACCCGTCGACGATCCGTTCGCCGGGATGCCCTCCGGTGCCGGTCCGGTGCCGGACGTGCAACCCGCAGGCGCTGCACCTGCGGCCTTCGCAACGACCGCCGACACGTTCTCGATCGAGTCCGCGCCACCCGGTCCGCTGACCAACGGCGACTTCTCGATCGCTGCACCCGACGCGTCCGGATTCGCCTGGACGACCACCGGCGATGCCGACGTGATCGCGGGCCAGGGCGTGCTCACCGAGGACGACCGCTTCCTGTCGGGCTTCACGCAGACCTTCCTGCTGCCCGAGGGCGCACGCGCACTGCGCTTAACGCTGGTCGACGTGGACTTCGCCGCGAACGCGAGCGGGCCGGTCGATGCGTTCGAGGTCGCGCTGCTCGACGCGAACGGACTGCCGACGCTGGCCGGTGTCGCGCCGCTGTCGAACACCGATGCGCTGTTCAACCTTCAGAGCGATGGCCGGGCGTTCGCAGCCGACCGCGTGACGGTCACGGGACTCACCGATCGCAACGGCGGCGTGCTCGCGCTGGGCACGCCGGTCACCGTCGAGATCGATCTCGCCGGCTTCGTCGCCGGCACCGAGACGACGCTGTTCCTCGACCTGATCGGACTCGGCAGTCTCGGCAGCCGGATCGTCGTCGACGACGTGCAGATCATCCGCGAGGGCACCGGCAACACGGCTCCGGTCGCGCGGGACGACGCCGCGACGGTCGCGGAAGACGGTGCGGTCGTCGTCGACGTGCTCTCGAACGACAGCGACGCGGAATCCGATGCGCTGACGGTCGTGATCGTCGACGGTCCGACGCACGGCGTGCTCGTCGTCGAAGCGGGCGGCGTGCGCTACACGCCGGACGACGACTACTTCGGTCCCGATGGATTCACGTACCGCGTGTCCGACGGGTTCGATCTTTCCGGTGTCGCCGCAGTCGCCG
>CAUJJX010000159.1 GCA_963205165.1 Pseudomonadota bacterium | reverse complement strand
GTCGAACGCCTCGGCATCCCGCCGTTCAAGAGCCGTGTCTACGGCACCCCCGCCACGCCTGCCGCCGCCCGCGCGAAGGAGACCATCGATGTCTGAGATCATCCTGCGCAACGCCATCGTTGCCGACCCGTGGCAGGTGCTTCGTCCCGAAGCCGGTGCCGTCGCCGAAATCCCCGCGGGCCGCGTGATCGTCCCGCTCGCCGTCTGGACCGAGCACGCCGATGCGCTGCTCCCCCGCGCCGACGTCGCCGTCTGGCTCGGCCCCGCCGACGATCCGGCGTCGCTCGAAGCGTGGATAGCCCGACTGCCGCTCGTCGCCGTCGATTTCCCCAAGTTCACCGACGGCCGCGGCTTCTCGATCGCTTACCTGCTGCGTTCGCGCTACGGCTACAAGGGCGAACTCCGCGCGATCGGCGACGTGCTGCCCGACCAGATCTTCTACATGAAGCGCGTCGGCTTCGACGCCTTCGCGCTCCGCGCCGACAAGGACATCCGCAAGACGCTCGCGCTGCTCGACACGTTCTCCGAGACCTACCAGGGTTCGTGGGACCAGCCCGTGCCCGCGTTCCGTCGCGTCGCCCGCGGCCAGGCGACCGAGGTTCGATCATGAGCGACGCCGCGACCGCCACAGCGCCGTCGGTCGTCGACGAACGTGCCCAAGTCGGGGTCGACGAGCGGGCCCAAGTCGCCGTCGATGTGCTCGCGAAAGACGCCATCGAACGCCTCGCCGCGATCGCGCGCGAGTTCCCGCGGGTCGGCTTCGCGTCGAGCCTCGGTGCGGAAGACCAGGTCCTGACCGACCTGATTTTCAGCGCGAATCTCCCGATCGCGATCTTCACGCTCGACACCGGCCGGTTGCACGCCGACACCGTCGGGCTGATCGACCGCGTGCAGGCGCACTACGGCAAGCGCCTCGACGTGTTCCGTCCGGTCGACGAAAGCGTGCAGGCATATGTGACCGCGAACGGCGCGAACGCCTTCTACGAGAGCGTCGAACTGCGCAAGTCGTGCTGCTTCATCCGCAAGGTCGAACCGCTGCGCCGCGCCCTGGCCTCCCGCGATGCGTGGATCACCGGCCAGCGCCGCGCGCAGTCCGTGACGCGCGCCGACCTGCCGCTGCGCGAGCACGACGCGACGCACGGCATCGAGAAGTTCAACCCGCTCGCCGACTGGTCCGAGGACGACGTCTGGACCTACATCCGGTCACGCGGAGTTCCCTACAATCCGCTGCACGATCGCGGCTATCCGTCGATCGGCTGCGACCCCTGCACCCGTGCCATCCGTCCCGGCGAGGACGTCCGCGCCGGCCGCTGGTGGTGGGAGTCCAGCGACAGCAAGGAGTGCGGCCTGCACATCGCGTCGCCCCTGCCCGGCGCCGCCGGCGAATCCGCCACAGCTGAACCGCGCGTCGAACCGCGCATCGAACCGAATTCCCCGGAGGTGAACCTTGAGCGCTGACCTGACACTCGCGCCCGCCCGCCTGAGCCATCTCGACTGGCTCGAGTCCGAAGCCATCCACATCCTCCGCGAAGTGGCGGCCGAATGCCGCAACCCGGCGCTGCTGTTCTCGGGCGGCAAGGATTCCATCGTCCTGCTGCGGCTCGCCGAGAAAGCGTTCCGTCCGGGGCGCTTCCCGTTCCCGCTCGTCCACATCGACACGGGCCACAACTTTCCCGAGGTGATCGCCTTTCGCGACGCCCGCGCCGCCGAACTGGGCGAGCGGCTGATCGTGGGCCATCTCGACGACTCGATCCGCAGCGGCCGCATCCGCCTGCGCACGCCGGACGAAAGCCGCAACCGCCACCAGTCAGTCACGCTGCTCGACACGATCGCCGAGCACGGCTTCGACGCCTGCATCGGCGGTGCGCGGCGCGACGAGGAGAAGGCGCGCGCCAAGGAACGCGTCTTCTCGTTCCGCGACGAATTCGGCCAGTGGGACCCCAAGAACCAGCGTCCCGAACTCTGGAGCCTCTACAACACCCGCGTGCATCCCGGCGAGAACATGCGCGTGTTCCCCATCAGCAACTGGACCGAGCTCGATGTGTGGCAGTACATCGAGCGCGAGCAGCTCGCCGTGCCGCACATCTACTACGCCCACGAACGCGAGGTCGTGCGTCGCCCGGGCGGTCTGCTGCCGGTATCCGAACTGGTCCAGCCGAAGGCCGGTGAGCACGTCGAGCGCGTCGTCGTGCGCTTCCGCACCGTCGGCGACATGACGTGCACGTGTCCCGTCGAATCGCCGGCGACGAACCCCGCCGAGATCATTGCCGAGACGTCCGTCAGCCGGGTCACCGAGCGCGGCGCCACCCGCATGGACGACCAGACCTCCGACGCGTCCATGGAACTGAGAAAGAAGGAGGGCTACTTCTGATGTCCGCCATCGAACAATTCCCGCCGGTCGACACCGGCCTGCTGCGCTTTTCCACGGCAGGCAGCGTCGACGACGGCAAGAGCACGCTCATCGGGCGCCTGCTGTACGACACGAAAGCGATCTTCGAGGACCAGCTCGCGTCCATCGAGCGCACCAGCAAGGGACGCGGCCAGGGCGCCGTCGACCTCTCTCTGCTGACCGACGGCCTGATGGCCGAGCGCGAGCAGGGCATCACGATCGATGTCGCGTACCGCTACTTCGCGACGCCGTCGCGCAAGTTCATCATCGCCGACACCCCGGGCCACGAGCAGTACACGCGCAACATGGTGACGGGCGCCTCGACGGCCGACCTCGCGATCGTCCTCGTCGACGCGCGCAAGGGCCTGCTGCAGCAGTCGCGCCGCCACGCGTACATCGCGAGCCTGCTGCGCATCCCGCATCTCGTGCTCGCCGTGAACAAGATGGACCTCGTCGACTACGACGCGAAGACCTTCCGCGACATCGTCGCCGCGTTCGCCGACTTCTCGAAGGACCTCGGCTTCGCGCGCATCGACCCGATCCCGCTGTCCGCGCTCGAAGGCGACATGGTCGTCGACCGTGGCGATCGCCTCGACTGGTACACCGGCCCGACGCTGCTCGAGGTGCTGGAATCCGCCGAGGTGGGGCGCGGTGCCGAGCACCATCCGTTCTTCTACCCGGTGCAGTGGGTCTCGCGCCCCGGCGACAGTGGCGTCGACGGCGCCCGCGGCTACTCCGGCCGGATCGAGTCGGGCCAGATCCACCCCGGCGACGAAGTCACGGTGCTGCCGTCCGGCCAGAAGAGCCGCGTGAAGTTCGTCCGGACGCTCGACGGCGATCTCGCCCGCGCGCAGGCCGGGCAGAGCATCACG
>CAUJJX010000158.1 GCA_963205165.1 Pseudomonadota bacterium | reverse complement strand
AACCATCTGCCGATCCTCAGCAGCCGAGGGCGTCGGCGAGGGCGAGGAAATCGTCGCAGTTGTGGTCGAAGCGGCGATCGTCGCGGAGATCGCGGTCGAGCCCGGCGGGGCCGAATTCCTTCGGGCGACGGACGAACGCGGTGCGCAGGCCCGCGTGGCGGGCGGCGAACAGGTCGTCCTTGTGGGCCGCGACGAGCATGACCTCGGCGGGGGCGAGCCCCAGGATCTCCGCAGCGCCGAGATACGCCTCGGGGTCGGGCTTGTAGTGATGGAACAGCTCGGCCGACAGGATGACGTCCCAGGGCAGCCCCGCGTTCTTCGCCATGTTGGCGAGCAGCGCGACGTTGCCGTTCGACAGCGTCGAGATCATGAAGCCGCGCTTCAGCCGCTTCAGTCCGCGGACCGAATCGGTCCACGGCCGCAGGCGGTGCCACGCTTCGTTCAGGTGCCGCTTCTCGGCTTCCTTCAGCTTGCGGATGCCGAACTGCTTCAGGAGGTCGTCGAGGATCAGCCGGTGCAGCGAATCGATGTTCATCCACGGCAGCTCGCCGACCCGCACGCGGTCCATCGCGGGCCGGTAGCCGGCACGCCACGCGTCGGCGAAGGCGGCCCAGTCGATGTCGATGCCGCGGGCGGCGCCGAGCGCACGGCCTTCGCGGATCAGGCTGCCGCGCCAGTCGACGACGGTGCCGAAGACATCGAAGACGAGGGCGCGAACGGCGGGCTTGGTGCGTGACATCGATGGATTCCTCGGGTCGGGACAGGACGTTCGCAGACGCGGTGCGCTACGTGGCGTGGTGCTCCGCGGCAAGCGCAGCCGCGTCGGCGCGTTCGCGCTTGCGTTCCATCTGGTTCTCGATGAGCGCGTACATCACCGGCAGGACCACGAGCGTGAGCAGCGTGCAGGTGATGAGGCCGCCGATCACGACGATTGCCAGCGGACGCTGCACTTCCGAGCCCGGCCCCGTCGCGAACAGGAACGGGATCAGGCCCAGCATCGCGACGGTCGCGGTCATCAGCACCGGCCGCAGCCGGGCGCCGGTGCCTTCGATGATCGCTTCGTTCACGGTCTTGCCGTCGGCGCGCAGCGAGGAGATGTACGACACGAGCACGACACCGTTCAGCACGGCGATGCCCCACAGCGCGATGAAGCCGACCGACGCCGGCACCGACAGGTATTCGCCCGTCAGGAACAGCGCGACGATCCCGCCCATCGAGGCGAACGGCAGCACGGTGATGATCATCGCGGCGTAGCGCAGCGACCGGAACAGCAGGAACAGCAGGAAGAAGATCGCGCCGATCGTGAGCGGCACGATGAGCGCGAGGTGGCCCATCGCCTTCTCCATGTTCTGGAACTGGCCGCCCCATTCGAGGATGTAGCTCGGCGGCATCGGCAGCTGCTCGGCGATGCGGGCCTTCAACTCGGCGACGAAGCCGCCGAGGTCGCGGCCTGCGACGTTCATGCCGACGACGATGCGCCGCTTGCCGGACTCCCGGGAGATCTGCGCCGGGCCCTCGACCACCTGGATGCGGGCGAGGTCGCGCAGCTGCACGCGGGCGCCGTGCGGCGAGATGACGAGGATGTCGGCAACGGCGCCCATGTCGTCCCGGAATTCGTGCGGCAGCCGCACGGCCGCCGGGAAGCGCCACTCGCCCTCGAAGATGTCGGTCGCGTGCCGGCCGCCGACGGCGATCTCGACGATGTCGCGGATGTCGGTCACGTTCATGCCGTGCCGCGAGATCGCGGGCCGGTCGATCTCGACCTGGAGATACTGCTGCCCGGCGACCTTCTCGATACGGAAATCCTGGGCGCCGCGCACCTTCGAGGCGATCGACGCGATGTGTTCGGCGAGCGAGCGCAGCTCGCTCATGTCGGGGCCGAAGACCTTCACGGCGACGTCGGAACGGACGCCGGTGACCATCTCGTCGACGCGATCGGAGATGGGTTGCGCCATCACGATCTGCACGCCCGGCATGTCGGACAGCGCGTCGCGCATGCGTTCCGCGATGTCGTCCTGGGTCCAGCCCTTCGGCCATTCGCTGCGCGGTTTCAGCGTGACGATCGGATCGGCCTCGTTCGGACCGGCCGGATCAGCCGGCGACTCGCCGCGCCCGATGCGCGAGACGGCCATGCGGACGCCGGGGACCTGCATCATCCGCTTCATGGCCTCCTGTTCCATCCGCACGGATTCCTCGAGCGAGATGTTGGGCACGCGCATGATGTTCGGCGAGACGGAGCCTTCCTTCATCTCCGGGATGAAGGCCGTGCCGAGAAAGGGCACGAGGGCGAGGGTGCCGGCGAAGAGTCCGACGGCGATCGTGACGGTCTTCCGCGGATTGCCGAGCGCCCAGCCGAGCACGGGTTCGTAGCGACGCTTCAGGAAGGCGATGAGGCGCGTGTCGTGATCGGCGCCACCGCCCAGGAAGTAGCACGCGAGCGCGGGCGACAGCGTGAGCGACAGCACCAGCGAGACGGCGAGCGCGATCGCGATCGTGAACGCGAGCGGCGCGAACATCTTGCCTTCCATGCCCTCGAGGGTCATGAGCGGCAGGAACACCAGGATGATGATGCCGACACCGAAGAGCACCGGCGTCGCGACCTCGAGCGTCGCCCGGAGGATCACGCTGCTGCGTCCGACGAGGGCATCGCTGCTGCGTCCGAGATGCGAGAACGCGTTCTCGACGACGACGACGGAGCCGTCGACCATGAGACCGATGGCGATGGCGAGGCCGCCGAGCGACATCAGGTTGGCGGAGAGTCCGACCTTGTTCATCACGATGAACGTCACGAGTGGCGTGAGCACGAGCGTGACGACGACGATGAGCGACGAGCGCACGTCGCCGAGGAACAGGAACAGCACCACGACCACGAGGAGCACACCCTCGACCAGCACCTTGATGACGGTCGCGAGGGCGGCGTCGACGAGTTCGGAACGGTCGTAGTACGGGACGAGCCGCAGGCCGTCCGGGATGGCGCCGCTCTTGTTGAGCGCGTCGACGCGCTGCTTCACGCGGGCGACGACGGCCTTCGCGTTCTCGCCGGCCAGCATCATCACGATGCCGCCGACCGCTTCGGTGACGCCGTTCTTCACCATCGCGCCGAACCGGGGTTCGTGCCAGATCTTCACTTCGGCGAGATCGCGGATGTAGACGGGCGTGCCGCCGACTTCCTTCAGCACGATGGCGCCGATGTCGTCGATGCTGCGCACGAGGCCGAGACCCCGGATCAGGTACTGGTCGTTGTGATGCGGCAGGACGCCGCCGCCGAAGTTCGTGTTGTTGTTGCGGAGCGCCTCGTACACATCGCCCGGCGTGATGCCGAAATGGCTGAGACGGTCGGGGTGGACGAGCACCTGGTACTGCTTGACGTAGCCGCCGGTCGAGTTGATCTCGGCGACCCCGGGGATCGATCGCAGGTAGGGGCGCACGACCCAGTCCTGGAGCGTGCGGCGCTTCGTGAGTTCGTCGACGGAGAGCGCCCGCTGGCCGTCGTCCGGGTGCTCGAGCGTGTACTGGTAGACCTCGCCGAGCACGGACGACACCGGACCCAGCAGCGGGGTCACGCCGTCGGGCATCCGGCCGCGGACCTCGATGAGGCGTTCCGTGACCATCTGCCGTGCGAGGTAGAGGTTGGTGCGTTCGGTGAAGACCAGCGTGATGAGCGACAGCGACGGCCGGTTCAGCGAGCGCATCTCGACCAGACCGGGCAGGCCGGTCATTGCCATCTCGATCGGGATCGTGACGGCCCGTTCCACTTCCTGGGGCGAACGGCCCAGGGCTTCGGTCGCGATCTGGACCTGGACGTTCGTGACGTCCGGGAAGGCATCGACCGAAAGCTTGCGGACGGCCCCGAGGCCGAACGCCAGCAGGATGCAGGCAGCGACGACGACGACGATGCGCTGCTGCAGTGCGCCGCGGACGATCGCCTCGATCATCGGGCGATCGCCGCGTGCTGCCGGGTCCGGCGGCGGGGGGGGAAGGTCACCGGATCACCACGCCCCAGGGCATCTCGCCGACGGGGATGTCCTTCAGCTTCTGGTTCGATTGCGTGTCGATGACCGACACCGAGTTGGAGCGGCCGTTGGCGACGTACAGCTTGCGACCGTCGGGCGTGATCGCCATGTTCCACGGACGCTTGCCGACGGGCACCGTCGCGATGACCGTGTTGGTCGCGACGTCGATCACCGAGACCGTGGCGTCCTTGCCGTTCGAGACGTACACCCGCTTGCCGTCCGGATGCATCGTCACGCCGTTCGAGTAGTTGCCCGTGGCGATCTTCGCGATGACCTTGCGGGCCTGCCAGTCGATGGCGTACGTCGTGTTGGCGAGTTCGCAGGCGACGTACATGAGGCGACCGTCGGGCGTGAAGGCCATGCCGCGCGGCCGGCTGCCCACCTGGATCTGAGCGACCTGCTTGCGCGTCGCGACGTCGATGACGTCGACCTGGTCGGCTTCCTCGGCGCTGGCCGCCATCGTCTTGCCGTCCGGCGAGAACACGGCGTGTTCCGGATTCTTGCCTTTCACCTTGATGGCGAATTCGCGGGCACCCGTCGCCGTGTTCACGAACACGACCGAGTTGCTCACTTCGACGGCCGCCGCGACGTACCTGCCGTCGGGCGAGATGCTGACACCCTCGGGCGATTCG
Organism: Pseudomonadota bacterium; assembly: GCA_963205165.1. Lineage (GTDB taxonomy): Bacteria > Pseudomonadota > Gammaproteobacteria > Burkholderiales. The sequence continues at coordinate 15,599 of CAUJJX010000158.1, read as the reverse complement.
CCGAGGTCGATGAGATCGGACACCTTGCCGGTCTCGAGATCGACGACGGCGACGGCGTTCTTCGGCTGGTCGCTCACGTAGATGCGCGTGCCGTCCGCGGTGGCCGCGAGCCCGCGCGGCTTCTCGCCGGCGGGGATGCTGCGCACGACCGTGTCGGTCTCGGTGTCGATGACGCTCAGGGTTCCGGACTTCTCGTTCGGGACATAGGCGAAGGGGGCTGCGCCAGCCTGCGCGGCGCACAGCAGAACGCCGGCCAGGGCGGCAATGGTGTGATTCATCACGCTCGATCTCTCCGAAATGATTGGGGTGGCACCGACCGGACCGCGGGGCGGCGTGGCGCGGTGTCCCGCGGGCAACGTCGCCGGGGCGGAGTTCGCCGACAGCGGTGGTCGAATTGCGAGGCGCGAGAGTACCGCACACGACTCTCACCGGGCAGTCGACCGCCGCAGCAGGGAAAGATTCCCGTCATGCGTCAGGGGGAATGCATCCTTGTGACGGCCTCGGGCTTTTCGGTATAAGTCCGGGGTCGCGGCGGGCAGTGCGCTGCGTGCGCAGGATCTCCCCGGGCCGGACACGGCAGCCGCCGCCGGACCTCCCCGGCAATCGAGCACGGAACGACACTCACACTTGGATACATCAGGCAGCGGCAGCGTGGCCACGGGCCGCCCGGCGGAGGCCGGCGCATGGCGCGATCTCGTCCTCGTCGTCGTCGCGACGACGCTCACGTTCGTGCTCGCCGGCCGCTTCGAACTGTCCGAAGGCATCGGCGGCTGGCTGACGCATTTCGAGCGCTACCAGCTGGACGAACTTCCGGCGGCCATCATCGTGATGATCGCGGGTCTCGCGTGGTTCTCGTGGCGCCGGTCGCGGCACGCGGCGCGCGAGATGACACTGCGCCTCGCCGCCCAGGAGGCGCTGAACGCGCAGCAGGCGCACTTCCGCGAACTCTTCCACGAGGATCTCTCCGGCAACATGCTCGCCGACGGTGACGGCACGATCCGGCTCGCCAATCCGGAGCTTGCCCGGATCCTCGGTCATGCCGCACCCGCCGATGCCATCGGACGCCGCATCGCCGACTTCTATGCCGACGCGTCGCTCTGGGCGCGTGACCTCGAGGCCCTCGGCCGCGGCGAGCGCATCGAGACGTCCGGGCTGCGGCTCGCCCGGACCGACGGTTCGGTCGTCTCCGTCATTGCCCGGCTGTCGCGGCGGCGCGGTCCGTCGGGGCGCGTGGAGATCCACGGATTCTTCGCGGACGTGACGGCGCTCGAGGACGTCCGGACGGCACTCGCGACGGCGCTCGCCGAGAACCGCCTCCTCGCGCAGCGCGGGATCGAGATGCTCGAGGAGGAGCGTCGGCACATCGCCCGCGAGCTGCACGACGAGATGGGGCAGTGGCTCAACGCGCTCAAGATCGACGCCGTGTCGATCCGCGATCGCGGCGACATGCCGCAGGACGTCCGCGGGACCGCGCAGTCGATCGTCGAACTGAGCGATCACGTGTACGACGTGGCGCGCGAGCTGATGCGCCGGCTGCGGCCCGTGGCGCTCGACGAACTGGGGCTCGTGTCGGCGCTGCAGTATTCGATCGAGCAGTGGCGGCGGCGCCAGCCCGGCGTGCGCTGCGCGTTCGATGCCGACGACCGGGCGGAGAATCTCGGCGAGGTCGTGAACATCACGCTCTACCGGATGGTGCAGGAGTGCCTCACGAACATCGCGAAGCATGCCGGGGCGAGCGAGGTCGAGATCGGGATCGCCTTCGAGGAAGGTGGCGTGGCGGTCGCGGTGTTCGTGCGGGACAACGGATGTGGATTCGACAGTCGCGAGCCGAGGGCCGGACTGGGGTTGGTGGGGCTGCGGGAGCGCATCGAGTCGCTCGGCGGCCGTTTCTCGGTGGAAGGCGGCCCCGGGCGCGGCACGGAAGTGCGCGCCCGGGTGCCGGCAGGGCCTGTCGACACTGTGGATGCCAGTGCGAACGCAGTGTCGACAGGCCCTGGTGAAGCGGGAGTGCAGGCATGACGCGCAAGACGACGGTACTGCTGGTGGACGATCACGCGGTCGTGCGGGAGGGTTACCGCCGACTCCTGGAGGGCACACCGGACATCGTGGTGCTCGCGGAGGCGTCCAACGGCGACGAGGCCTATCGCGCCTTCTGCGATCTCGCGCCCGATGTGGTCGTGATGGACATCACGCTGCCCGGCATCGGCGGCATCGAGGTGGCGCGGCGGATCATCGCCCGGGAGCCGACGGCGCGGGTCCTGATGTTCAGCATGCACGAGGACGTCGTGTTCTCGTCGCGGGCGCTCCAGACCGGGGCGCGCGGCTACGTCACGAAATCGAGCGCGCCGGAGGTGCTCGTCGAAGCCGTCCGGCTCGTCGCGGCGGGCAAGCTCTACATCAGTCACGACATGGCCCAGGAACTCGCGGTGCAGATGCTGCCCGGCAACGAGAACCCGCTGCAGGGGCTCTCGGCGCGGGAGTTCGAGGTGTTCCGGCTGCTGGTCGCCGGGCACGCGATCGGCGAGATCGCGAAGATCCTGTCGCTCTCGTACAAGACCGTCGCGAACCACCAGTGGAACATCCGCCAGAAGCTCGACGTGTCGAACACGGCGCAGGTCGTCCGGATGGCGATGACGCACGGCCTGCTGCCGCCGGACTATCCGGTGCCGGAGGCGGCCGCGAACGGCGGCTGACTCGGACTGCGCGCGGCGCGTGCCCCCGGCCGCCCTGAACCGGCGATCGGGGGCTGCCGACGCCGCGATGGCTCAGGCCAGAAGCAGGATCCCGACGCCGAACATCAGGAACGCGACGCCGACGATCGCGAAGATGCCGGCCGCGCCACCGCGTTCCCCGCCCGCCCGGCACGCGAGCACGTAGAGCAGGCACGCGCCAGCGATCGTCGAGAACGCGAAGCCGAGGCTGCGGGCAAGGCTCCCGGCGTCGAGCAGGAGCACGACGAACGATCCGGCGAACATCAGGTTGCCGCCGCGGGTGAGATGCGCGGCGAGGTGTTCGCGGCGCGTGCGCGACGGTGCGCGGACCGGCGATGTCGCACCGGCGCGCGACGTTTCATGTGCCTTCGACTTCGTTCGTGCGTGTCGGCTGGCGGGTGGCCTCGTCCGCCTGGCGGGGCGCGCGCCGCCAGGCGGGGTGTCCTCGCGCCCCGCGCCGACCAGAAAGTACAGCCCGAACAGCGTCGGCATCGTGCCGAACAGCACGAGCGCCCCGACGCCGCCCCAGAGGTGCTGGAAGTCCGCGATGACGGCCGCGGACGGGTCGTCCGGCGGGTAGCGCACCGGCACGGCGTTGCCCGGATGGCGCTGCGACTGGCTGCCGCCGAGGCCTGTGACGCGATGGGTCTGTCCATCGGGCGTCGTGAAGCGCACGACCGGTCCGCGCGACTCGCCCGGGGGGCGGCCCGCGGTGTCGAGGTCCGATGCGGTCGCGACGAGAACACCCTGCGCTTCGGCCGTCGCGGCGATCGCGTGCCAGCGGTGCCAGCCTGCGTGCGCAGCGCCGAGCAAGCCGACGAGACCGATCACCAGGCAACCGGTGCCGATGCCGGCCTCGGCGCCCCGGCGCCACGCGACCAGACCGCCGATCAGGATCCCGGCGAGCGCCCCGCCGAAGAAGCGCACGAACGCCATCTGGATGATCGTGTCGTCCATCGTCGGTGGGTTCCGTGGGGGGGCGTCGGGGTGGATCGGTGGCGCGGCGCCGCATGTCCGGTGCGGGCGGCGCCGCGAATCACCCCGGCCGATCCCGGGTGGGGGCGTCCGCGGCGCGAGCCCGCACGGGAGACTTATTCCGCGAGCGGCTTCTTCACCGTGACCGCACCGCGGATCTCGCCGGCGCGGTAGCCGGTCGCGCGATCGCGCGGGTACTCGGTCGCGAGTTTCGCGGCGACGTTCGCCGGGATCGTCTCGGCGGTCCCGTGGCACGACAGGCACATGGGCTGCACGGGGATCGCCTTCATGAACCGGAAGAACTTCCCGGCCGGTTCGGTCACGACCTCGGCGCGTTCCAGCGTCTCGGGCTTCTCGCCCGCGGCGGCCCGGCGGTCGAACTCGGCGAGTACTTCCTGTTCCCAGGCGTCCGGATGGCCGAGCGTCGCGTTGCGGACCTTCAGGCTGACGCGCGCGACACGCGAACCCGTCGAGCGCGAGAGCTGCCCGGCGATGTCCGGGGCGACCTGCCGGCAGACGCCGATGGCGCCTTCCGGCCCGGTGGCGGCGAGTTCCTTCTTGAGGGCGGCACCCGTCTGCTGGACGAGCTGGCCGGCGGTCTGGCGGGCCTGCGTGGTCTCGGCGGCGATGTCGGTGTCGGCGATCGCCGCGGCCGGCAGGACGAGGAGGGCGATGGCGAGCGGAAGATGGCGTTGCATCGTGCGGACTCCGGAAGGTCGGGGATGACGGCCGACTGTGCCACTTTCGTCCGGGCGGGCAAAGCCGCGGCCCGTTGAAAACGCCGCGGCCGCCCCCAACTCCCGTGACAACCAGCCAACCCCACGGGAGACGGAATCCATGCGATTCGATCGACTGACCACGAAGTTCCAGCAGGCGCTTGCCGATGCCCAGAGTCTCGCCGTCGGGCGCGACTGCGCGTACATCGAGCCGCAGCACCTGCTCGCGGCACTGCTCCAGCAGGACGACGGGTCGACGGCCTCGATCCTGCAGCGCGCGGGCGTGAATGTGCAGGCCCTCGGCACTGCGCTGAAGGGCGCGATCGAGCGGCTCCCGAGCGTCGAGGGCACGGGCGGCGAGATCAGCGTGTCGCGCGAACTGGGCGGCCTGCTCAACGTCACCGACAAGGAAGCGCAGAAGCGCGGCGACCAGTTCATCGCGTCCGAGCTGTTCCTGCTCGCGCTCGCCGACGACAAGGGCGAGACGGGCCGGCTGCTGAAGCAGCACGGCGGGACGAAGGCCGCGATCGAGCAGGCCATCTCGGCCGTCCGCGGCGGCGAGTCGGTGCAGAACCAGGAAGCCGAGGGGCAGCGCGAGGCGCTGAAGAAGTACACGCTCGACCTGACCGAGCGCGCCCGCAACGGCAAGCTCGATCCGGTGATCGGCCGCGATGACGAGATCCGCCGCGTGATCCAGATCCTCCAGCGCCGCACGAAGAACAACCCGGTGCTGATCGGCGAGCCCGGCGTCGGCAAGACGGCGATCGTCGAGGGCCTCGCGCAGCGCATCGTGAACGGCGAGGTGCCCGAGTCGCTGAAGGACAAGCGCGTGCTCGTGCTCGACATGGCGGCGCTGCTTGCCGGCGCGAAATATCGCGGCGAGTTCGAGGAACGTCTCAAGTCGGTGCTGAAGGAGGTCGCGCAGGACGAGGGCCGGATCATCGTGTTCATCGACGAGATCCACACGATGGTCGGCGCCGGCAAGGCCGAGGGCGCCATCGATGCCGGCAACATGCTGAAGCCGGCGCTCGCGCGGGGCGAGATGCACTGCGTGGGTGCCACGACGCTCGACGAGTACCGCAAGTACATCGAGAAGGACGCCGCGCTCGAACGCCGCTTCCAGAAGGTGCTCGTCGACGAGCCGAGCGTGGAGGACACGATCGCGATCCTGCGGGGCCTCCAGGAGAAGTACGAGGTCCACCACGGCGTCGAGATCACCGACCCGGCCATCGTCGCCGCGGCGGAACTCTCGAACCGCTACATCACCGACCGCTTCCTGCCGGACAAGGCCATCGACCTGATCGACGAGGCCGCCGCGCGCATCAAGATGGAGATCGACTCCAAGCCGGAGGTGATGGACAGGCTCGACCGCCGGATCATCCAGCTGAAGATCGAGCGCGAGGCCGTGCGCAAGGAGAAGGACGAGGCGTCGCAGAAGCGCTTCGCGATCATCGAGGAAGAGATCGCGCGGCTCGACAAGGAGTACTCGGATCTCGACGAGATCTGGAAGGCCGAGAAGTCGGTCGTGCTCGGGTCCGCGCAGATCAAGGAGGAGATCGACGGCCTGCGGCTGCAGATGGCCGACCTCCAGCGCAAGGGACAGTTCGACAAGCTCGCGGAGATCCAGTACGGCCGTCTGCCCCAGCTCGAGGCGCAGCTGAAGCAGGCCGAGACGTCCGAAGGCGAGGTCCCGAAGCATCGACTGCTGCGCACGCAGGTCGGCGCCGAGGAAATCGCCGAGGTCGTGTCACGCGCGACCGGCATCCCGGTGTCGCGAATGATGCAGGGAGAGCGCGAGAAGCTGCTCTCGATGGAGGCGAAGCTGCACGACCGTGTCGTCGGCCAGGACGAGGCCGTGCGGCTCGTGTCGGACGCGATCCGGCGTTCGCGCGCGGGCCTGTCGGACCCGAACCGGCCTTACGGGTCGTTCCTGTTCCTCGGCCCGACGGGCGTCGGCAAGACGGAACTGTGCAAGGCGCTCGCCGAGTTCATGTTCGATGCGGCCGACCACATGATCCGGATCGACATGAGCGAGTTCATGGAGAAGCACTCGGTCGCGCGGCTGATCGGCGCGCCGCCCGGATACGTGGGCTACGAGGAGGGTGGCTACCTGACGGAGGCCGTCCGCCGGAAGCCGTATTCCGTGATCCTGCTCGACGAGGTCGAGAAGGCGCATCCGGATGTCTTCAACGTGCTGCTGCAGGTGCTCGACGATGGTCGCCTGACGGACGGGCAGGGGCGCACGGTCGACTTCCGCAACACCGTCATCGTGATGACGTCGAACCTCGGCAGCCAGATGATCCAGCAGATGTCCGGCAGCGATTACGGCGTCGTGAAGCTGGCGGTGATGGCCGAGGTGAAGACGCAGTTCCGGCCCGAGTTCATCAACCGCATCGACGAGGTCGTGGTGTTCCACGCGCTCGACAGCAAGCACATCAAGTCGATCGCGAAGATCCAGCTGCGCTATCTGGAGCAGCGGCTCGCGCGGATGGAGATGCAGCTCGAGGTGTCGGACGCCGCGCTGTCGGAACTCGCCGAGTCGGGCTTCGATCCGGTGTACGGGGCACGTCCGCTGAAGCGGGCAATCCAGTCGCACATCGAGAATCCGCTGGCGAAGCAGATCCTCGAGGGTGGCTTCGGACCGAAGGACACGATCCGGGTCGACTGCCGGGACGGGCACTTCACGTTCGGGAAGGGCTGACCGACGGCCCGCTGGCACGGCGGGCGCCGTGCGGGCGGGCTGCGTCCAGGCAAGGCTGGCCGGGAATGTGGACGGGGCCGGCGAGGTTTGCACCTCGCCGGCCCCGTTTTCGTCTGCATCCGTCGTGCTGGCAGGGCTCTACGCGGTGATCTGCTCCGCCCACGCCATCGCCTGCAGGTGAAAGCGATTGACCTGTGCACCGCTGAGCTGGAGGTCCGCGGCGAAGTGGTGTTGCGTCGGGAGCGCGTCGCGTTCGAGTTGTTCGGCGAGCCGCAGGATCGGACCGTACAGGCCGCTGCGGTCGACGAGTGCATCCGTGATCGCGTCGGGTAGATGGATCTGCTCGACGAGATCCGTCATCGGGACCTGGAGAATCGCCGGGAGCATCGAGAACACGCCGACGATGAAGAGATTGTCGCGATCGTTCGTGGATCCGCAGGCCTCGCCCAGCAGTTCCATGAGCCGGCCCCGGGTCGCGGCTTCGCGCAGCAGGACCTGCGCGGCAGGCGTCGATCCGGCAGTGGCGAGCACGAGCGAGAGCCAGCGCGCGAGATTCTGGTAGCCCAGGATCGAGACGGCGTGCTTGAACGACTGGATCTCGCACGAGAGGCCGAAGCCGGCCGAATTGATGTAGCGGAGCAGCCGGAACGACAGCGTCGCGTCGCGCTTGAGCAGCGGTTCGATCCTGCCGATCGGGGCTTCCTCGCCGACCAGCTGGATCAGTTCCAGGACGGTCGCCTGGGCCGGCGTCACCGCGCGGGCGCTGCTCTGGACGCGTTCGTACCAGTCGCCCTCGAACAGGATCGCGCCGTTCTCCTTCGCGTCGGCGAACTGTCCGCGGTCACCGATGCTGCCCGCGATGCGACGACCCGGCAGCCGCTGCGCCAGCTTCGCGAGCGGCCGCAGGCCGGCGTCGCGCGAACCTTCGAGCCACACGTAGGCGGCGGCGGTGAATTCGGCGGGAACCGCAGGCGTGTTCTCGTCGAGCCGCACGCAGACGATCAGTCCGCGCGTCCTGCATTCGGCCACGGCGGATGCATGGGACGTGTCCAGCGAGATCACCGCGCCTGCGGCGACCTCGGGCAGGAGTTCATCGAGGACCGTCTCCGCGTCCGCCACGATGCAGAGTCCGTGGGCGCGCAGTCCGGCGGCCTGCGCCGCCGCGAGCTGCCGGAAGGGCTGCACCGAACCGTTCAGTGACGACTTGAAGCGGTAGCCGCGGAATGCGCCGTCGGTCGACAACAATGGTCGACGCAGCAGAAGCGCGTCGGCCGTCATGCGTGGAGCTCTGGCGTGAAGGAGGCCGGAAGGCGGAAGTCCTGCCGGCTGCGTTGTCGTTCGATATCTCGGATGGGCACGGGAGCTCCGTCACGCCGCCATGTCGAACAGCTCGTTGCGCTTTTCGATCGGCGGATCGGCGAGGAGCTGTTCCATGTCGAGCACGAGGACGACGGAGCCGTCGCCGGAGAGCGTCGCACCGGCAATGCCCTTCGGCTTGATGTCTTCGAGCGGCTTGATCACGACGTCGTCGCGACCGACGAAACCGTCGACGGCGAGGATGAAGCTGTTCACTGTCGTCTGCATCAGCACGCCGTAGGCCGGCGGGATCTCCTGCCGCCAGCCGAGCAGGCCGGCGAGCGAGCGGATCTGCAGTGCCTCGTCGCGGACGAGCAGCGTGGCGCGGCCGGACACTTCCTGAACCTCGTCCGGCCGGATGGTGATGATCTCCCGGACGAGCGACAGCGGCACGGCGAACGACTGCTGGCCGATGCGCACGACGAGCACCGGCAGGATCGCGAGCGTGAGCGGCAGCGAGATCGTGAACGTCGTGCCTTCGCCGACGACCGACTTGATGTCGATGCGGCCGTTCAGCTTCTGGATGTTCGTCTTGACGACGTCCATGCCGACACCGCGGCCGGAGAAATTGCTGACCTGCTCCTTCGTGGAGAACCCCGGCATGAAGACGAGCTGCAGCGCGTGGCGGTCGTCCATGTTGGCGGCGGTGTCCGCATCGATGAGACCCTTCTGCAGGGCCTTCTGCTTGAGCACGTCGGGTCGCATGCCGCGCCCGTCGTCGGTGATCGACAGGCGGATGTGGTCGCCGACCTGCTGGGCCGACAGCTTGACCATCGCGGTCTCGGACTTGCCCGCCGCGCGGCGTTCCGCGGGGGATTCGAGGCCGTGGTCGACGGCATTGCGGATGAGGTGGATGAGCGGGTCGCCCAGTTCCTCGATCATCGTCTTGTCGAGTTCGGTGTCCTCGCCCTCGAGGACGAGGTCGATGGTCTTGCCGAGCTGCCGGGCCATGTCACGAGCGACCCGCGGGTACTTCTGGAACAGGCGGCCGATCGGCTGCATCCGCGTCTTCATGACCGCGTTCTGCAGGTCGCTCACGAGCAGGTCGAGATGGCTCGTGGCTTCGTCCAGGGCACGCAGCGTCTCGGTGTCCGTCTTGCCGGAGAGGATGTCCGTCCGGAGGCAGTTGAGGCGGTTCTTCGCGAGTCCGATCTCGCCGGACAGGTTCAGTACCTGGTCGAGGCGGTTCGTGTCGATCCGGATCGTGGTTTCCTGGGCGACGACGACCTTGTCGGTGTCGCGGCGTCCGGCCCGGGCCCCTTCGGCCTCGGGCTGGTCGATCGCGCGTCGCCCCGGTTCTCGGTGCGGCACGACCTCGTGCACGGGCGCCGCGGCGGCCGCGCCGGGCTCCGACGCCGGGGCGGCGGCGACGTGCTCGCGACCGAGGAGGCCGTCGTAAAGCAGCTGCCAGTCGGGCTCGCCATCTGCGACGGTGGTCGGCTGAGTTGCGGCCGTCGCGGGTGCGGCGGTCACCGCCGGTGCCGCAGCTTCAGTGGCTGCTGCAGGCGCAGACTGGTTGCCGTCGAGCGCGTTCTGCAGGGCCGTGAGGATGTCGGCGTCCGCCGGGTGCGGCAGCACGCTGCGTTCGAGCGCGCCGAACATCTCGCGCACGCACATCGTCGCCGACAGGATGACGTCCAGCAGCTCGGCCGACAGCCGCAGCTCGCGGTTGCGCAGCCGGTCGAACAGGCTCTCCGTCAGGTGGCACAGCTTCACCAGCTCGTCGACATTCAGGAAGCCGGCACCACCCTTGATGGTGTGGAAGCCCCGGAAGATGTCGTTCAGCAGCTTTGCATCGTCCGGCCGCTTCTCGAGATCCAGCAGCTTGTTGTCCACGTCGGACAACAGCTCGTTGGCTTCGGTCAGGAAGTCCTGAAGCAGTTCTTCCATTCCGCCGAAATCGCTCATCGCGTGTCTCCTGTCCGCAGGCCCATCAGAAGCCGAGGCTCTCGAGGAGCTCGTCGACGCCGCGTTGGTCGGTCACGGTTTCGGATCCGTGGCGTCCGTGGATCACCGGACCTGCGAGGTCGCCGGTGTCGAGATGCTCGCGACGCTCGGGCGGCACGTACTCGATGAGCAGTTCGAGCAGCTGTTTCTCCACGAGCTGCGTCATGTCCATCATCTTCTTGATGACCTGACCGGTGAGGTCCTGGAAGTCCTGGGCCATCATGATTTCCAGCAACTGCTGGTTGGTGGCCTTGGTGCGGGTCGGGACGGTCTGCAGGTACTCGCGTGTGCGGCTTGCGAGGGCCTTGAATTCGTCGACCGACAGTTCGTTGCCGTAGAGGCGATCCCAGTCCCTGGAGAGCGCCGTTGCCTCGCTGCCCATTTGCTCCTGCAGGGGCTGGGCCGTCTCGGTGGCGGCCAGCGTGCGGCAGGCGGCCTGTTCGGTCATGTCGGCGACGTAGCGCAGACGGTCCTGGGCGTCGGGGATCGCCTCGGCGGCCTTCGCGATGACACGGTCGTAGCCCAGTTCACGCATGCTGTCGTGGAGCGAGCGGGTGAGGTGTCCGATGCGCGAGATGACGTCGTTCGCGATCGCGCTCTCGGAGGCATCGCCGGGCGCCGCTGGCGCGCTCGGTGCGGGCGCGACTGCGGCCGGTTCCGGCGGTGTTTCCTTGATCCGGGTTTCCGCGACGATGCTGTCGAACAGCGCTTCGAGTTCGTCGGAATCCTGATGCGAGGCGCTCATTGGGACACTCCTTGTTTCTGCAGGATCTTGCCGAGCTTCTCGTCCAGCGTTGCTGCAGTGAACGGCTTGACCACGTAGCCACTGGCCCCGGCCTGCGCGGCTTCGATGATGTTTTCCTTCTTGGCTTCGGCGGTGACCATGAGCACCGGCAGGTGCTTCAGGGCGGCATCGGCGCGAATCGCGCGAAGCAGCTCGATGCCCGTCATGTTCGGCATGTTCCAGTCGGAAATGACGAAGTCGAAGTCACCGCCACGCAGCTTCGCCAGTCCGGCGACGCCGTCCTCGGCCTCGTCCACGTTGGTGAATCCGAGCTCCTTGAGAAGATTCCGGATGATGCGTCGCATCGTCGAGAAATCGTCCACGACCAGGAATTTCAAGTTCTGACTCATCTGTTACATCTCCAATACAGCGCGACAGTCCGGCGTCGGCGGGGGTTGCGCGGGACCTTATCGTTGAAGCAGCGGACGCAGCGTGTCCGCGAGTACCACGGGATCGAACTTGGCCACGTAGGCGTCGACGCCGACGCTCTTGCCCATGGCACGGTTCGCCTCGGACGAGAGGGACGAATGCATCACGACCGGAATCCGGTCGAAGCGAGTGTCACCCTTGATATGGCGGGTGAGGACGTAGCCGTCCATCTCGGGCATCTCGGCATCGAGAAGGATCAGGTTGATCGTCTCGGAAAGATCGCGCCCCTCGGCCTGGGCGCGGCTCGCGAGCCCCTTGAGACGGTCCCAGCCCTCGAGACCGTTGTTGGCCTGGTGATACTTGACGCCCAGCTTGTCGAGTACCTGGCTGATCTCCTTGCGGGCGACCATCGAGTCGTCGACGAAGAAGATCGTGGTCTCCTCGGTGGATTCGAGCGTCGCCATGTCCGGGACGGCCTCCTCACCGAAGGCACTGGCGAGGATCTGTTCGACGTCCAGGATCGACACGAGCTTGCCGTCGGGCAGTTCCGTCAGGGCGGTGATGAGGCCTTCCTGCCCGGACAGCACGGTCTCGGGGGCCTTCACCCGGTCCCAGTCGACGCGGACGATCCGGTCGACGTCGTGCACGAGGAATCCCTGGGTGCGGCGGCTGTACTCGGTGACCATCATCGTGTCGCAGCTCGCGTCTTCGGCACCCGCGATGTTCACGAACTTGGCGAGGCTGATGACGGGAATGATGTTGCCGCGGAGCGAGATGACCCCCTCGACGCCGGACGGCATGTTGGGCGTCCGGGTGATCGGCGGCGTGCGGGTCACTTCGCGCACCTTGAAGACATTGATGCCGAAGATCTCCCGCGTGCCGAGGGAGAACAGCAGGATTTCCATCTTGTTCGATCCCGCGAGCTTCGTGCGGGCATCGACCGTGTCGAGCAGGGTCTGGCTGGTTGGCTGTTCCATGGGGTCTGGTGTGGCGTTCAGTCGTTGGCGACCATGCGACGGGCGATCGCATCGGCGAGCTTCAGGGGTTCGAATTTGGACACGTATTCGTCGACGCCGACTGACCGGCCGAGCTGCTGGTTCTGCACGCCCGACAGGGACGAATGCATGATGACGGGCAGCTTCGCCGTGCGTGGGTCGTTCTTGATGTGCTTGGTCAGCATGTAGCCATCCATCTCGGGCATCTCGACGTCGGTCAGCACGAGCGACACGAAGTCCGTGATGGGGCGTTTGGCGGCGGCCGCGGCCGTGGCGAGGCGGTTGAGTTCCTCCCACGCCTGATTCCCGTTCAGCGCCGAGTAGTACTTCACTCCCATCGCGTCGAGCGTCTTGGAGATCTGCTTGCGGGCGACCGGGGAGTCATCCGCGAACAGGACTGCGCGCCCGCCGGTCTCCACCTGTCCGATGTTCAGGTATAAATGGTCGTCGTCCTGCCGGCTCGTCTCGGCGAGGATCTTCTCGACGTCGAGCATCATCACGAGGCGTCCGTCCTGCAGTTCGGTCACGGCCGTCACGAGGCCGCCGAGATTCGATACCAGCATGTCGGGCGGAACACGCATCGCGGACCAGTCGAGTCGCAGGATGGTGTCGACGGCTTCCACCAGAAATCCCTGGGTGTGCCCGTTGTACTCGGTGACGATCATGATCTGCGGGCCGGCCTCGACCGGAATGCCCGCGTACTTCGCGAGGTCGACGACCGGCACGAGATTCCCGCGCAGGCTGACCATCCCCTCCACCGAGGACGGCATTTCGGGCGCTCGCGTCACCTCAGGGGTCCGCATGACTTCGCGCACCTTGAAGACGTTGATGCCATAGGTCTCACGGCGTCCGGTCCGACTGTCCGTACCAAGAGAGAACATCAGGATTTCCAGCTTGTTCGTGCCCGCGAGTTTCGTGCGCGCATCGATCGTCTTCAGTAGCTCCGACATCTCGGTCTTCTCCACACAGCTGTTGGAAGTGGTCTGCCTTCGCCCGGTCCGCGCATGCAGGGTGCGTGGCGGACCAGTGCGTCACTCCATCGATTCCAACGGGGTAACGGCAATGGCGTGGAAAACCTTAAGCTGGGTTCCGGTACCGGGGGCTCCAGCGGGCGAATTGGCGCCGGGACCGCGGTTGCAAGATAATCGCGGCCTTTCCAACGATGCGTTCGGTCGGCGACAGCCTCCTCGTCCCGGCGCCGGGACGCCTGCTCGCGTGGTCGAACTCACAGTGATCGAAGGGAACGCGCCGGCAGCCGAGGCCGACCCAGCTGCCGCACCGGGCGTCGCGAAGGTCTATGGCCAGCTCGTGCTGGCGTTTCCCCAGGACCTCTACATTCCGCCGGATGCCCTGGAGGTGATCCTCGAGTCGTTCGAGGGGCCGCTGGACCTGCTGCTCTACCTGATCCGGCGGCACAACCTCGACGTGCTCGACATCCCGATGGCGTCGTTGACCCGTCAGTACCTGTCGTACGTCGAGGGCATGCGGCATTCACATCTCGAGCTTGCAGCCGAGTACCTCCTGATGGCGGCGCTCCTGATCGAGATCAAGTCGAGGATGCTGCTTCCCAAGCCGTCAGCGGAAAGCGGGTCCGAGCCCGAGGATCCCCGGGCCGAACTCGTCCGCCGCTTGCTCGAGTACGAACAGATGAAGCTGGCGGCGGAGCGGGTCGGGGCCATACCGCAGGCCGGCCGTGACTACACCCTCGTGCAGGTCGCAGTCGGAGAAAGGCTGGCCGTCACGCGGTTCCCGGATGTCAGTCCCGAGGATCTTCGCCAGGTGTGGGTCGGGCTGTTGTCGCGCGCCAAGATGTCGCGGCACCACAAGGTCACCCGGGAGCAATTGTCCGTTCGCTCCCACATGACCCGGATCCTCCGGGCACTGCGGGACCGGGCGTTCATGGAGTTCACCGAGCTGTTCTCGCCGGAGCGCGGTGTGCCAGAGATGGTCGTGACATTGCTGGCGATCCTGGAGCTCGGGAAGGAATATCTGGTGACAATCACCCAGCAGGCGGCATTCGCGCCCATTTACGTCCGTGTGAGAGATGGAAGCACCTTCGATTGACCCCAGGCAGGCGAAGCTGATCCTCGAGACAGCGTTGCTGACGAGTGCCGAGCCGTTGCCGCTTTCGCAACTGAAGCGTCTTTTCGACGACGAGCTCGACGCGGATACGTTGCGCCGACTTCTCGATGATCTGCGTCAGGAATGGGACGGCCGCGGGGTCGAACTCGTCTCCGTGGCAAGCGGATGGCGATTCCAGACCCGCCCCCAGTTCCAGCACGTACTCGACAGGCTGAGTCCACAGCGTGCGCCGCGGTACTCGCGGGCCGTGATGGAAACCCTGGCGATCATCGCGTACCGACAACCTGTCACTCGCGGCGACATCGAGGACATCCGTGGCGTGACCGTGAGTGCCCCGGTGTTGAAGGCGCTCGAGAGCCGTGGCTGGATCGAGGCGCTCGGCCACCGGGAGGTTCCCGGACGCCCGACCCTGTTCGGTACCACGCAGCAGTTTCTCGACGACCTGTGCCTGCGCTCCCTGGAGGAGTTGCCCCCACTGGAAGACATGGATTCACTCCTCGAGCGGGCGGCGCAATCCGAGTCGGCGTCACCAGCGGAACAGGCGCAGGAAGAGGACGGCGATGCGCCGGCTGGGGTGGATGTCGAGGTGAACTCCGGCGCGGCGGGAGATGGTCGAAGCAGCTGTTAGCAGGCTGTTGAAGTACTGTTCTCGATCGGCAATAGCGATAGGTTTTCTCTATCGGCGCTTCGGGAATTTAACCTCGGTAGCCCTTGAGCGCGGTCGTTGGCCCTTGAAAACGGTTGCTGGGTCGGTCTGCTGCGCATATCGATAGGCAATTTCAATCGATTCCGAGGCGTGATTTTCGATTTTCAACAGCCTGTTAGGGATGCTCTGCAAAACCCACCCGCATCCGGTTTGGATCTGACACATTCGCGACATGAAACAGATGAGCCTTGCGAACACGGGATTTGAGCTTTCGAGCAAGCGCACGCGCAAGCGTGCGTTCCTCGACGAGATGAACC